>OMZJ01000018.1 GCA_900315495.1 uncultured Lachnospiraceae bacterium
CAGACCTGATCGGCCGTGTACACGACCGGGCATGAACCTGGTCCCGGCGAAGGAAGCCTGCCGGAAGGAATCCTGCGGTCCGGACAAAACCGACATCCCGGAGAAACCGGCATCCGGAGGGCTTTGCATCGGCAAAGCCGCCATCCCGGAATCGAAACAGACGGAAAGGAGAGCAGAATGGAAGATTACAAGCGGGAGTTCATCCGCTTCATGGTAGACTGTCAGGTGCTCCGCTTCGGGTCCTTTGTGACCAAGAGCGGCAGAAACACCCCGTTTTTTATCAATACCGGCTATTACCGCACCGGAAGCCAGTTAAAGGAACTCGGCACGTTCTATGCGAAGGCCATCCATGCGTCGTTCGGGGAGGATTTCGACGTTCTGTTCGGCCCGGCGTACAAGGGAATTCCGCTTTCCGTCGCGACGACGATCGCGCTGAACGACCTCTACGGCCAGGAGGTGCGGTACTGCTCCAACCGCAAGGAGATCAAGGATCACGGCGACAAGGGCATTCTCCTCGGCGGGCCGATCGGAGACGGCGACCGCGTGATGATGATTGAGGACGTCACGACGTCCGGAAAGTCGATCCGCGAGACGATGCCGATCCTCATGGCGCAGGGGAAGATTCAGGTCACCGGCCTCTGCATCTCGGTGGACCGCTGTGAGCGGGGCACCGGCGGAAAGAGTGCGGTCGAGGAGATCTCGGAGGAATACGGCATCCGTGTCCGGCCCATCGTGACCATGAAGGAAGTCGTGGAAGTGCTCTACAACCATCCGGTGAATGGAAAAGTCGTCATTGATGACCGGATGATGGAAGAGATCCGGGCTTACTACCAGAAATACGGAGTGGAGGAACAGGCGGATGGGTGAAAAAATGTACAAATCCCTCACCGGTGCGGGAACGGCCAGCCTGGTCGGGGGAATTATCATGATTGCGGCCGGCATTACAGCCGGGGTTCTTGCCATTGTCAGCGGCGCAAAGATCCTTTCCAACCGCAGCAATATCACGTTCTGAACAGCGATGGCACAAAAATCACAGAAATTAGGCCGCAGACAGCCCTCCGGCCTCGGCTACGGACGGAAGCCGGCGTCTGCCTTTGGAAAAATCAGCCTGCTGCTGTTTCTGGCGGAGGCCGTGCTGTTTGCCGTCTCCGTGGGTATGTCGGCCGCAGCGCGGGGAAAGGCGGACACGCGCGTCGGCGCCCTGTGTTTCGCCGCCTGTGCCATGTCGGTCGCCGGTCTGGTTCTCGCGGCGGCCGGATTCCGGAACAGGGAAACGCGGCACGGCACCTGTGCGGCAGGGATGGCGGCAAATGCGGCCGTCCTCGCCTGCCTCTGCCTTGTCTTTGTATCGGGTGTGTAGCGGATGAAGAATGAATGGAGACACGCGGACATCCGGCCGGAGGCCGGCTGCACCCGGGGGACGGACAGCGGGAGAACGGCGGGCGGCCGTCCGGAGAATCCGGTGAATATACCGGAGACAGATCTCTCCTGGCGGATCGCCTCCGTTTCCGGCAGACTCTGGGAGCTTGGAAAAACCCCGGAACTTCCGGACCCGTGGGGACATTTTTTTGCCGTCCTGTCGGATGTCTTCCTGTCCGGCGGTTCCGAAGAGGGGTTCCTTGCCTTCTCTGCCTGCCGGAATCTTTTCGGCAGGACCGCCGGCGAGGCGGCCTGCGTCCTGGCGCTTCTGGCACGGCAGGCGGCGGATTTTCACCGCGCAGGCACACCGGAAGGGGAGACTGCCTGGTGCGATCTCTGCGAGATGGCAGTTTTCCTGCACGGGGAGCTGGCCGGCGGAATCCCGGCCGGACGGCTGCGGGAAGAAATCGCCGCGTTTGCGGCAGACTGCCTGACGGAGATTGCCGCGGCGCTTGTGCGGCCAGACGTGATCCGCCGCCCGGCGGCAGGGGGCATCTTCCTGGTGCTGGAGGATGATCTGCCGGAGGGCCTGCGCGCGTCACACCGGGGGGATTACGCATATGTACTGGATGCGCAGTATGTCAGCCTGTACGAACACGCGCTTGCGGAAGCATTTTCATCCGGCAGTGTCAGTGCAGGTCGGGCGGAGATGTTTTCCCGCCTCCTCCGGGAGGAGGCGGATGCCGCGGACACCGGGCTGCAGCCGACCCGCACACAGAGGCAGCTGCTCCGCTTCCTGGCTGGGAAAGTGAGCAGCGCGGGTGCGGCAGAGGCCGGGGAGAAATTTTCGGCACAGAACGGGAGACAGCAATGAAAAAAATCGGTATTATCGGCGGCGGACAGCTCGGAAAGATGATGATTCTGGACGGGAAAAGGCTGGACAGCCAGTTTTACGTCCTTGATCCCACGATGTACTGCCCGTGCCATGGTATTTCAGACCTGCACATGGTGGCCGGCTTTGACGATGTCGAGTCGATCCGGCGCATGGCCGTCATGACGGATGTCCTCACCTATGAATTTGAACATATCAGCGTGGAAGCGCTCCGGGAAGTGGAGAAGGCGGGCATTCCGGTCTATCCCTCCTCACACACCCTGTCGCTGATTCAGAACAAGTTCGTGCAGAAACAGTGGCTGCAGTCCCACGGCATTCCGGTTCCGGAGTTTGTCCGCGCGGATTCGCCGGAGGCCATCCGGGCAGCCGGGCGGAAATTCGGGTATCCCCTGATGCTCAAAAGCTGCACGGGCGGATATGACGGAAAGGGCAATTACCTGGTGGAGAAGGAGGCGGATGCCGCGGCGGGTTTTCTCGCGCTCGGCGGCGGAAAGCTGCCGCTGATGGCGGAAAAAAACGTTCCGTTCACCATGGAGATCTCGGTGCTTGCCTGCCGTGGAATTGCCGGCTGGAAGGCCGTCTATCCCGTGGCGGAAAACCACCATGTGAACAGCATCCTCGACGAGACGATTGTGCCGGCCAGGATCAGCGCTGCCACGCAGAAGGAGGCAGGCGAGGTGGCGGAGCGCTGCCTGGAAGCCTTTGAGGCGGTGGGCATGCTCTGTGTGGAGCTGTTTGTCCTGAAGGACGGACATGTGCTGGTCAATGAGCTGGCGCCAAGACCCCACAATTCCGGACATTACACCATCGAGGGCTGTGTGACATCCCAGTTTGAACAGCATGTGCGCGCGATCACGGGAATGCCGCCCGGGAGCACCCGTCTGATCGGCCCGACTGTGATGAAGAATATCATCGGCGACCATGAGGGAAATGCAAACGTCCACGGGCTGAAGGAAGCGCTTCAGTTTCCGGATGTCAAGGTGCATCTCTATGGCAAGGAACAGGTCCGTCCGGGCCGGAAAATGGGCCACATCACGGCCTGCTGCGGAACGCTGGAGGAGGCGCTCCGGCAGGTGCGCGCGGCACACGCGGCCATTACATTCTCAGATGAGGAGGAAGAAGGATGAAGCCAGTTGTTGGAATCATTATGGGAAGCGACTCGGATCTGCCGGTCATCAGCAAGGCGGCGGAAGTTCTGGACCGTTTCGGTGTCCCCTATGAGATCACCATCGTTTCCGCACACCGCACGCCCGACCGCATGGCAGAGTATGCCAAGACGGCAGCGTCCCGCGGCCTGAGGGTGCTCATCGCCGGAGCAGGCGGTGCAGCGCATCTGCCCGGTATGACGGCGGCGATGACGACGCTTCCGGTCATTGGCGTTCCGGTGCAGACGAAGGCGCTCGGCGGGGTGGATTCCCTGTATTCCATCTGCCAGATGCCGTCCGGGATTCCCGTGGCGACGGTCGCGATCAACGGCGCACAGAATGCGGCGCTTCTGGCAGTCCGCATTCTGGCGGCAGGAGATCCGGAATTGACCGGGAAACTGACAGCGTACAATCAGGAAATGGAAGAGACCGTCGAACAGAAGGCGAAGCGTATGGAGACCGACGGCTGGAAAGCGTATCTGGACGGGATGAAAGCCTGACGGCATCCGGAAGAAAACGCCCGAAGACAGCCGGCGGCAAAGCCGGACATCTTCGGCAAGAGACAGCCAGCATCCATCCGGCACAGAAGGCCGGGCATTTCCGCGGCATGCGGACCCCACAGGAGGAAAAGAGTATGGATTACAAGCAGGCCGGTGTAGATATCGAGGCGGGGTACAAATCCGTTGCACTTCTCAAAGAGCATGTGAAGAAAACGATGCGCCCGGAGGTTCTGGACGGCATCGGAGGATTCTCCGGAGCTTTTTCCATGAAAAAGTACAAGGAGATGGAAGATCCGGTTCTTGTGTCCGGGACGGACGGCGTCGGCACCAAGCTCAAGCTTGCATTCCTGATGGACCGTCATGATACCGTCGGGATTGACTGTGTGGCCATGTGTGTGAATGATGTGGCGTGTGCCGGCGCGGAGCCTCTCTTCTTCCTGGACTACATCGCGTGCGGAAAGAATATCCCGGAGAGAATCGCTCTGATCGTCAAGGGTGTGGCAGACGGCTGCGTACAGGCCGGTGCGACGCTGATCGGCGGGGAGACCGCCGAGATGCCGGGATTCTACCCGGAGGACGAGTACGACCTGGCGGGATTTGCCGTGGGCATTGTCGACCGGAAGGACCGGATCACCGGGGAAAATCTTCGGGCGGGGGATGTCCTGATCGGCGTGGCGTCCAGCGGCGTGCACTCCAACGGATTCTCCCTGGTGCGCAAAGTCTTTGCGATGACGCCGGAGAATCTGGCAGCCTACCGGGAGGAACTGGGTGCCACGCTCGGGGATGCGCTCCTTGCCCCCACGAAGATCTATGTGAAGACCCTGAAGAGCGTCAAAGACGCGGGTGTCCGTGTGAAGGCCTGCAGCCACATCACCGGCGGAGGCTTTTATGAGAACGTGCCCCGCATGATGAAGGAAGGGACGGTGGCGGTGATCCGAAAGGACAGCTATCCGGTTCCGCCGATTTTCCGCCTCCTGCAGCGCGAGGGTGACATCGAGGAGAAGGTCATGTACAACACCTTCAACATGGGCATCGGCCTGGTGTTTGCCGTGGACGCGGCGGATGCCGACAAGGCGCTCGCGGCGGTCGCCGCGGCCGGCGAGACGGGATACCGGATCGGCAGCGTGGAGAGCGGCGAGAAGGGCGTGAAACTGATCTGATCGGCAGACGGGACCAGCGCGGCGAGCGCCGGTCTGCCTGCAGTCTGCGGCAGCGGGGATATTTCCGGCGGATGTCTCGCCGGGAGTCCCCGATCCACAGGAAAGGAAAGACAGCGTGTATAAAATCGCAGTACTGGTCAGCGGCGGCGGGACCAATCTTCAGGCCATCATCGACCGGATCGCTGACGGAACCATCCCGGATACAAAGATTTCGCTGGTGGTGAGCAACCGCCGGTCTGCCTACGCCCTGGAACGGGCGGCATCAGCCGGCATCCCGACTTCTGTGATTCATCCGAAGAAATTCGAGACGCCGGCGCTGTTCGGTGAAGCGCTGACCCGGGTGATTGCGGAGAGCGGTGCACAGCTGGTTGTGCTGGCCGGATGTCTGATGACCATTCCGCCGGAACTCATCCGTGCGTATCCGGACCGGATCATCAATATCCATCCCTCCCTGATCCCTTCCTTCTGCGGAAAGGGATACTACGGGCTGACGGTCCATGAGAAAGCGCTGGAGCGCGGCGTCAAGGTGACGGGAGCAACCGTGCACATCGTGGACGAGAGGCTGGATCACGGGCCGATCCTGCTGCAGAAGGCGGTCGAGGTTCTGCCGGAGGACACACCGGAGACCTTGCAGCTTCGCGTGATGCAGCAGGCGGAGTGGGTGCTCCTGCCGCAGGCGGTCAGGGCGTTCGCACAGGGAAGAGTGACGGTGAAGGACGGGCAGGCGCAGATTTGCCCGGAGGAGGCAGAATGAAGATACTGATTGTCGGAAGCGGCGGCAGGGAACATGTCATTGCGTGGAAAATAGCGCAGAGCAGCAGAGTGGACAAAATCTACTGCGCGCCCGGAAATGCCGGCATCGCATCGGTGGCGGAGTGCGTTCCGATCGGTGCGATGGAATTTGACCGGCTGGCCGATTTCGCCGAGGAAAAGAAGATCGATCTGACAGTCGTCGGCATGGACGATCCGCTGGTGGGCGGCATTGTCGATGTCTTTGAGGCGCGCGGCCTGCGCATTTTCGGACCGGACAAGAAGGCCGCCATCCTGGAGGGATCCAAGGCGTTCAGTAAGGATCTGATGAAAAAATACGGCATTCCCACGGCGCAGTATGAGACCTTCCATTCGCCGGAGGAAGTCCGCAGCGCACTGAAGCGCGCGAAATACCCGGTGGTTCTCAAGGCGGACGGCCTGGCGCTGGGCAAGGGCGTTCTGATCTGCCAGAATGAAAAGGAAGGTCTGGATGCGGTGCAGGAACTGATGGTGGACCGCAAATTCGGCGCATCCGGCGATACCGTCGTGATGGAGGAATTCCTCACCGGACGGGAGGTATCCGTCCTCACCTTTACCGATGGAAAGACATACCGAGTGATGTCCAGCGCACAGGATCACAAGCGCGCGGAGGACGGAGACCGCGGACTGAATACCGGCGGCATGGGGACTTTCTCCCCGAGCCCGTTCTATACGCCGGAGATTGACCAGTGGTGCCGTGCCCATGTCTTCCAGAAAACCGTGGATGCCATGCGCGCCGAGGGGAGAACATTCCGCGGCGTGATTTTCTACGGCCTGATGCTGACGCCGGACGGCCCCAGGGTTCTGGAATTCAACGCGCGGTTCGGCGATCCCGAGGCGCAGGTTGTGCTTCCCCGGATGAAGAATGACATTGTGGATGTCTTTGAGGCCTGCATCGACGGAACGCTGGATCAGATGGATTTGCAGTTTGCAGACAATGCGGCCGTGTGCGTCGTGCTTGCCTCGGGCGGCTATCCGGTATCCTACCGCAAGGGCTATCCGATCCAGGGCCTGGATGCCTTCCCGGGAAATGACGGAACCTACTGCTTCCATGCGGGAACCGCCTTTGACAGCGAGGGACGCATCGTGACCAACGGCGGGAGAGTGCTGGATGTTGTCGCACTCGGAGACAATCTGAAAGCCGCGCGCGCAAAGGCCTATGAGGCAGTGAAGCGCATCTCCTTCCGGGACCAGTACATGCGGACGGACATCGGCCATGCGATTGACGAGGCCTGACCGCTTTCCGGCGGCCGGAGAAATTCCGGCTGCAGGGTTGTTCCACATAGTCAAACAGACAGACGTTGACAATTCCACGCCTGTGGGGTAAACTTTCTGCGTCCAAAGAAAAGTGAATGACAGCCGGTTCTGTCCGGCTCAGGGAGGTATTTTTTGATGAAGAAATTCAGATCGGCACTGCTGGCGCTCAGTCTCGGCGCCTCCGTGCTGCTGACCCCGGCACTTCCAGCATTCGCGGAAGAGGCGGGCACTGAGACAACGGCGGAGGAATCATCGTCGGCAGAAGAGACCTCCGCACAGGACAGCGAGGCGGACAGCACCGGTGCGCTGAATCTTGCGGTTTCGCTTGACGGCGTGACGCTGCCGGACAATTCCGAACAGGTGTCCTACACCTACCACGGAGAAGTGGTGCAGGCAGCCCGGACAACGGACGGTCTGACGCTCCTTCCGGTCCTTCAGGACGATTCTTCCGTGGTCTGGGAAGTATATGACGAGGATACGGACACCGCAATCCCCTATCACCGCTTCTCCAATGTATCCAGCGACTATGTCATCCTGCCGGTGCCTTCAGATCTGGAGATCCCGGCAACCTTCACCGATGTGCAGATCAGCATTGAGGGAATCGTCTATCAGGCATGGACCAGCGAGACGGCCAGTGCCGAGCACATGTATTTCTTCTACGGCCAGGACGGGAACGGCAACCGGGGTATTTACCGTCTGGACGGGGCAAACGGGCAGGTCATCCGCTACGTGGAGGACGCGACGGAAGCGCCCACCGATGACCCGGAGATGGTCTCGCAGATTGCAGAGCTGCAGAGCCAGTCGGCAGAGGCTTCCTCGGAGGCGGCCAGCTACAGCGCCGCAGCCGCGGCTGCTTCAGCGAATGTCGCGACGCTGACGGAGGAGAACAGCCGCACGCGGATGTACGGTCTTCTCCTGCTGATCGGTGCAGGCGCTGCCGCCCTGATCCTTCTTGTGATCGTCCTTGTGACTGCGGCAAAGCTCAGAAGGGTAAAGAGAGACCTGCGCGAGAGTGAGCAGAAGGTGGAAGAGCTGAACACCCGTCCGGCCGTCTCCTATCGGAGAAGACCCGGCGGCGCGGAGTTTACGAAGGCACCGCTCCGCGGAGAGGAGAGAAACGCCGGCGGAGAGGGCACGTCTGAGGTCCGCCGCGCAGTGCGGTCAGACAAAGCCGGCAGTGAGCGCCCGGTGCGCAGAAGCCAGCCGGCGGAGAACACCCGCCCGGTGAAGAAGGCACAGCCTGCGGAGCAGGCAGCGTCTGGTTTCAACCGTCCGTCCGCGGAGGCGAGACGGAGCGCATCTGGCGGGTCGGAGGTGCGCAGAAGGACGCAGGAAACCGCATCCGGAACCGGTGAAGTGCGCCGTGCATCCGGCGCGGAAGCAGCCGGAAGACGACCGGCAGGCGCAAAGCCGGCGGCACGTCCGGCAGCAGCACGTCCGGCAGCGCCGGAGGAGACACCGATCCGGAAGAAGGCTGCGGAGCCGGCGGAAGCAGAGACAAAAGAGGCACCGGAAGCCGCGCAGGAGCCGGAGCAGACGGCTGCAGCTCCCGAGGCAGAGGAAAGACAGGCGGCTTCTCCGTCCGGCGGAGCCGTGAAGGTTGTCAAGAACAGCAGAGTGACGAAATCCATGCTGGAGGATCTCTTTGAAGACGATTCGGATGCCGCGGATGACGATGATGATTCCGATTTCGAGGTAACGGATTTCCGGGACGTATAATCCATCATACAGCAGAAATGGGCAGGCATCGGGGCCGGGTCGGAAGATCCGGTCCCGATGCTTTTAGCGCTTGTCATTCCGCCATGTATGTGCTATACAATATATCACAGACAAGCCGCAGGGCTTTGAGAAGCCTTTGCGGGACGGGGCCAGACAGGGAGACGCCGACAGCGGCACGCGGGAATCCGCGAGCTGGCTGAAGATACGGACCAACCAGAACAAGGCCGGGGGGAGAACGGATGAGAGGAACAACTGCAGAAAGCATTCTGCCGATGGCGGCGGAATCGCTGCGCGAACCGGGCAGCAGAATCAGCCATACGAATCTTACGGTATTCAGTGACAGTGCACCGGCGTCCAGTGTGTCTGCAGGAGAGCAGACCGCGGAGGAAGAAACCAGTGCGCAGGTTGTGGTGCAGGTGTCCTCAGAAACCAGTCCGGCAGATCATTCCGCTGCCATTTCTGCGGGGATGCGGGGCCTTCTGATCGGTCTGGCCGCGGCCGCGGCAGTGATTGCCATTGCCGCGGTGCGCATCGCATACGTTCGCAAAAAGCGTGAGGCTGAGAAGGAGCGCCGGGAGAGAGAGCGGGCGCGGCGGCGCAAAAGGCAGGAACTGGCAGCCCGCCAGGAGGAAGAGCTGCTCCGCCAGATCGAAATGCTGACGGAAAAGAGCCGTAAGATGAAAGACGAGCCGTCGGACGGCCTGCGCATCATCGAACTGAACCCGGAAGAGCAGGATGAAATCAGCCGCAGCGTTGACGAAGAGATGCGGAACCGGAAAGAAGACGGGACAGCGGATCCGTCCCGGGAAGCCGGCGGGAAAGAAGCACAGTCCGGGGAGGACTGGCCTGACAGCGGTGAGGATCCGGATTCCTTCGGGGACGAGGATTCCGACGAGGACGGTGTGTATGATTCCGACGGAGAAATCTCCGATGAGCAGCTGGACGCCTGGCTGAGCCAGATGCAGGATGACGAGGAAGGAGAAGACGATTCGGACGGCGGCCTGCCGGACGGAGGAAACGATGGTCATCAAGATTGATTTTAACAGTGACGAAGCAATCTACATGCAGCTGAGAAACCAGATCATCATGGGAATTGCGACGAATGAATTCCGCAACGGCGATCCGCTTCCTTCCGTCCGGAATCTGGCCGATGACATCGGTGTCAACATGCACACGGTCAACAAAGCCTATTCCGTGCTCCGGCAGGAGGGCTATGTCAAGGTGGACCGCCGCCGGGGTGCGTGCATCAGCGTGGATCCGAAGCGGTCGGACGGGGATCTGGAAATCCGGAAACCTCTGGCCGCCGCAATTGCCCGGGCCAGCTGCCGGGGCATGACCAGAGAGCAGATTCACAGCCTCGTGGATGAGATCCTGGACGAGGATTTCGGCGGCGGAAACGTCCCGATTGCGGACGGAGCCGAGGATGCGGGACAGGAGGCGCCCGGGCAGGACGGGGCACCGGAGAGGAACAAAAATGCTATGTGAGCAGTGTCATACCCGGGAAGCGACCGTGGTCATCCGGGAAATCGTGAACGGGGAAACCACGGAACATCATTACTGCAGCCAGTGCGCGTCAAAACTGGAATTCGGAAACCTCTTTGACGCGGGGTCACCCCTCGCCGGCATTCTGTCGGGGCTCCTCGGCCTGGGAAACGGCAGCGAGAGCGAGGATCCGGCCGATCAGCTGACATGCCCGAACTGCGGGACCACGTACGGAGATTTCATCCGGGACGGACGGTTCGGGTGCCCGGAGTGCTATGAGACCTTCGGCCCGCTGATCCGCGACAATATCAAAAAAATCCAGGGCAGCGACGCGCATGTGGGCAAGCACCCGAAGAACATCGGCCATCTCTATCAGGAGGCAAAGGAGCGGATCACGCAGAATTCGCTGGATGAGGCCGTGGAGGAAGCGCAGAACCAGAGCGCGGGCATCGAAGCCGCACAGAGCGGGATGCCGCCTGCCGAACAGATCAGGCTTCTGCAGGCCAGACAGCAGGAGGCGGTGGAGAACGAGGACTATGAGGAAGCGGCGAAAATCCGCGACCAGATCCGCGCATTGAAGGAGAAGACCAATGGATAAACTCTGGTATCAGGAGCCCGGGGAGGGCAGTGATGTCACCGCTGCCTGCCGGATCCGGCTGTTCCGAAACCGCGCCGATCTGAAGTTTCCCTGGAAGCTGACGGCGGAGGAATGCGGGCATGCGACGGACGAGATGCTTCAGGCACTCTCGGAGAAGGTACCGGAACTTTCGGATGCCGGCGCTTTCCGGATGGAGCAGATGGAGGAAGAGAAGCTCCGCACGCTGTATGAGAAGGCGATTCTGCACAAGGGATCGCTGCAGCACCCGGACGGGGCGGGAATTCTGATCTCCAGGGATGAGTCAATCAGCGTCACCATCAACAGTGAGGATCACATCCGCATGCAGGTCAGCCATACCGGCCGCGAATTCCGGAAAGTCTGGAGCATCATCAACGCGCTGGACGATGCCATCAATCAGATCTATCCCTACGCCTTTGACGATGTGCTTGGCTACCGGACGGCCTATCCGACGAATGTCGGGACGGGAATGAAGGCCTATGCGGTACTGCATCTGCCGCAGCTGGCGGAGTCCGCCGGCTTTTCCGAACTGCCGGGGGAAATCGGCAGGTACGGTGTCAGCATCCGCCCGGCCTTCGGCACTGCCAGGGAAGAGAGCGGGGATCTCTTCGTGCTGTTTAATCAGAAGACCCTGGGAATCAGTGAGCTCGACATCATCCAAATCCTGGACAATGTCATCGGCCGTCTGACGGAGCGCGAGAAGAAACTCCGCCAGGAGGCGGCCGGTCGGCACCGTCTGCAGATGCAGGATGTGTGCTGCAAGGCGTACGGGACGCTGCGCTATGCGCAGCTGATGTCCCAGAAGACGGCAATGCAGCTTCTCTCCCATCTGTGGTGGGGGACGGCGGAAGGGCTGGTGGCGTTTCGGACAGAGCCGGATTTCTACCGGATGATGATGGAAATCCAGCCCGGAACGCTGCAGGAGATGGCAGGACGCCGGCTGGAGGGCGTGGATTGCGACCGGGAGCGGGCCCTTTATTTGAGAAAACGGCTCCCGGAACTGACGGAGGAATAACAGAGCAGGCCTATGTTTGAACAATTTACGAGAAAAGCAGTGCAGGCCATCGGGGAGGCCAGGGCGGCTGCCACGGAGCTTCATCAGAACTACGTGGGGACAGAGCACCTTCTTCTCGGAATGCTTCGCACTTCTTCCTGTGTGGCCGGAGAGCTGCTCCGGTCTCATGGCGTGACGGAGGGCGATCTGCACGACATGATCGCGCATCTGATCGCGCCCAACAGCAATGTGGCGGTGGAGGAGCCGTCCGGTTTTTCGCCGAGCGCCGCACGGGTTCTGCAGAACAGCGAGGCGGAGGCCGCCCGGCGCAAGAGCAGTCTGGTCGGAACGGAGCACATCCTGACCGCCATGCTGAAGGTGATGGACTGTGCCGGATCCAGGCTTCTGGTATCCATGCATGTGGACATCCGGCAGCTGTACCTGGAACTGGTGTCTGTGCGCAACGGGGACATCAGCCAGGCGCGGGAGGAGGCCGGAAAGCTGGGCGAATCGGCGTCCTCGGGCGTGTCGAATACACCGCAGCTGGATCAGTACGGGACCGATCTCACGAAACTTGCCGCGGAGGGAAAGCTGGACCCGGTGATCGGGCGCAGCCGCGAGATTGCGCGGGTGATTCAGATTCTCAGCCGCCGCACCAAGAACAACCCCTGCCTGATCGGTGAGCCGGGTGTCGGAAAAACCGCCGTGGCGGAAGGCCTGGCCGAGGAAATCGCGGCGGGCAGTGTGCCGGATACCGTCAAGGGGCACCGCGTCGTCACGCTGGATCTGGGGAGCCTTGTGGCCGGTACCCGGTACCGCGGCGACTTCGAGGAGCGGCTCAAGAACATCATCGATGAAGTCAAAAACGCGGGAAATGTGATCCTGTTCATCGATGAGGTCCATACACTGGTGGATGCGGGCGGCGCGGAGGGAGCGCTCAACGCGTCGAACATCCTTAAGCCGAGCCTTGCGCGGGGCGAGCTGCAGATCGTGGGGGCAACCACGATCGACGAGTACCGGAAGCACATTGAAAAGGACGCCGCGCTGGAGCGGCGGTTCCAGCCGGTGATGATCGAGGAGCCGACGGAGGAGGAGACGACGGAAATCCTCCGCGGGCTGCGCCATGTGTATGAAGACCACCACCATGTGGAGATTACGGATGAGGCACTCAAAAGCGCCGTGCAGCTCTCGGCGCGGTACATCAATGACCGCTTCCTGCCGGACAAGGCGATCGACCTGATTGATGAGGCGTCCTCACGGGTGCGGCTCTCGGCCTATTCCGTGCCGGAGTCGATCCGGAGCCTGGAGGATTCGCAGAAGGCACTCCTCCGGGAGAAGGAAGAGGCGATCCGCACCGAGGCGTTCGAGAAGGCCGGAGAAATCAAAAAACGCCAGGAGGACCTGGCGGAAGAGATCGCGAAGGCGCGCGCGGCGTGGGAAAACCAGAAACAGACGGATCAGCCGCGTGTGACGGCAGAAGATGTCGCCGACGTGGTGGCCGAGTGGACCAAGATTCCGGTGCAGTCAATCCGGCAGGGGGAGGCCGAGCGCCTCATGAATCTGGAGAAAACTCTGCACAAGCGCGTCATCGGCCAGGACGAGGCAGTCACCGCAGTTGCCCGGGCGATCCGCAGAGGGCGTATCGGGCTCAAGGACCCCAACCGCCCGATCGGCTCGTTCCTGTTCCTCGGCCCGACGGGCGTCGGCAAGACCGAGCTGTCCAAGGCGCTGGCGGAGGCGCTGTTCGGCAATGAAAATGCGATGATCCGGGTTGATATGTCCGAGTACATGGAGAAGGCCAGTGTCAGCAAGATCGTGGGATCCCCGCCAGGATATGTCGGATACGACGAGGGTGGCCAGCTCTCCGAGAAGGTGCGCCGGAATCCGTACTCGGTGCTTCTGTTTGACGAGATCGAGAAGGCGCACCCGGATGTCTTCAACATTCTCCTGCAGGTCTTGGACGACGGACGGATTACGGACTCGCAGGGACGGCGCGTCAGCTTTAAGAATACCGTCATCATCATGACGTCGAACCTGGGCGCGTCCAGCATCATCTCGCCGAAACGCCTCGGCTTCGGCGCGGCGGCGGACGAAAAGGCAGATTATGCGCTGATGAAGGACCGCGTCATGGAGGAGGTCCGCCAGACATTCAAGCCGGAATTCATCAACCGGATTGACGAGATCCTGGTGTTCCATCCGCTCAGCAAGGAGAACATGAAGGATATCCTCGGCATCATGACGGCAAAGATCGAAGCGCGCTGCCAGTCGCAGCTGGGCGTGAAGATCCGGATCGCGCCGGACGCCGCGGACTTCCTCATCAACGAGGGATACGACCCCAAGTTCGGCGCAAGGCCGCTCCGTCGGATTCTCCAGACCAAACTGGAGGATCCGCTGTCCGAGCAGATTCTCGGAGGACGGATTTCCGCCGGCGATTCGATCACGATTCATGTCAAGGACAAGTTCCTGACGTTCTCTGTCCGACACGGCAGGAAGGCAGCCCGGGAGACAGACGGTGCGCAGCCGGAACAGTGACCGCACATCGAAAAAAGAGACAACAACAAAATACAAAAACCCGTCACAGCGGGGAACACCGTCCGGTGAAACCGGCGGCAGGATCATTCAGGGAGGCACCAGAAATGGCAGCAGAAAAGGAACTCATTTACACAGAGGCGGACGGATCTCTCGGATTTGGAGACTATACGCGCAATGAAAAGGGAAAAGTCAATGCCTTTGAGGCGAACGGAGATCAGTACCGTCTCCGCACGTTCTATGAGACGACAAAGCTTGAAAAGAATGAAGCTTTTGCCTATGAGTCCGAGCCGGGCACAACGGTGACGGATTACAAAGAGACGGAGGAGGGCGTTTCCTTTACCGTTTCCGGCATCGGCAGCACCGACATTATCCTGGCGGTTCCGGATGTTCCCCGCGCCCGGGTCTGGATGGATGGCAGTGAGGTTGCCGCGGATACCAGCCTGACGGGAAAGATTTCATTCCGGGTTTCTCTGCCGGAGGGAGAACAGCATCAGATTCTGGTGCATTATTGATGGCAAAACAGAAGATTTCGTATTTCTGTTCGGAGTGTGGGTATGAATCCGCCAAATGGATGGGGCAGTGCCCGTCCTGCGGAAACTGGAATACGTTTGTGGAACAGCCGGCGGGATCCGCCGGCTCTTCTGCATCCCGCACGCCGGCAAAGAGCGGGACGGCGGGACGGCCGAAGCGGATTTCCGAGATTGCGGCGGACGAGGAACCGCGTTTTTCCTCGGGTTCCCCGGAGATGGACCGGGTGCTCGGCGGGGGCATTGTGCAGGGATCCCTGATTCTGGTGGGCGGAGATCCCGGCATCGGAAAATCAACCCTGCTGCTTCAGGTGTGCCGCTCCGTCAGCAGTGCCGGGCGGAAGATTCTCTACGTCTCCGGCGAGGAGTCTCTCCGGCAGATCCGCATGCGGGCGGACCGGATCGGGACGTTCGGAAGCGATCTCTACCTGCTCTCGGAGACCAATATCGGAACCATTGAAGAGACGGTCCGCCGTGAGAATCCCAGCATGCTGGTGGTGGATTCCATTCAGACCATGTACAGCGAGGACGTTGCCTCCGCGCCGGGAAGCGTCAGCCAGGTGCGGGAATGCACCGGCCGTCTCCTGATTATCGCAAAGTCGCTCAACATCACGGTCTTTCTGGTGGGCCATGTGACCAAAGAGGGGATGGTCGCCGGGCCGCGCATGCTGGAGCATATGGTGGACACCGTCCTGTATTTCGAGGGGGATCGGAACACCAGCTACCGGATGCTGCGGGCTGCGAAAAACCGGTTCGGCGCGACCAATGAGATGGGCGTCTTCGAGATGGTTCAGGAAGGCCTGCGGGAAGTCAAAAATCCCTCTTCGGTTCTTCTGGAAGGACGTCCGGAGAATGTCAGCGGCGCGGTGACCACCTGTGTGATGGAAGGCACCACCCCGATGCTTCTGGAAGTGCAGGCGTTAGTCTGCCCGACGTCCTTTGCGATTCCCCGGCGCACGGCGGCAGGGATGGACTTCAACCGCGTCAGTCTCCTGATGGCCGTTCTGGAGAAAAGGCTCGGCCTGGGGCTGGGGAAAAGTGATGTCTATATCAATGTGACCGGCGGCATTCGGATCGGCGAACCCTCGGCGGATCTGGCCGTGATTGCGGCCGTCATCAGCAGCTGCAGGGATATCTGCGTGGACAGCCGGACCATCCTCTTCGGTGAGGTGGGTCTGGCCGGGGAAGTGCGGAGAGTGAGCCAGGTACAGAAGCGGCTCAGCGAAGCGGCAAAGCTCGGCTTTTCCAATGTCATTCTGCCCCGCGCCGGCCTGAAGAATGCGGTTGTGCCGGACGGACTGATGGCATACCCGGTCGAAAATGTCAGGGAGCTGGCATCGGTGCTGGAGAGCGCGGCCGCCCGGCCGTGAGAAATCTCCAGGGCGTTGTCCCTGCGGCGGGTTGGTTCGCACGGTTCCTGCGGCAGGGCAGACCCGCCCTGTCCCGTCGGGGCCCGGTCCCGGCAGGCGTGGATTTCGGATTCGGCCCTCGTTGAAGGTTCGGGACAGGCTGGCATCTGCGTGCGGAGGTTTCGGACACTGGCGCATCAAAAGAGACTGCTCTGATTCGATCTCAGAGCAGTCTCTTTGCATACATTCAGGTTATATTTGGATTTGTGCCGGCGCGTATTCATCAGCCCCGCATCACGGATTCCGTGCAGGCTGCGCCGAGGGTCTTTACCGGCACAGATGGATCGGTTGATTCATTCAGCGAGCAGGCTGCAGCCCAGTTTCGGCAGCAGAGCCCGGTACGAATCATCCGGCAGGGAGGCACCGGGCACCGATACCACAGCCGAGGAAACAATGTTTGCATCCATCAGCGCATCCTGCAGGGAGCGGTTCCGGTACAGACTGGTCATCAGCTGTCCGATGTGGCTGTCTCCGGCGCCGATGGTATCCGCAATGCGGGTGGGAACGGCGGGCGCAAAGAGAAGCGTATTCGATTCCTTCGGCAGCGCACAGGACCCCTTTTCCGCCAGCGTGATGACTACGGTATTTCCCGTGCGCGCGCGGATCCATTCCGCGGCTGCATACAGATCGTCTATTCCGGAGAACCGCCTGGCCTCGTCTTCGTTGACATGCAGAATCGGATGAAGGGCGAGAACCGCCTTCAGGCGATCCGGGGCAATCGTCAGGATGCGCGGACCGGGCGCAAAGAAAAAGGTGCAGTCCGGGAACTGGCGGCGGAAATCGGCAAGCCACGCAACCAGCTCGGCGCCGGTGGGCTCCTCCACCTCAAAGCCCGAAAAATAGATCATGCAGTATTCCGCGCGATTCAGGTCCTTCATCCATTCCCGGTGAAAGGTATATTCCACACCGTGGTAGGAGAGAAAGGTCCGTTCTCCGTTCGGCTCCACCAGGCAGTAGCAGCAGCCGTTTTCCTCTCTGCACGGAATCGTCAGGGGGAAGCCCCGCTCCACGAGTCCCCGACGTACAAATTCCCCGTAAAGTCCGGTCCCCGTCGGCGTCATGAACGTCAGCGGGATGCCGGCCTGGCGTACGACGTTGGCTGCGTTGAACGGACTTCCGCCGAGAGACAGGGACTGGGAAGTCGGTTCTACATCCTCTGCGGTAGAGGGAAGGTGCGGGACGCGGATGATTACATCGGCGCAGGTGTTGCCGAAGACAAGAATCTTTCTCATAACCATTCCTCACAGATTCTCTGCAGAACAACAGAAGGCTTTCAGCCTGCGCTGAAAGCCTTCGTTCACAGGGGTAACAGGATTCGAACCCGTATTTACGGTTTTGGAGACCGTTGCTCTACCATTGAACTATACCCCTTTGTCTTTAACCCGACTTCCAAATAATAACACGCTCGGGGGCGCTCGTCAAGACTTTTTTGGAATTATTGCCCGATTCTTGCCGCTTGTTGACGCCTATGTTAGAATGATTCTGGCGAATTGTTCCCTGGTCCGTTTCGATCCGTGGTCACGGAAGGCCGGATGACAGAATGTTTTCCCCGTTCGAGGGTGGGGAGAACGACTCTCCGGATTCTTTCGATCACGGCTTTGTAAAAGCGGAGCGGCCGGTCCGGCCCGGACTCTGCGATTGTTTTTTTGATGGATTGACCGGATGATGATTGACTGATTGATTTTTGATGGATGGATGAAGAGGTTACCATAACCATGAATTCATATACACTGGATGAACTGTACCGCCTTGCGCGGGAGGGAAATACCGATGCCCTGGTCAGGCTTGGCCTTTGCTATAAGGAAGGCAAAGGGGTGAAAGAGGATCCCTCTGCGGCTGCGCAGTGCTTTTATTCCGCCGCGGAAGCGGGCAACGCGAACGGAGCCTGGCAGTTTGCCGTCTGTTTGGAGCAGGGATTCGGTGTTGCGCAGGATCTCCGTCAGGCACAGTACTGGTATGGAAAAGCTGCTGCCGGCTTTTACGAGGCTGCGCGTCTGGGCAATCCGGAGGCTCAGTATATGCTGGGCAACTGCTACCTGGAGGGGAAGGGAACAGAAAAAAACGAGGAGTCTGCCGTCTACTGGTTTCAGATGTCCGCACAGCAGGATTATGCCGATGCGGAATACAACCTCGGCTACTGTTTCCTGTCCGGCATCGGCACCGAGGCCAACGAGATTGTCGCGCTGAAATGGTATCAGGAGGCTGCCCGGCACGGGGATCCGCAGATGCAGCACAACCTGGGGCTGATCTACAAGAATGGCTACGGGAATGTGCCCCGCAATTACGGAAAAGCGGCGGAATGGTTTTTCCGTGCCGCGCGTCAGGGATATTCTGCCTCCAAGATGGAGCTGGCCCTCATTTATTTTCGCAATCCGTCTTCCGAAAAGGACATTGCGGCGGCGGAGCGCCTGATGACAGAGGCTGCCGAGGAGGGCGTGGTCGGAGCGGGAACCTTCCTCATGCACTATTATTATGACGGAGACCGCAAAAAACGCGACATTCGGAAGGCCTACCGGTGGGCGTCCGCGACGGTCCGCCAGACGGATGACAAAACGGCAGATCTGATTATTGGAAACTGCTGCGCAAAGGGCGATCTGTTCCCGAAGGAGGAGGATACCGCCTATGCGTGGCTCAGCCGGATTGAGGACAGTGATGTTCTCGACGCGGATGCGTGCTATTATCTTGGGAAATTCTACCAGGAGGGCAAGATTGCCGAGAAGAGTTATGAGAAGGCATCCTACTACTACGGTCTTGCCCGGGAGAAAGGGAGCAAAGAAGCCCTGAAAGGTCTGTCGTCTCTCCGCGCAGAGCTGGAGGAGATGAACCGCCGCCAGGAAGAGGAGGCAAAGGCAGCCGCTGCAGAAGCCGCGAGTTCCATTCAGGAGGTTCTGTCCGGGACAGCTCCTTCCGGGGAGGAGAACCTTTCGGAAAATGCCGGCGGGAAAGCGTCCGCCGCACCGGACATGACAGATGAGACCGCCGGTCACCCGGCGGAGGATGCTGCTGCAAAGAAGCCAGCGGAGGAAAACGCCGCAGAAGAGTCAGAGGAGAATATTGCCGCAGAAGAGGCGGCGAAAGCAGTCCCCGATCCGTCAGAAGACACTGCTGCCGCCGACAATGCGGAAGCAGTGCAGAAATCGGAAGATCTGCCTGGGGAGACTGCGGAAAAATCTGCAGAGGAGCCTTCTGAGCCGGCCGCAGAGCAATCGGAGGGAACGCCTGTCAGAGAAGAAGCTGTGAATCAGCCGGCAGAGGACTCTGCCGAAAAAGAAACCGCTGATCCGCTGGCAGTGAGCTCTGTCACAGAAGAAAAAACGTCAGACGCGACTGGAAAACTGCCCGCGCAGGACTCCTTCCGGAGACTGCAGAGGGAGTTTCAGAAGAACATTGCAGATACAAGGCAGTCCAGACATGTGACACAGCAGGATTTCATCGATGATGAAATCCGCAGTCTGGAAATGCACACCAGAAAAACGGCGGAGGCCGCGGTGCGCCGGGAGCAGGAAGCGAAACAGCCGGCTGTACCGGAAGAAGCGGCGGAGGAGCTGCAGTCTGCAGGGCAGGAACCGACGAATTCGGATGACGTATCCGAGGCCGCAGAAGAAGTGATTCTGACGAATGACGGCTCAGATGCGGAGCCGTCCTCCGAGGCAGAAAAAATGGCCGCGGATGAGTCCGGGATGGAAACTGCGCTGGAAGCAGAGGACGAAACTGCCGAGGAAGAAAATCCGGAGGAGGCCGAAGAAACCGAAGAGACATCAGACGCGGAATCGGATTCTGAGCCGGAGGAAATGCCCGAAGCGGAAGCCGCGTCGGAAGGAGACAGTGAGACAGCCGGGGAAGAAAATCCCGAAGAGACAGAAAAAGAAACAGAAGCAGAAACCCGGAGCGAGGACGAAGCTGCCGAAGCGGCGGCAGACCGCAAGGACACAGGCAGTGATTCTGTGAATACAGAGGACGATGATGCGGGATGGGATTTCCCCAGTACGTTCAGTGAGCAGCTGAGGCCTTTTGGAACGGCGCCCTCCCCTGAAATCCTTGAGAAAGAGCGCGCGGCAGTAGAAGAGGCACGCGAAGAAGAAAAGAGAATCGCAGCGGAGAAGGCGGAACGCGAAGCTGCGGAAAAGGCAGAGCGCGAGAAGGCGGAACGCG
>OMZJ01000139.1 GCA_900315495.1 uncultured Lachnospiraceae bacterium
CCGGATGCGCATCACGCATCCGGCGGCTTTCTTCTTTCATCCGTTCTTCCCAATTTTATGTTCCTGGATTTCTCCGGATCGGTCGATTCATCCGAACTTTCGTGTTCTCTTTTTCGATGAATCCGGACGATACCGATTCTCTCCGGACATTTCCGTTTCTCTGCTCTCACTCCTCCGGATTCTTCGGCGGCCGGTCCACACCCAGGACCTCGCCGGTATCCGGATCGACCCGCAGCAGGCCGTTGGTTTTGACCACCGCCCGCGCAAGCACGTCCCTCGAGTTCTTCCAGGGCTTGTCCGCATTCCGGTAATCGTTCTTGTCGATGAACCACGAGAGTTCGTCCGCGATTCGCTCCATATTTTTGTGATACAGCGCGCAGCTCTCCTCCCGGAATTCGGCGTACTCCGCGGCGGAAAGGCGCTTTTTCCCCTCCCGCAGCACTTCCGGCAGGTGTTCGTTGCACAGCCCGCGGCTGTTCTGGTATTTTTTCCGGAACTCCGGGTCCTTCTTCCACATCTCCACCATCGTGTAGAGATACCACCGGAACGTCATCCGGATGTGGTCGCACACAAAGCAGGTGCTGTTGACCTCATCCAGATAGGAAATCAAAGGATCCTCGGTCTCTTCCTTTTTCCGGAACAGACCGCCGCCTGCTTTGGCCGGCGCCTTCATCCATTTGGCCGTATCCCGGTTGGTCTTTACAATGTGGGTATGCAGCATCAGCGCAAGGCCCAGCTTGTTTCCGCTCTGCTCCATCATCCGCATGTGGTGATCGCAGAAACCGAGGCGGTCGGTTTTGGCGCGGATGTCATCCTCCATGTAGCTGGGACCCATAGTGAAATCGATGGCGTGCTGTTCCAGTGTCTTGTACATGTAGCAGACAGGGCATTCCGCATCCGCGGCAAACGCGTCATTGACCGGTATGGTGTGGATCTCTTCTCTCATCGGATTTCCTCTCTGAATCTTCCCGAATCTTCTTCGCCGGCACTTCACGCCGTACGCAGCCCGCCGAAGGCCCGGCTCCCATCCCGGTCTCCGGAACGGTCCTCCGGATCAGTTCTTCGCCGGAAGCTTGTAGCCGGACTTCAGCGAGACAACGCGGTTGAAGACAGGCTGCCCCGGCTTCGAATCCTTGCTGTCCACGCAGAAATAGCCGTTGCGGACAAACTGGAAGCTCTCCCCGGATGCCGCATTCTGCAGGGACGGCTCCACAAAGCAATTGTTGAGCACTGTGAGGGAATTCGGGTTGAAGTTGACGGTTCCGTCGGCATTCAGCTTGCCCTTCTCCTCGTCCACCAGGTTTTCGTACAGTCTGACCGTCACCTTCCGGGCGGTCTCCGCCGCCACCCAGTGGATGGTTCCCTTCACCTTGCGGCCGTCCGGCGCGTTCCCGCCTCTGGTCGCCGGATCATACTCGGCATGGATGACCGTCACATTGCCGTCCGCATCCTTTTCGCACCCGGTGCAGCGCACAAAGTAGGCGTTCATCAGCCGCACCTCGTTGCCCGGGTACATGCGGAAATACTTCTTCGGCGGATTCTCCATGAAATCCTCCGCCTCGATGTAGAGCTCCCGGGAAAAAGGCACCTGACGCGTTCCCAGCGCCGGATTCTCGGGGTTGTTGACGACTTCCAGGGTCTCGGTCTGCCCCTCCGGGTAATTGTCAATCACCAGCTTCACCGGGTGCAGCACCGCCATCACGCGGGACCGCTTCAGCTTCAGGTCCTCCCGGATGCAGTACTCCAGCAGTGCGTAGTCCACCGACGAATTTGCCTTGGACACGCCGACCAGCTCCACAAAGCGGCGGATCGACTCCGGGGTGAAGCCTCTTCTGCGCAGGGCGCTGATGGTGACCAGCCGCGGGTCATCCCAGCCGTCCACAATTCCCTTCTCCACCAGCTGCTTGATATAGCGCTTTCCGGTGATGACGTTCGTCAGATAGAGCTTGGCAAACTCAATCTGGCGCGGCGGCTGTTCGAATCCGCACTCCCGGACCACCCAGTTGTACAGCGGCCGGTGATCCTCAAACTCCAGGGTGCAGATGGAGTGCGTGACGTGCTCGATCCCGTCCTCGATCGGATGCGCGAAGTCGTACATCGGATAGATGCACCACTTGTCTCCGGTTCTCTGATGGGACAGATGGGCGACGCGGTAGATCACGGGATCCCGCATGTTGATGTTGGGGGAGGCCATGTCGATCTTCGCTCGGAGCACCCGGGAGCCGTCCGGGCACTTGCCCTCCTTCATCTCCTCAAACAGGCGGAGATTCTCTTCCACCGAGCGGTTGCGATAGGGGCTTTCCTTCCCCGGCTCCGTCAGCGTGCCGCGGTACGCGCGGATTTCGTCCGCGGAAAGATCGCAGACGAATGCCTTGCCCTTTTTGATCAGAAGCACCGCATACTCATACATCTGCTGAAAGTAATCAGACGCAAAGAACAGGCGGTCCTCAAAGTCCGCGCCGAGCCATTTCACATCTGCGATGATGGAGTTCACAAATTCGCTCTTCTCCTTGGTGGGATTGGTATCGTCAAAGCGCAGATTGAATTTGCCGCCATACTCTTTCGCAAGGCCATAGTTCAGAAGGATGGATTTGGCATGCCCGATGTGCAGGTATCCGTTCGGCTCCGGAGGGAAACGGGTCTGAACGTGATCGTAGACGCCCTCGGCCAGATCCTTGTCGATCTCTTCCTCGATGAAATTTTTGGATCTCGCTGACTCTTCTTCGGCAGGCGCTGCGGCTGCTGTCTTCTCGTTTTCCATACTCTTTCCTCCTGAATCCGTACTCTGTAGTAAATCAAAGAATGACAAAAGCGGAGAGCTGAAATTCAGCTCTCCGCCCCGAAAGCTGACAACCAGATTCGAACTGGTGACCTCCTCATTACCAATGAGGTGCGCTACCATCTGTGCCATGTCAGCTGATTGACTTCCGTCAACAGATGATATTGTACATCGCACCGGCCTTCCTGTCAACCGGAATTTCAAAAACTTTCGGAGAAATTTTTCCAGAATTATTTCATCCTGCGCTGGCGGACGATCTCAAAGGCCAGCACGCCGCAGGCCACGGAGGCATTGAGGGAATCGATGTCTCCCTTCATCGGAATGGCCGCCGTCATGTCGCAACTCTCGCGCACCAGGCGGGAGACGCCGCTGCCCTCCTTTCCGATCACCAGACCGATGGGACCGGTCATCTTCAGGTCATAGAGCACCGTTCCGTCCATGTCCGCGCAGACAAACCAGATGCCGCGCTTTTTCAGATCCTCCATGGTATCCCGGAGATTGGTCACCCTCGCCACCAGCGTATAATTCACCGCACCCGCGGAAGCGCGCGCCACCGCCGCGGTCAGCCCGACTGCCCTGTTTTTCGGAATGATCACGCCGTGCGCCCCGGCCAGATTGGCCGTGCGGATAATCGCGCCGAGATTCTGCGGGTCCTCGATGCCGTCCAGGAGAATCAGGAAGGGATCTTCTCCCCGGTCTGCCGCTTTCTTCAGAATGTCCTCCACCGAGGCATATTCCACTGCGGCAGTGACCGCGATGACCCCCTGGTGCGTCCCGGTCTGCGACATCTCGTCCATCCGTTCCTTACGGACAAAACGGACCATCGTCCCGCGCTTCTTCGCCTCCCGGAGGATTGTCGCGATCGGCCCGTCCTTCAGACCCTCCTGCACATACAGGCGGTCCACCGTGCGGCCCGCGCGGAAGGTCTCGATCACCTCGTTGCGGCCCTCGACCCGCGATTCCTGATATCCCATATCCTTTTCTCCTCTGCCTTCCGTACGCTGCGCTGCCCTGTCGGATACACCGTTTCTGATCCTCACGCGGAATGTCTTCGGTGTGCCTGCCGCCGTCCCTGCCCGCTTCTTCGCAAAGGAAAGTGCTCAGACCCGCAGTCTTTCGTCTTCGCAGCCATCACGCGCCGAAACTGGAATTCTCATCCTCCGGCGTCCGGAACGCTGCTTCCATGGTTTCATCTTCGCCCTCCGGCATCCGGGCCGGGGCAGCAGGTGCAAGGTTTTCCGGATCTCCGGGCGCCAGCATTCCGGTGCGCTCAAACCCCGCCCGCAGAAGATCCACGAGCCTGCGGTTCTGTCCCTTCAGGTACAGCCAGCCGCAGAGGGCCTCCAGTGCCGTCGCGTGCCGGTAATCGGACATCGTGGCGTTTTTTGCCATGGTGTAGGATTTCGCGTTCCGGCCGCGGCGCGTCACCGCCCGCTCCTCCGGTGTCAGTTTGGGAGTGATTGCCCGCAGCACCGCCGCCTGGGATGCCGCCTTTACGATCTGAGACGCCTCATGGTGGAGCTTGCGGACCTGTTCATCGGTACGCTCGGCGAGAACAGACCGGACCATCATCTCATAGACGGCATCCCCGATCCATGCCAGCACCAGCGGCGAGTACCCGGACGGATCCCGCGGTGAAAGGGAGAACGCCTCTGTGACGGCCTCCTCAAAATTGTCGGCGGGTTCTCTCACCGGATCCGGCAAAAGGCCGGGCTGGTTTTCACCGGAAGAACGGCTTTCGCTGCCGGAATCCGGGGATTCCGGCAGGGCAGCCGTCCCTTCCTGTCTTATGCTCTCGTCCATTCCACGCCCTGTCTGGTATCCTTCAGCAGAATGCCGCGGTCGGCAAGCTCCTTCCGGATCTCATCCGCCCGGGCAAAATTCTTTGCCTTGCGGGCAGCCTGCCGCTCCGCAATCAGTGCCTCGACTTCCGCGTCGAGAATCTCTTCCCTGCGGACGGTTTTGATCCCAAGCACACCGTCTGACAGACGCTGCAGCAGGCCAAGAAGCGCTCCCGCGTATTCCCCGGATACCGTGCCGTCGGCCGTGGTGGCATTGGCAAAACGGACCAGTTCGAACACCGCGGAGACTGCGTCGGCCGTGTTGAAATCATCATCCATGGCCGTCTCAAACTGCACGCGGTAGGCGTCCGCCTTCGTCAGGTTCTCCCGCTCCGCTTCTGTGAGCGCACCGGGGCCGGCCGAAAGTTTCTGCAGTCTCGTGCCGCAGTTGACAATCCGCTCCAGGCTGTTCTTTGCACTCTCCATCAGGTCATGGCTGAAATTGAGCGGGCTCCGATAGTGGGCACTGAGCATGAAGAGCCGGAGCACCTGCAAGTCATACTGCTTTGCGATGTCCCGCACAGTAAAAAAATTCCCCAGGGACTTGGACATCTTGACGCCGTCAATGTTCAGGAAGGCATTGTGCATCCAATAGCGGGCGAATTCATGTCCGCTGCAGGCCTCGCTCTGGGCGATTTCGTTCTCATGGTGCGGGAAGATCAGGTCCTCGCCGCCCGCGTGGATATCGATCTCCTCCCCCAGGTATTTGCGGGACATCACGGAGCACTCAATATGCCAGCCCGGGCGCCCCTCGCTCCACGGGGAGACCCAGAAGGGCTCGCCCTCCTTCTTCGGCTTCCAGAGCACGAAATCCAGCGGATCCTCCTTCTCGTCCTCCCCGCTCACCTTCAGCGTGCGGAAACCGGACCGCATGTGATCCAGGTCCTTGTGGGACAATTTTCCATAGTCGGCAAATTTTCTGGTACGGTAGTAGACCGTTCCATTCCGCACATAGGCATATCCGCGGTCGATCAGCTCGCCGATCATCTGAATCATGCCGTCGATTTCCTGCGTGGCCCGCGGGTGAATGGTCGCCGGGCGCACGTTCATCGCAGCCATGTCCTTCTTACACTCCGCAATATACCGCTCGGAGATGACCGAGCAGTCCACGCCCTCCTCGTTGGCCTTTTTGATGATCTTGTCGTCCACATCTGTGAAGTTCGAGACATACTTCACCTCGTACCCGCGGTATTCCAGGTAGCGGCGCACCGTGTCAAAAACAATCATAGGGCGGGCGTTTCCGATGTGAATCAGGTTGTAGACCGTCGGCCCGCACACGTACATGCTGACCTTTCCCGGCACCAGAGGAACGAATTCCTCTTTCTGCAGCGACATCGTGTTGAATATCTGGATCATGACTGTTCTCCTCCCTGCTCCTTCCGGCGGAAGCGCGCCATCGCCGGGCACCCGGCCTGTCCGCACTCCGTGACCGACTGCTCCATGAAATAGGCCGGCTCCTCCAGAAGGCACACTGCCTGCGCCTTGATGCCGTCCCCGGAACCGGTGAATCCGAGGCCCTCCTCGGTCTTCCCCTTCACATTCACGCGGTCGGCCGGAATGCCCAGATCCGCCGCGATATTTTCCCGCATCTGCGCCTTGTACGGCCCGATCTTCGGGCGCTGACAGATCACCGTGCAGTCCACATTGACGATAAAGAGGCTGTGCTCCTCCAGAAGCTCCCTGGTCTTTCGAAGAAGAACCCGGCTGTCTGCACCCTCCCACTGCGGATCCGTGTCCGGAAAATGTTCCCCGATGTCCCCCATGCCGGCCGCGCCGAGCAGCGCGTCCGTTACCGCATGGAGCAGGACATCCGCATCCGAGTGCCCCAGAAGCCCCCGCTCCGAGGGGATCTCCACGCCGCCCAGGATCAGTTTTCGGTGATCCGCGAAGCGGTGTACATCATATCCGATTCCGACTCTCATCTTCTCTCCGTTCTGTCAGATCCGCCGGATCCGGCCAGACCGCTTCCCCCCGCGGATCAGTTGTATCCGAAAATAAACTGGCCGATCCGGTAAAAGAGCGGAATAAACACGTGATGCCAGACCTTTCCGCCCAGGTGCAGTCCCACGCCGAACTTGTAATACCGAAGCTGCTTCCACATCCCAAAATTCTGATCATGGAAATCCGACCACAGTTTGTCCCGCTTCCGGTCGGCTTCCTCTGTCCCGATCAGATCATAAAAGACCGTCGTGATCGTTGTAATCATGGCCAGATACTTGAACATATAGTCGGCGACCCGCCGGTTTTCGATCTGGTTCAGATCGCGGTAGCTGAACATCAGCCGGTTGACCCGGTCCTGCTGGTCGATCCGCTTCTTCATGACCTCGGTGTTGACGGACTGATCTGCCCTTCCGATAT
Organism: uncultured Lachnospiraceae bacterium; assembly: GCA_900315495.1. Classification (GTDB taxonomy): domain Bacteria; phylum Bacillota; class Clostridia; order Lachnospirales; family Lachnospiraceae; genus Anthropogastromicrobium. The sequence continues at coordinate 6,979 of OMZJ01000139.1, forward strand.
AATACCGGTAGAGATTCGTATCCATGTAGTAGAGGGTCTTCACATGTTCCAGCGGCTCATACACATAGAGATTGTCGACATAGAACGTGTGCTTCGGAAGCCGCATGTTCATCTCCTGCAGCATGGCGGTGCGGTAGATGACCGAATGCATGAGAATGTAATGGCCCATTCTGGCGGGCTTCGCTTCCTCCCAGGTGAAATAGGTATTCACCGGGAACATTTTGTGATAGGAGATCACCTTTTTGCGCCATTCCGGAACACCCTGCTTGTCGTAGACAAAGTTGCAGACCAGCATGTCCAGATGCTTCTCTTCCGCCGCGGACTGCTTTAAAAATGCTACCACCTGATGGAACGGTGCCTCGGCCAGATGGTCATCGCTGTCACAGACCTTGAAGTAAAGGCCGGTCGCATTGTGGATACCGGTGGTCACCGCGTCGCCGTGGCCCCCGTTCTCCTGATGAATCACCCGCACGATGTCCGGATACTTTGCCGCATATCCGTCCGCGATGGCCGCCGTGCGGTCTTTGGAGCCGTCATCGACGATCAGGATTTCCACATCCGGACCGCCCTTGAGCAGGCTATCGATACAGCGGTCCAGATAATCCTGTGAATTATAGGCCGGAACCGCGATTGTCAATATTTTCATTGATCTCCCCTGTTATTCTGATTCCCGGGTGCCGGATTTGGAAAAACCGGCATGGTTTCCGATTCGGACTGCCGCTGCGCAGGACAGGAACCACCCCGCCAAACCGGCCGCCGCAAAAAGTGCCGGCACTCTTCCGGTGACGGCAGCGATTCCCGGTACCGCCATGGCTGCCACCGATACGGCATTGGCCGCCATGTGCATTTCGACGGGTGCCGCTAGCGAACCGCTCTTCTCATAGACTGCCGCAAAGGCCAGTCCCATGGCAAAGCCATAAAAGCCCTGAGCGATATTACCATGAAAGACGGCAAAAATCAACGAGGACAGAACAGCGGCGGGGAGGAACCGGATGCACCGGCGGATACCGTTGAAGACCAGCCCCCGGAAGAGAAATTCTTCCGCCGCCGGGGAAACCGCGGCCAGCGTGACCGCTGCCAGAATCCATCCCGCCGGGCATTCCGACCCGCGGACCGCAGACGAGATCGCCGGGATGCTGCTTGCGGCTCCGCCGGAAAGGCCCGCGGCCGCAGACAGGCAGCTGAAGCCGACGCTTCCCGCCAGCCCCGCCAGAATCACAAAGAGATGGAACCGGGCGGGCAGTTTCTTCTTTTGTTCCGGAAAGTACTGGCGGTCGCGCAGGATCAGGCCCGCACAGTACAAGAGCGTCACCGCCTTCTCGATCAGCTCCCCGGGGATGCTGTATGCATTCTCCGCTGCTGTGCCCAGAAGTCCGATCACAAAATAAACCGCTAACGGCAGAAGCACCGACCGGACAATACATTCAGCCCTGCTCATGATGCGCCTCCGTCACCTGCCGCAGAAGCCTGGCCACGCCCTCTTTCTCATTGCTCCAGGGAAGAATCACATCCGCCTCGGCTTTGACCGAAAACAGCGCATTGGCCATGGCGACGCCGATCCCTGCCTGGAGGATCATGGGGATGTCGTTTTCGTGATCCCCCACCGCCATCACATTCTCCGGTGCCAGTCCCAGCACCGCCGCAAGGCCCAGGAGGCCTGCTCCCTTGTTGACATCGCCCCGCGTCATCTCAATGTTGGTGGGGATGCCGCTGGCCACGGTCAGTTCCGGAAGATTCCGGGCAATCTCCAGGCCTTTTTTCTTCTCCTCCGCCGCTGGGAAGGAAATGTTGAGCTTTTCCGCGCCCTCCTGCCGGGCCAGAAAATCACGGAAATCCGCGACGCGCACTCTTGTGCGGAGTGCGTACGCGCGGATAAAGGGATCCGGAAAATAATAGTCTGCCCGGCGGAACCGGTCCTCCGGCGTATAGGGCCGGCCGTTGACATAAACCTCAAAGCAGCAGTCACATGCCGTAAACAGATCATATGCCTTCAGAACCAGCGGCGTCGGAATCAGATGGTGCACCAGGAATTTCTGGGCCTTTGTGTCCCAGACGAACGCGCCGTTGCTTCCCAGAAGATACCGGACTCCCGGAATACCGGTGAATTCCTCCGGCATGCCGTTCAGCGGCCGGCCGGTGGCCGGAAGCACCTCAATTCCCGCAGCGATGGCATCCCCGATGGCGCGCTTCGTCCCCGGTGTGATCCGCTTGTCCGCAGTGAAAACGGTTCCGTCCAGATCCAGGCCGATCAGTCGGATCGCCGAATAATCCATGCCTCTTCCTTTCTGCGCATTTCCTGCGCTCCCCGTCGAACAATGCGCCCGGAAGCCGGCTGTACCAGCCGGCACCGGGCGCAGAAATCAGACATTTCTCTCTTCACGACCTCGGAAATCCGGGATCAGAACATCTGCAGCTGGAATTCCCAGACAAACGTCTTCTCGTTCATCTGGTATTCCTCCGCCAGCGCGGGGCCGCAGGAATTGGATCCCACGCCGCTCATCATGTAATCCAGATGCAGCGATACAAACGGAGCCTTTTCCAGCTCAAAGTTGTGTTTCTTCGTCATCAGTTCTTCCACGGTGTAATTCGACGCGTTGAAACTCATCGTGCGCGCTGCCGCGGCAGTGATTCCATGGGTTCCGTCCGTCACCGTCACATCACGGGTACCAAAGTGGCTGCCATTCTCCTGCGGCCGGACATAGTCCTCATGCAGATCATCGACATTGGCCGTGAAACGGTCAATCCACGACAGATGATGCTTGTCGACATAGCTCTCATACGGGCCATACCCGTAATACGTCACCTTCTGGAATGACTCCGGAAGCTGCAGCGCGATGCCGAACCGCGGAAGCCAGGGCATTTCCGGATTTTTCTCTCCCTCGATATGCGCAATCACGCCGCCCTTCCGGTCAATGGTCCACGAAACGGAAAGCTTCAGAATCCACTGCACGGAGAGCGCCTGGATTTCCACAAGAGAGCGGATGACGGCCTCCTCCTCGCCGGCCGTGACCGTGGTCTCGGAGGCGCGGACCTGCATCCACGGATACATGGCGCGCTTCCACTGTGCCACCACATTCCGGTCATTGTCGATGGGGGCCCGGTAGATGCTGTAATCCACCGGGATCGTGATGCCATCATCCCTGGTAAAGGACCGGAAGATCCCACGGAAGGTGTCGTATTCGTACGTGAATCCGCTTCCGGCAATCCGGATGAACCGCTCTCCCTGCGTGATCGCAAGCGGCTCCTCATCGCCGTCCGATGCCGGTGCGAAGGTGCGCTTGTGCCCTCCGGACAGGCGGATCTGGTCAAAGCCTGCCTCATGGTCCGCCGGTACCAGGCCTTCTTCTCTGCGGGTGAGATAGCGGAAACGGATATAGGTGTCCTCGCTGCTCTCCCCGAAGGAGCCGATGCGGACCGATACGGCGCTGTGCGGCGGGGTCGGCGGAAGAACCGCCTCGCCCGAAGCGATCACTTCCCCGTTCCGCTGGACCGTATACTGAATCCGGTATTTCTCCGAGACATCGGTAAAGTCAAGGAGATTCCGGAAGGTATAGATCCCGGCCTCCTCGTCGGACAGCTCCGCGCGGATCGGCCGGACGACTTCCTTCCACTCGCGCAGCCCCGTATGCGGCGTGCGGTCCGGATAGACCAGGCCGTCCATGCAGAAGTTGCCGTCGTGCGGATACTCCCCGCTGTCTCCTCCGTAGAGATAGCGGACACGGCCGTCCGCGGACTTTCCGTCCTCCACCGCGTGGTCGCACCATTCCCAGACGAAGCCGCCGCAGAAGCCGTCATACTTGAGAATGCGCTGATAATAGTCCTCCACATCCCCCGGGCCGTTCCCCATGGCGTGGACAAACTCACACTGAATGAACGGCTTTGCCGGCGTGCCCGCAAAATACTGGTCGATCTCCTCGCAGGAGGCATACATCCGGCTGTACAGATCCAGCATGCTGGTGTCGTTTTTCCAGCCGCCGGTTTCGTGGATGGAACCCTCATAATGGGTGAGACGGGTCGGATCCTTCTCTTTGACCCAGCGCCCGGCCTTCTCAAAATTTGCCCCATATCCGGACTCATTTCCCAGGGACCAGATGACCACCGAGGGGTGGTTCTTGTCTCTCTCCACGTTCCGCTGCACGCGGTCGAGAATGGAGGAGGCAAAGCGCGGGTCCTGGGCCAGAAGGCCGAAGGTCGCGTCGCTGCTGCCGCCGTAGATGCTGGTCGTCCCGTGGATCTCGCAGTCCGACTCCGCAATCAGGTAGAAGCCGTACTGATCGCACAGCTCCGGGAACCACGGCGCATTCGGATAGTGGCTGGTGCGGATGGCATTGAAATTGTTCTGCTTCATCATCGTCAGATCGCGCAGAACCTGCGCCCGCGACACCGTGTACCCGGTTTTCGGGTCGGAATCATGGCGGTTGACGCCCCGGAATTTGATCTTCTGCCCGTTGAGCAGCACGACACCGTCCTGGATCGTGATTTCCCGGAAGCCGACCTTCTGCCGGATCATCTCCCCGCCCGCAGAGATCACAAGGTCGTACAGCACCGGATTTTCCGCATTCCAGCGCACGGCATCCGAAACCTTCAGCGACCACACGCCGTTCTCCTCCTGCAGATGCCCGAGGGACAGGCCGTCCGGGCTGAACAGCTCCATGGAAATCGGTACGGATCCCTCCGTCTCCGGGGCGACGTACAGCATCGCGGAATTCTCTCCATCCAGCGCCGTGCGGACCGTGTAATCCGCCACAAATCCCTCCGCCGGACGGCTGATCAGCCAGACATCCCGGAAAATGCCGCTCATGCGCAGCTTGTCCTGGTCTTCCAGGTAGCTTCCGCTGCACCACTTGAGAACCAGAACGGCCAGTGTATTCTCCCCCGCCCGCACAGATCCTGTGATCTCGAATTCGCTGGGCGAATGGGATACCTGGCTGTATCCGACAAATTTCCCGTTGATCCACACGTAGAAGCAGGAATCCACGCCCTCAAAATAGAGGAAGCTGCGCCGGGCCGTATCCTCCGGGCGGACCGTGAAGCTGGTCCGGTAGGCGCCGCAGGGATTCTCCCGGGGCACCCGCGGCGGATCATACGGGAACGGATACCGCACATTCGTGTACTGGTTGCGGTCAAATCCGTTTGTCTGCCAGCAGGAGGGAACCGCCAGATCCCCGAAATCGGACAGATCCGCGTTCTCCTCATAGAACCGGCCCGGAATGGCCTCCGGATACGGATACCAGGCAAATTTCCATGTGCCGGACAGGCAGGTCATCTCCGGTCTGCCGTCTGCGCGCAGCGGCTCGTACCACGCCCGGGCAGGGCGGGTTCCGACATGCAGCGAATTGAGATCCTCATAGTATTTTTCGATGTACATTGCTCCCCCTGTGCGGCCTTCGGCTGTCAGGCCGGTCCGCGCTGGATCTGTGCGGGACGGGTCCCGCAAGGTTGGACTGCTTTTCGCTTGATTATACGCGCGCCCCCGGAAACACGCAAGATCAGTTTTCAAAATCGATCATCAGCTCATAGGTACTGCCGCGGCGCACCTTGGAGGTAACGACGCCTTTCCGGGAGCGGATCCGGTCGCGGCTTCCGTAGTTGGTGGACATCGCGAGCGCGGGAACCACCGTATAATACCAGGTATAGGGAAGCTGGCTCTCGGTGATCTCCACCTCATCCCCCACATTCAGAACATCCCTCTCCATATGAAACAGTTCGCTTCTCATTGCACTCTGTTCCTCCTCCTGAAATGATGAAATGATTTTCCCGCTGCCGGCAGGTCCGGGTTCCGGGTACCCCTGTGTGCGCTTCGGATCTGCTGCCCTGCATCCGGCGCAGAATCCCGCAGAAACAGAAGCGGCAGACCTGTCGAACAAGCCTGCCGTCTTTGTATTCTTTTACCCTGCGACCTGCGGAATCCGCGGTCAGTCGCTGACACCCTTCTCCGTCAGAAGGGTCTGATAAAACTCCGCCTTCGTCTGGAAATAATAGGGGTTCGTCCAGAACAGCCCCACAATGCCGAATGTCAGGATGCTCAGCAGATACCATCCGAGGAAGGAAAGATCCAGCACAAACGCATCCATCTTGTGGCCGTTCATCATCTGCCGGCTCAGGTCAAACACCTGCTCCCGGGGCATGTCGGGATGATCTGCCAGAATATAGGGGATCATCATATATTCGTAGCTCTTGACGATTCCCGGAATGATAAACAGAAAGCTCCAGAGGCAGATGAAGAGTTTCCGGAAAAGCTGTGTCAGGACCACATTTCCATAATTGCCACCCGAAAACCCCCGGCCAAGCTCACTGAAATCAGCCTTCTGCCTGGTATTTTTCGCATAGAAGCTGCACCCGCCGACTTCCAGCACGTTGAACACGCAGATATCCAGCACCAGATACACCAGGCTGAAGACCAGGCTGAACGCAATGAAGAGGCTGACCAGCGCCGGCATCATCCCGTAGATCCCGTACAGATAAATCCGGAAGCCTTCCCGTGCGCTCTCCGAGTTTTCCCCGGCGCCGAACTCCATGATCGGGTTTCCCTCGTTCATGTTGAGGATCGTCGCCGTGGCGCTCTCGTCGCTGGACAGTCTCGAATAGACAGAGCTGACTCCTGTACCGGAATCACTGAACACAAACAGCGCCAGAATCAGCGCGATCAGCACACAAAGCCAGTAATTGGCCTGAAACTCGCCTCTCGCGCGTCTTTTTACTTCTTTTCGATCATACATCACTCTCACCCCCGTCCGAAAACATCAGATCACAAGATCTTCTTCTTCGGCGTCCGACGCCTCGCTGATCACCGCCAGCAGCTTCTTCAGCACGGCCGGATCGTCAATTCTGGAAAGCTCATAGACCGCCTGATCGCGGATCAGATCCGCTTCCGATCCCTCGTAGGCGTCTGTCCCGATATAATTCAGAAGTGCGGACTCACACGCCTTCGCCTTTTCTTCGGTTTTGATCCCCGTGACAAGCCCGAGAATATTCTGTCTCGTTGTCATGTTTTTCTTTTCCCTCCTGTTCTCGGCTTCTAGTATATCATTTTTCCACCGGCCTTGAAAGGACTTTTGTACACGGATCGTGCCGTATGTCATCGATATTCGATCTGTGCGGCATCGGTCTCGGGAAAATCACCCGACGATGTCATCCGCAGGTCTCGTACCGCACAGTGCATGCCGTTGGCATTCGCGGGCCTCTGGCAGTATGGCATCTGCACAGGATCCGGAGAATAAAAGAAGCCGCCGCACAGGTTTCCCCGCACGGCAGCTCCTTTTGTCCGAAGGGTCTGTCAGATCCCCGGAAATTACTGATTCATCTGCTTTGCCACTTCCTCGGCAAAGTTCTCTTCCTTCTTCTCCAGGCCTTCGCCGGTCTCGAAGCGGACAAAGGACTTCACGGCGATCTTCGCGTTGTTTTCCTTTGCAACCGATGCGACATACTGGTTCACGGTCTGCTTGCCGTCTTCTGCCTTGACATAGATCTGGTCAACCAGGCAGATTTCCTTCAGCTCCTTGTTGATACGGCCCATGACCATTCCGGCAAGGATCTTGTCGTTGGCATCCGGCTTCTCCTGCTTTGCCTGCACGGTGAGAATTTCCTTCTCGTGGTCAAGGTACTCCTGGGAGACCTCCGCTCTGGTGGTATAGAGCGGCTTCATGGCAGCAGCCTGCATGGCAACATTCTTTGCCATCTCACGGACCGCGTCGTTGATGACGTTGGTCTCGATGTCCACGATCACACCGATCTTCCCGCCCATGTGGGTATAGGAAGCGATGAAGCCGTTCTCGTCGGAAAGCTTCGCGAAGCGGCGGATGTGCATGTTCTCACCGATGACGGAAACCATGGAGGACAGCTTCTGCTCCACCGTCAGATCCGGCTCCAGGGCCCACTTCTCCGCAAGGAACTCGTCGATGTTCTGTGCCTTCGTGTTCAGCGCCTGGTCCGCCACCTCGGCGACATAGTTCTTGAACTTGTCCGTATTGGCCGCGAAGTCAGTCTCGGTGTTGACCTCAACCAGCACACCGCTCTTCCCATCCGCGGCGATCTTCACGCCGACGGTACCTTCTGCGGCGATGCGGCCTGCCTTCTTCTGCGCGCTGGCAAGTCCCTGCTCACGAAGGACCTCCACTGCCTTGTCCATATCGCCGTCTGCCTGCGTCAGTGCCTTCTTGCAGGCCATCATGCCGGCACCGGTCATCTCACGAAGCTCTTTTACCATTGCAGCTGTAATTGCAGCCATTTGATTTTCCTCCAAATCTGGTCAGAATATACAGGGAGGCCCGGGATGCCTTTCTGTCCCGGCACTCCGGGCCTCCTCTCAGAAGCCTTGATTATTCCTCAGAAGCAGCCGCCACGGTTTCGATATCCGCGGAAGCGTCCGTCGTATCCGCCGCGAGCATCTCCTCGCCGGCCTCAGCGACCGCATCGGTCGTCTCCTCGCCCTGCTTTGCCTCGACAATGGCGTCCGCCATCTTGGAAATGATCAGACGAACGGCACGGATGGCATCGTCGTTGCCCGGGATGACATAATCCAGCTCCTCCGGGTCGCAGTTGGTATCCGCAATGCCGAACAGCGTGATGCCGAGCTTGTGTGCCTCGGATACGCAGATTCTCTCCTTCTTCGGATCGACGACAAAGATCGCGTCCGGAATCTTTTCCATATTCTTGATGCCGCCGAGGTTCTTCTCAAGCTTCTCCTGCTCTTTCTTCAGCTGGAGAACTTCCTTCTTCGGCAGTACATCGAATGTACCGTCCTCTGCCATCTTCTCGATCTGGCCAAGGCGCGCAACCCGGCTCCGGATGGTGGTGAAGTTGGTGAGCATGCCGCCCAGCCATCTCTCGTTGACGTAGTACATTCCGCATCTCTCAGCCTCGGACTTGACAGCGTCCTGCGCCTGCTTCTTGGTGCCGACAAAAAGAACGGTACCGCCGTTGGCAGCGATATCGAACATTGCCTTGTACGCCTCATCTACCTTGACAACGGACTTCTGCAGATCGATGATGTAGATCCCGTTTCTCTCCGTGTAGATGTAGGGAGCCATCTTGGGGTTCCATCTTCTGGTCTGATGACCGAAGTGAACACCGGCCTCGAGCAGCTGCTTCATTGAAACGACACTCATTTCTGTTTCCTCCTGGTTTTTTCTTCCGCCAATGCATTTCTGTCCGGCTCCATCCGCTTTCACGGACACCATGCCGCACCGCACCTGCGTGCATTTTTGAATTGCCTGAATAGTTTATCACAGTCTGCACGGCTGTGCAAGCATTTTTTAAGGCCGCCGGATTTTCTCCGGCGGCCTGGTTCATCCGTTCTTCTTGTGTCTTCCATCCGCCATCCGGTGATCACTCCCGCGTATGCCGCAGGAGCTTCTCATCCGATGAACGATCTCTCAGCTTCCGCGGGTGCTTCCCATCCGATGCATTCCGCCTTCCGGGCGGCACCCTGCCTCAGGAATTCTGTCCGCCGTCTGCTTCCGCGGAATCCGATTCCCCCGGATGCTCCTTCGCGCTCTTTGCCGTCTTCACACTCCGGACCTCATGTTCCTCCCGGCCGGACGACTTGTTCTCATTGCTGATGCGGGCCAGCTCATCGAACACATCGTCATTCAGGACCTTGATGTAGGTGCCCTTCATGCCGGAGGAGCGGGACTCAATGACGCCGGCGCTCTCGAACTTGCGCAGGGCATTGACGATCACGGAGCGGGTGATTCCGATGCGGTCGGCGATCCGGCTTGCGACCAGAACGCCCTCGGTGCCGTCCAGCTCATTGAAGATGTGGATAATCGCCTCCAGCTCCGAATAGCTCAGCGTGCTGATCGCCGATTTGACGATCTGCTGCTTGCGGCGCTCCTCCGCATTCTCCTCATTCACCGAGCGCATCATCTCAAGACCTACGACCGTTGTCCCGTACTCCGAGAGAATGATGTCATCAATATCGTAGGAGGCTTTCTGTCGGTAGAGGAACAGCGTGCCGAGCCGCTCTCCCGCGATGTCGATCGGCGTGACCACTGCCTGATACTTTGCGCCGTTCTCCTCATTGAAGCCCAGCGTTGCCAGATTGACATTCTCCTTGGTGGAGAGAATGGACAGAAGCCGCTCATTGAGCATGCTGTCTGCCAGTGAGCCGATCCGGTTTTCCAGAAGTTCATCCAGCACATCCACATCCGGTGCGACCGCAAACCCCAGAACTTTCCCCCTGTGGCTCAGCACAAGCACATTGGAATCCAGAATTTCGCTCAATACCGCACAGATATCGTTGAATACAACCTTGCTGGTGCTGTTGTTGTGCAGAAGCTTGTTGATCTTCCTGGTTTTGTCCAGCAACTGTACACTGCTCATCGTGAATCCTCCCCCCGAATGCTCTACGAAGATATGCATATAGTAACACAGTTATTGAGGCAAAACAAGGGAAAATGCAAATATTTGTATACAAAGTGAAAATATTTGTATGAACAATGGGGAGGTCGCCGCAATCAGGCTTCTTCTGATTCGGTATTTTCAGATTTTTTTTCGGAGTACCCGCATTCCTCGCTGCTGCAGACGATTTTTGCGCCCTTGACCACCATGTAGCTTCCGCACTTCGGGCAGCGTTTTTCCACCGGACGGTTCCACGACATAAAACCGCACTCCGGATTGTTCTCGCAGCCGTAGTAAATCCGCCCCTTGCGGGTTCTGCGGACGACGACATCCCTGCCGCAGAGCGGGCATTTGACGCCGATCTTCTCATAATACGGCTTGGTGTTTCTGCACTCCGGGAATCCCGGGCAAGCCAGGAATTTGCCGTGGGGCCCGTACTTGATCACCATGTGCCGGCCGCAGTTCTCGCAGATGACATCGGTCTCCTCATCCTGCACGGTCACGTGCTCCAGTTCCTCGTTGGCCCGGTCGACTTCCTTCTTCAGGTCCGGGTAGAAATTGCGGATGATTTCCTTCCATTCCAGCTTTCCCTCACTCACCAGATCCAGCAGGGATTCCATGTTAGCGGTGAACTCCACATCCACAATCTGCGGGAAGGATTTCTTCAGAATCCCGTTGACCACTTCCCCCAGCTCCGTCGTGTAGAGATTTTTCTTCTCCTTCGTGACGTAATGGCGCTGCATGATCACCGAGATCGTCGGCGCATAGGTGGACGGGCGGCCGATTCCCTTTTCCTCCATCGCGCGGACCAGGCTGGCCTCGGTGTAGTGCGCGGGCGGCTCCGTAAAGTGCTGCTTTTTCTCCCACGACTGCAGGGGAAGCTTCATCCCTGCGGTGATCTCCGAGAGGCCGGCCTCCTCGCCGGCCTCCTCATCCTGCGGGTTGTAGACGGACAGGAATCCCGCATGCGTCAGCCGGCTGGAGGAGGCGGCAAACATCCATCCCCCGGCTGAAAGCTTCACCTGGGAGATATAGTACACGGCGTCGGACATCCGGCTGGCAGTAAATCTCTTCCAGATCAGCTGATAGAGGCGGAACTGATCCCTGCTGAGGGAATCCTTGACCGCAGTCGGTGTGCGGCTGATCAGAGTCGGGCGGATGGCCTCATGCGCGTCCTGGATGTGCCCGCCGGCAGCCTTTGCCGGACCGCTCGAGACAAGGTTGTTCTCCCCGTAGTTTTCGGCGATGTAGGCCCGGGCCGCGGCATCGGCCTCGTCGGAGATGCGCGTGCTGTCGGTTCGAAGGTAGGTGATCAGAGCCGTCGTCCCCTCGCCGGCGATCTCCACGCCCTCATAGAGCTGCTGCGCGATCCGCATGGTTTTCTGGGTGCTGAAGTTGAGGAGATTGGCCGCATCCTGCTGGAGTGTACTGGTTGTATACGGCAGCGGTGCCTTCCGGGTACGGTCGTGGCCGCCCGCGGAAACCACCGTGAAATCGCTGCCGGCGCAGTCGGCGATCACCCGCTCGGCCTCCTCCCGGGTGTGCAGCGTCACTTTTTCGCGGTCCTTCCCGGTAAAATGTGCCTCCAGCGGCTTTTTCCGGCCCGGAATCGTCAGGAGCGCATCCAGCGTCCAGTACTCCTCCGGGATAAATGCGGAGATCTCCGCCTCGCGGTCGCAGATCATGCGAAGCGCCGCCGACTGCACGCGGCCGGCGGAGAGGCCCCGCTTGACCTTGGCCCACAGGACGGGACTGATCTCATAGCCGACCATGCGGTCCATCTCCCGGCGGGCCTGCTGGGCATTGACAAGATTCATGTCGATCTGTCTCGGATGCTTCAGCGACTCCCGCACGGCGGTCTTCGTGATCTCATTAAATGTGATCCGGTGGATGTCCCCGCTCTCCAGCTTCATGGCCGCTGCCAGATGCCAGGAGATCGCCTCCCCCTCGCGGTCGGGGTCGGTTGCCAGATAAATCCGCCCGCTTTTCTTTGCCTCCTTGCGGAGCGCGGCAAGGACATCCCCCTTGCCGCGGATTGTGATATATTTCGGTTCATAATCATTTTCAATGTCAATGCCGAGCTGGCTCTTCGGAAGATCCCGGACGTGACCCTCGGAAGCCATCACCTGGTAATTGCTTCCCAGAAACTTCTTGATGGTCTTCACCTTCGCCGGAGACTCGACAATCACAAGATTTTTTGTCATTTCGTTTATCACCCTCCAATGTCTGAAGTGACACGAATGACAATATAATACAGCGAAATCGGTTTTTCAAGCCCTGCCCGCCGGTCGCGACGGCGGATTCCGCCCTCGCTGCCCGTGCGGATGGCCGGTTTCGGCGGAGCGTTTTTGGCGGATCCCCGATGCCTGCAGGAAATTTGTGGGGTAACGGCGCGAACGGGGCCATTTTCATTCACCGACGCGGGCAGACTGGCTTTTTTCCGGTGCGCTGGTAGAATCCGCCCCGCTCCGCACGGACCAGTCCTGCCTGCTCCAGGCGGAGAAGCAGGAGGCTGAGGTCTCCCGACGGGTATCGGGAGCGGAACAGGAGATCCTCAAAGTGCACGGTTTCTCCCCGCGGCGGAAACAGGCTGATCAGGTCATATTCCCGGCCGGTCACACAGACCTCCTCCTCTGCCGGCTCTTCCCCGGGCATCAGGCGAAGCTCCTCCAGAAGGTCCCTTTCCGAGCAGATCGGCACGGCACCCTGCCGGATCAGGCGGTTGCACCCCTCGCTGTTCTCGGAAAAGATATTGCCCGGCACCGCCAGGACGCTTCGCCCCTGCTCCAGTGCCTGATCTGCCGTGATCAGGCTGCCGCTTCCGGCCCTCGCCTCCACCACCAGAACCGTGTCAGAAAGGCCTGCGATCAGGCGGTTGCGCTGCGGAAACCGGAAGGGAGCCGGCACGGTTCCCGGCGGATTTTCGGAGATCACGGCTCCCCTCTCACAGAGTGCACGGTACAGCGCCCGGTTTTCCGCAGGATACACGCGGTCGGCACCTCCTGCCAGTACGGCAATGCTCGGGCACGCCCCGGTCCCGCTCGCCAGTGCCGCCTGCTGCGCAATGCCGTCGATCCCCGCCGCCATACCGCTGACCACCACGGCGCCGGCGCGGGCTGCCGAGGCAGAAAGCGTTCTGGCACACGCCTCCCCGTAGGGGCTGCACTTTCTCGCGCCGACAACCGCCAGGAAGGCACACCGGTCGGACGGGAGGCTCCCGATCACAAAGATTCCGGCCGGCGGATCCGGGATCTCCCGGAGCCTGGCCGGAAAAGCAGGATTTTCCCGGGAGAGGAAACGCATCCCCATCCGGTCCAGTTTTTCTCTGTCCCGCAGGATTCCGAAAGCCTCCCTGCGCACGCGGAGGATCTCTTCCTTCTGCCGGCCGGACAGAGAAGGCGCGTCCCGGATGGCATCTTCCGGGGCCGCAAACACCCCGTCGATGCCGCCGGCCTCCCGCAGGATCCTTTCCCGGACAGCGCTTCCGACATTCCAGTAACTGGCCAGATACCACCGGTCTTCCCTTGTCATAACAGTCCCTCCTCTCCGCTGTCCATCAGTCGAAGACCTGCCGCCTCCGCCAGATGCCGCTCCCCGATGGTCTCCGCACCGTCGAGATCCGCGATGGTCCGGGCCACCCGCAGAATCTTGTCATATGCCCTGGCACTGTACTGGTGCAGGCGGAAGAGCTCGCGCATCAGCTTCTCCTCCCGCTCCCCCAGCGCGCAGACCTGCCGGAGCATCCCGCCGGAAAGCTGTGCATTGAACAGGATCCCGGTTCCCTCGTACCGGGCTTTCTGCCGCGCACAGGCCGCTTCCACCCGGGCGCGGATGCACGCGGAGGACTCGCCGGGCTGATCCCCGGAAATATCCTCATATTCTGCGCCCGAGGCCCGGACGCTGACATCAATCCGGTCCAGTAACGGCCTGGAGACACGCCCCTGATACCGGCGCACCTCCTCACGGCTGCAGCGGCACCTCTGCGGATCCGGAAAGTAGCCGCAGGGACAGGGATTCATCGCCGCTGCCAGCATGAAGCGGGCAGGATAGCGGCAGATGGCATGCACCCGGCTGATCGTGACAAATCCGTCCTCCATCGGCTGTCGGAGTGCCTCCAGCGCCTCCCGGCGGAATTCGGGCAGTTCATCCAGAAACAGGACGCCGTGATTGGCCAGGGAGACCTCCCCGGGACGCGGGACCATTCCGCCTCCTGTCATGGCGGCAGCAGTCGCTGTGTGATGCGGTGCGCGGAACGGGCGTTCCCGGAGCAGTCCGCTTCCCTCCGGCAGGAGTCCGGCCACGCTGAAAATCCGGGAGATCTCGATCTGTTCCTCCCTGGTCGGCGGGGGAAGGATGGAGGGGATCCTCCGGGCAATCATCGTTTTTCCGGAACCGGGAGGCCCGCAGAACAGCACGTTGTGCATCCCCGCCGCGGCAATTTCGGCCGCCCGGCGCAGCAGTGTCTGCCCGTGCACATCCGCGAAGTCGGGCAGATTCTCCGGCCGGCGGTCCGACTCGGAGGAGGATGCCCACGGGATGACCTCCGGGCAGCGCAG
>OMZJ01000024.1 GCA_900315495.1 uncultured Lachnospiraceae bacterium
CCGACGATCAGTCCGATTCCGATGATCCGAACCATCACGCTGGCCGCAAAGAACGAATTCATCAGGATAATGATGCTCAACACCATTGTCGCAGCTGCGCCGATGATGGTATACCAGAACCTGTTACCCATCAGATCACGGTTCCGCACCGCATTGCTGAGGTTAAGGATGCTGTTTGCCAGAAGTACAATCCCCATCACAAACGGAATAAACGAGGCAAGAACGCCGGGACGCGCCGCAAAGAAGATCCCCGCCACAATGGCAACAACTGCCACGGTGATCGTCATACCATCCTGATTTTCCCGCAGTGCGCCGATCAGCGTGGCCGCGCCGAAGCACAGCGCTGCGATCCCGGCGATTCTGCAGAGAAGCTCCAGCGTTCCTCCCGGGAACAGCGCAAGAATCACACCAAGAATCAGCAGGATGATCACCGCAGTCAGACGGTTGTTTCTGTATTTATCAGACATATCCGCCATTTCCCCCTATAATTACTGATTTTACGGAATATTACACCGCCTTACTATTTTATCACAGGAGGTTATTTTTGCAATCAATCCGGTATGCCGAAAATTTTTTACTGTCCGTCGTATCAATCACCGATACGATGGACCTGATCCATTGCTGTCATACTCCTTTCCTCCTTGTCGTATGGATTAGGCACAACACGTCAAGGATAAAGATTTCTATCTTACAATAAACAGAAATCCGCCACGACGATCTCCGGAATATTATTGAAGCGCGGCAGCATCTCCCTGCTGCTTCCCAGTCCACGGGAAAGAATCATCGTGCTCCCGCTTTCTTCAGAATGGTATACGCCGCATTCCCTCCCCGGAAACCACCCCTGATCCGGCGCGTATAAACCGCCGATCAGCGGAAAGCGAATCTGGCCGCCATGTGCATGCCCGGAAAAGACACAGTCGATCTTCCAGGAGTCCAGTCCGCTGCTGACAAGCCAGGCAGCAGGCATGTGACACATCAAAATGGTGAATCGGTCCGTGTCCTGGAATTCCTTTAAAAATGCGACTTCCTCTGCAGCGGCTTCACCTGTGGCCAGAAACTGCTCGGGAAGGCAGTATCCGGAGATTCCGCCTAGCCGAACAAGCGCACCGGAAGAAGAATCTTCCGGGATGGTCAGATCCACATATTCTTTTTCCAGCACCACTGCCCCGGCATCCTGATACCGCTGTGTCAGATCTCTCCCGAACTGCTCGGCATATTCATGCTCATGATTGCCCATAGACACATATACCGGCGCAACTCCGGTCAGTTCCCGAAGAAGCACTTCCGCTGTCCCGGTATCTTCCTCGTAGGAATTCACCAGATCTCCCGTAACAAGAATCAGATCGGGGGACTGGTCCCGCACTTTCCGGACCAGTCTCTCGTTGTTCCGTCCAAACTCGCTGTCATGCAGATCTGAAAGCTGCACTACCCGAAACGAAGAAGTGATCTTTGTTGAGGTGATTGTATCGTGGGAAACCATAAGACCCTGGGCAGAAAACCAGAGACTGCAGGCGCATAGTGCCGCCACGCATGCGGCCACGATGAAAATAACGGTGAACTTTTTCATCGATTTCAATCACCACCCACGAGGACAGGTTCCGGAAGAATGATATTTCCCCAATGTTTCGCATCCCACGCCAGATTGCTCAGTGTCGGTTCTTCGACAATCAGATCCATGGCAAAAACACAGTCCAGGTCCGCACCAAGACCATAACTGCTCTTCTCAAAAACAGTAAAAACAGTTTTATACCTTCCCGGGGCAAGGATCGACAAGTCATACAGACAGTTCAGCTCTGCCCGATCTCCCGCCTTTCCCGTGTAAAGATTATAACCTACGGATGTTGCAGTCGGCACATCATTCTCATTTCGGATTTCAAAGCGAATACCCACGTTCTTCACATCCGCATTCACATGCCAGTGATATCGGATTTTTACCTTTTCATTTCGGAAATAGTGGATATCTTCTTTCCCGATCAGTTCAATGGTATCAATGCGAATATCTGTTCTCTGAAGATACTTCTGCCTCTGATATTCCGTAAAATCCATTCTGGGTACTTCAGAACCAAGTGAGTGATTCAAATACAGGGGAATTGCCTTTTCCACGTCGCCGTCAAAGATCAGATGCCCATGATCCAGAACAATGCACCTGTCACAGAGCTGCCGGATCGTATTCATATTATGGCTTACATAGAGAATCGTCCTTCCCTCCTGCCTGCAGGCATTACTCATTTTATCGATGCATTTCTGCTGGAACGCCATGTCACCAACCGCCAGGACTTCATCCATAATCATGATTTCACTGTCCAGATGCGCGGCAACGGAAAAAGCGAGTTTCACGTACATTCCGGAGGAATACCGTTTCACCGGCGTATCAATAAAAGGGCGTACTTCCGAGAAATCGATGATCTCCTCCAGCTTGGAATCAATCTCTCGCTTCGTCATTCCCAGAATGGCACCGTTCATATAGATATTCTCGCGGCCTGTGAGCTCCGGATGAAATCCGGTTCCTACTTCCAGCATGGATGCAATCCGCCCGTTCAGGCCAATCTCACCCGACGAGGGTGCTGTCACACGGGATAGCAGTTTCAACAGTGTGCTTTTTCCGGCGCCATTCCGTCCTATGATTCCGACTGCCTCACCGGGCCTGATGTCCAGAGAAATATCATCCAAAGCCAGAAATCTCTTCCCGTATTCAACAGATTTCTGTCCGATTTTTGCCGTCGGATCTTCCCGTTTCAGCAGTTTTGCTGTTTTTCTCTGCAGTTCCTCCCGCAGTGTCGTCCCGCCGATCTGTCCCAGCCTGTATTCCTTGGACACATGGGAAATCCGGATCATCAAATCATCCATGATCTTGTCCTTTTCTCAGATCGTATCCATAAATGTCTTTTCGATGCGATTGAACAGAATCATCCCCAGCAGGAGAATTCCAATCGTCATCACCCAACTGATCAGATAATAAGTCAGCGAAAAATACCCCGTTCCGAAAAACGCATAACGGAACGTCAGAACGATCGGCGTGACGGGATTCACCAGCATCAACCACTGCCATTTTTCCGGAACCAGCATCAGACCATAGGCAATCGGTGTCGCATACTGCCAGAGCTGCAGGCCAAAACCGACCAGCATCTGCAGATCCCGGTACTTTGTAGTCAGCGCACTGATAATGATACCAAACCCCATGGAAAGCATCATCATCTGCAGGACCAGAAACGGCAGCAGAAAAAGATACCAGGATGGACACAAAACCGCCGTTCCGGTTAACAGCATAACAATATAAATAGCAACAAACATGATCAGCTGAATGGTAAATTGAATCAAGTTGGAAAAAGCAATGCTGATCGGTGTGACCATACGGGGAAAGTATACTTTCCCCATGATTCCGGCATTATTGATAAACGTCGCTGAAGTGTTATTCACCGTCGTGGAAAAGTAAGTCCAGCAGATCGTGCCAGCCATATAGAACAAAAATCCCGGAATCGCCGCATTGGCTTTTGGTGTATCGGCGGTTGTCAGATTCGCCAGACTGCCAAACAGGATCGTAAATACCACTGTTGTCAGCAGCGGCTGAATCACTGCCCAGGCCGGTCCGAGAATTGTCTGCTTATACTTGGAGATAAAATCACGTTTTACAAATAAGGAAATCAGATCCCTATAGTGAAAAATTTCTTTCAATTTGAAATCAAGCAAACTATTCTTTGGTCTAATTACTATTTGAAAATGTTTAATTTCTGATTCCAATCTTTTATTCCTCAGCTACTATATTTTAATGCAATTAATCCAGACCATCCTTTTATGCAGAATAATCGTACAATCTTTGAAAATGCGTTTGTTTGTCTAGTGATTGCTTTGATAAAGAAATCGTCAGATATGATTGTTTTGATCGCATTAGACTTTTCATTAAATGGTAAGTTGCTATGTGAGATTTTCATAAATTCCATTTCCGAAAAATACAATGTTTGGTCAATGTAGATTTTTTGTATTTCAGGATAATCCTTATACTGTTCATATGCAATTTTTCTCCACATATTTCTTGTATTGAAATCCATTGTTTGAGATTTCGAAGTCAATGTATCATGTTCGTACAGGCATCGAAAATATTCGCAACGGTTAATTGATTCGATGCTGTTAACATTTAGTATATAGTCATTATTAAACAATCTGTCTTCGCAATAATTGATTTTCTCATTGAAATGAATAAATTTATCATAAATTATATCTCTTCGGTATCTCTTTCCACAGACGCTACCAGATAATCCCATATCCAGAAGTTTTTTTATCGATTCACTTGAATTCATCTCCCATTTTTCATTATCTGGAATGCAACGACTAATGGTTTTGCCATTTTGGAAGTCCTGAGAACCGACCAATACCAAGTCAGCAGATGAATTTGCTAAGCTAAGCAATAAATCTCTTTCAACAAAATCATCACTATCAGCGAATACAATATATTTACCTTTGGCTACGCTGAGTCCCGCATTTCTTGCAGATGATACTCCTTTATTCTTTTGATGAATGGCTTGTACCTTTTCATTAATATGAGAATATTCATCGCAAATTTTTCCACTTGAGTCCGTAGATCCATCATCAATAAGAATAATTTCATAATTAGTAAAGGATTGATTTAACATGGAGTCCATACAGCGTCTTAAGTAAGATTCTACATTATAAACAGGTATTATTATGCTAAAATATATCTCTTTCATGAGTTTTCTTAATAATAAATCCTATTAATCGTGGAATGAATATGTGAATATTATTATAGGTAAATATAAGTATATTTCTTTTTTGGAGTTTTATAATGTTTACATATTAATAATTTTGGCAATTTCCATTTAGTTTAAATTTTTCGTTTAATAAATTTCATCGTATAAAACAATCATCTAAATATCTTTTTATATATTCTTGGATTGACCATAAAAATTAGTATACTCATATTATCTTTCCATCCTGCTACATGACCAGTCCTCACCAATAATGGGTACATACGCCATAAAGATTTTTTTAAGTCGTGTAGCCGTTTTCTATCCGGATCATTAATGAATTGTAAGTATTCATTTATATAGTTATACCAGTAGACGTCAATCGTCTTCATCATCAGATCATTTCTATTAGTCCTTTCAAAATAAAGTGCTCGATCTGCATAAGCTAGATATCGATCACATCTTTTAATACTATACGCTGAATTCATAATACTTCCCGTGGTCTTTCTATAAAAATAAAGTGGTTCACTAATTAACGCAATTCTTTTACATTGGCCGAGCAAATGATGAATCACTGCTTCATCTTCGTGTATCTTACCTATTGGATATCTTAGATTTTTCCACAAATTTCTTTTATACAACTTATTCCAAGCTACAACATAACACCAGTTATTGTTATCTAATATTCTCGTTAGCGCAGTATCTGCACCTATCGTTTCATCCGGGATAATCTTTGCTTGCGTAAATTTCCTCGATTTATCATCAAAGGAAATTACATCACACATACTCATATCTGCCTGGTTTTTTTTCAAATTCAAATATAATTTTTCAATCATGCTCCGGTCAATGTAATCATCAGAATCTATAAAAATTATATATGCACCTTTTGCTTCTTTTACTCCGCGATTGCGTGCCGCAGAAACTCCCATATTGTTCTGATGTATAACGCGGATTCGCGAATCTCTTAAACTATATTCATCGCAAATAGAACACGATCCGTCATCTGAGCCATCATCCACTAGTATTATTTCAAGATTTTGATAGGTTTGCTTTACGATAGAATCCAGACATTCCGTCAAATATTCTTCCGAATTATAAATCGGCACAATCACGCTGATCAGTGGAAACCGATTCACCCGGTTATTCTCTGCAGATTTTATAAAACCATCCATTATCTATTTTCTCCCATATTTCAACACGATCATACTTGCCTGCCGGATGAAGCAGAAAAATTGCACATCCTTGGGCAGGATATTTGGTGACCTTTTTAATGTCATTCGAAAAAAATGGTTTTTAATGATTTCATTGATTAATTTACATTTTTGTGAGAACAATATCTTTTTATGAGATATTTCTACAAATTCATTTTCTGCATAAAATAAAGTTTGCGAAGTATATTTTTCTTGAATGTCTGGATAATCAGAAAATTGGTTGTAGGCAATTTCTCTCCACTTATTTCTCTCGCAAAACCGCATCTTATCAATGTACTTTGAGGATAACGTCTTAGAATCATACTGGCAATGATAGTATCCTATAAAGTTCAACATTTCTACAGTATGAGATGATAGAATATAATCATTGTTAAATATTATGTCTTCACTAATTTTGAAATCTTCTCGAAAATGCAGTGAATTTTTTCTTATAATTGATTTTTTATATCTCCTCCCCCATACAAAGACAGAGCCAACTGAATTTAAGTATTGTAGTATTCCATAAGTTGAGTCTAATCTCCATTTTGAATTTTCTTGTAATAGAGTTTTTGTTATTTCGCCGTGATAATAATCGCAAAAGCCTGCGATCACTAAATCGGCATCGGATTGTGCTAATTGGGTAAGAAGATCATTGCTAACGAAATCATCACTATCTGCAAATACAATATATTTCCCATTTGCAGCATCCAATCCAGCGTTTCTGGCTGATGATACACCAGAATTAATTTGATGAATAGTTTCTATATTAGTGTAATGTTTTGAATACCAGTCACAAATTTCTCCACTTCGATCTGTTGAACCGTCATCCACAAGAATTAATTCAAAGTCATTAAACGTTTGATGGATAAAGGAATCTACACATCTTTTCAGCTGATCTTCAACATTATATACTGGGATGATTACACTGAACATTTTATACATCAATGTATCCTTTAAGTCTAATTTCGATTGGCATTATTGACAGATGTCAATGAATATTAATAGTTGATTCACGATCATTTGCAGAAATATTGCATCAAATGTTTCCACTGGTCATCGTTCTTGTTATCCTGTGCATTAATGTACCAGAGACTTCCTACATTCGTTCCATAAATTGTGACAGGAAACGCTCTCCATGGATTCTGCATCGTGATTTTAGTTCCCCTTCTTCTAGCCATAAATGTAAGCCACAAGTCATCTGCATATGGGCAAAGCCGCATCGCCAAACCCTTATCAAACGCCGTTTGATCGAGACTGCCTGGAGGATATAAAGATCCGCTTCCGGTAAATATCTGCAGGCGATCTGAATGCTTGATATGTTCGTATAATTTTGGATTTCTCCATAAAGATGGCATTGATTGAAAAGACGGCCATATATACTGTGCTGTCATCGTACAAATGTCCTGCGGAAACTCTTGATGAAGTTGAAGCAGTTTCTTAATCGTGTCTTTCGGATAAAACATATCATCATCCACCAGAATGATCAGATCGTCCGGATGCTCCTGCATGACATACATATATTTTTTATGACTTAACAGATCATCACAAAATCTTATCGTCAACCCTCTTTCCTGCAGTCTCAATAATTCCAGAGGAAGACATTCAAGATTTTCAAATTGTGAACCAGCCAGCCACAAGATGATCTGATCCGGTTTTACTGATTGCCTCAGAAGGGTTTCTATTGTCAGCCATACTGTATGAATGCGTTTCGGATAAGAAGTCAACGACACGATGATTTTTCTCTCCCGGTGCTGACGGTTGATTCCGCACTTTCGGGCTGGAAACCTTCGGACCCATCTGGCGAACAGTATATTGTAATACCATTCACAGTAATCGATGGTTTTCTGGAAAACAGCAGGAAATTTTTTATGCGCATAGCTGTATTTTTTCTGCAGCCTTTTCATAAAGAAATATATAGAATAAATCAATGAATACATATGCAATTATATCCTGGATTCTATGTTGTACAGCTGCTTTTTCAGATAGCTTCCGGTAATCACTTTTTCTTTCATTTGATGAATATTGCTTTGCATTATACGATATTCATCATCAGTAACTCTTTGCATCACTGTATTCAGATCATGTAGATCTGATACCAATATCCCTATATGATATCTCTCAACGAGATCTGCAATCGCTGCCTGCTCCCAGATAATCACAGGCAGGTCGGCAGCGATATACAATGATGTCTTATGCGGGTTATTATATCGAAGATATTGTCCAAATATTCCGCTGCACTGATCAATACTATCCCCATCCCAGACGAGGCCATACTTGCCTGATAGACTGCCGGGAAGTTCATCCGGAGGAAAACTGCCATGATATTCTACATTGCCAAATCGTGTCCAGTCTTCACTTTGCTGCCCATATAGTTGAAATAGAACCTCTT
>OMZJ01000047.1 GCA_900315495.1 uncultured Lachnospiraceae bacterium
GGCTTGATTACAAGGAATAGTGGCATTTTTCACCCACGGAGATGCCCGAAGAGTCTTTTTAAAATGCCGTTTTTCTGCAGATCTGCATTTTTCACAGGTCAGATGTCCGCAGCTCTGCATTAAAACAGCAAGGCGCCTTTCCCAGCCGGATGGCCGGAAAGGCGCCTGAAAAGGAAATCATAGATATCAAAATTTTATCATTTTCCAACTGAGACCCCCCGATCGAACTTCAGTCGGTCAAGTTCGTTCAATCGTCGAGGGTCAGAAGCAGGGCCATCTTGAATCTGCCGTCTGCCTTGACATAGTGTCTTCCGCCTTTGGCGAAATGGAAGTTTTCCCCTGCATGAATCGGGTACTCCCTCCCTTCATATCCGATCACGCCGTTTCCGTCCAGGGCGAAGACGAGCGCTTCCCCCGGCGCGGCATGTTCCGAAAGACCGGTCCCTGCGTCAAATGCCAGAACAGCAAGCTTGACGCCGACTCCCTGCACCACATCCATGTTGACGATCTTTCCTTCCTGATAGGGAATCAGATCTGCCAGACGAAATACCTCCCCTGCCTTGACCAGTTCGTTCATGAAATCCTCCTTATTGATGACAACTTCCGTATAGACCGCGCCTTCTGCGGATTTCTCCCCAACGGCCCGGCCTGCCGGAATCAGGATGCTGTCCCCCGCTCTCAGCCGGCGCGTCTTACCATCTGTTCCGTATGTTTCCAGCGTTCCATCCGCCACGATCAAAAGCTTCCGGTCGGGATGCATTTCAGCGCTGATATCTGTGCCCTTGGCCAGAGAAAAATAGGTGATGCTGTTTGCCCCTGCCCGGACATTCTTTGAGACGGTACAACCCGGCACCGGCGCATTGTCCTTTGCGATCGAAAAAACGATGCCTGCTTTTTCTTCCATGGTGACCTCCTGCGGCAGGGATCTGAACCTCTGGAGATCTGAAAGATCCCGCCAGCAGGACTACAATACAGCAATTCTGCTACTCTGTATGTTGTACAGACAACATCTGCCAGGCTATGATATCAACAGAACATCTGCCTTCTGTGGCAGGAACAGACAGCCCGGGAAAGAGTCTTCCCCGGGATCCAGGACGTCTATCATGCCGTAGTTCTTTTTTCCATCGAAAGAAGAAATTTCTTGGCCTCGATCCCGGCTGCGTATCCCGTAAGGCTTCCGTCGGCGCCGATGACCCGGTGGCAGGGGATCACAATCAGAATCGGATTGCAGTGGTTGGCCATGCCGACCGCCCGGGAGGCTTTCTGATTTCCCGCCATCGCGGCCAGCTCGCCGTAGGTTCTCGTCTCTCCGTACGGAATGTCCTGAAGATGTTTCCAGACGTTCTTCTGGAAATCGGTTCCCTCCGGGCTCACCGGCAGGTCAAAGGCCCGTCTCTGTCCGGCAAAATACTCGGAGAGCTGTGCTTTGCAGTCTTTGACCAGTTCACCGGAAGCATCGCCGGACAGGATCCGGTCAGCCGGAATCTTCTCCGCCTGTGCGCCTGCGTCTGAGGCTTCCCGCCCTGCCTGCTCCACGCCGAGAATGGCATCCTGCGAAGCGATAATCCGCAGCGGCCCGATCGGCGTGTCCAGAATGCTCCGGCTGATGTTATCCGCAAAAATCTGCCGGTACCTGGCCGGCGTCATCCCCGAAAGTCTGCGGAAATGATCATAAAATTCCGACAGGTTTTCATACCCGGCCATGCCAGCTGCATCCGGAATGTCGGAACCGTCCTGCAGCAGCTGTCTCGCCGCCGCGATTCTGACCTGCGTCAGGTATTCCGATGGCGTGATATCATACTTCTGCTTGAAGATCTGCGTCAGATGCTTTCTGCTGACGCCCATGCCCTTCATATCTCTGCCAAGCCTGATCCGATCGCTGAAATGCTGATCCAGCAATTCTTTTGTCCTCTCCGAGAGTTCCAGCGCGGGGTCATACTGCAGCAGGTCCGGACGGCAGCGCTTGCAAGGCCGGAAGCCTGCCTTCTCCGCTTCTTCCCTGGTCTGGAAAAAGACAACGTTCTCTCTCTTCGGGAGCTTCGATTTACAGGACGGACGGCAGTAAATGCCGGTTGTCTTCACCCCGTAAAAAAATGTTCCATCAAAGGCAGCATCGCAGTCCCTTACCGCCTGCCACATCTCATCCTCGTTCATCGTCTGACTCCTTGATCCATTGACCGGTTCAAATATATTATATCCGCTCAGAGCCGGAAAAGGGTTGATTCTTTGGAATGGCTGTCAAATCTTGAGGAATTCCGTTAAGGGAGTGTGAGGATTCTTGTTACGGGTGGCAATTCTTGGTTTTTCCAGCAGGTCAAACACACCAGCGGGTATTTCCTGACAGTTCCTTATTCCGCCCTGAGCCAGAACATTTCGCTGTCATAATCCCCGGACAGCGTGAGTGGAATCCCCAGATTCATGATCGTGCTTCCCCAAAAGCATTCTCCATCCGCAAGCCTGTAACGGCGGGCCGGATCCAACCCCTGAAGCTTTATCCGACCGGCGGGCCTTCCAAGGGTCTGTGTATGCAGAAAAGCAAACGCCACTGCCTCACTCCGGTCATTTCGAACATATTCCGCAGCACTGATGTCATCTTTCCCCGGAATCCCGATCCGGTAAAGGTCACCGTGCCGGATCACGTCTCGAACCTGTTTATACTGTTCTGCTTCTCAACCGCCCTCAGCACTTCCGGCAGCTCACGAATTGAAGCAATACGGTATTCCGGTACCTCATCGGAGGTTTCCGGTGTCATGCGGTAACGTGGCGACCAGGTCACATGGCAGGAATGAATTCCAAACCGATTGGCACCCAAAATATCCCTCTGAAGGTTATTTCCGGCCATGACAATCCTGCATTTATCCGCCTCAGTCAGATCCATCGCCTCCAGCGCGGCCTCAAACATCTCACAGGATGGTTTTTCACAGCCCACCTTTTCCGAAATAATCCAGGCATCAAACAGTTCTCTCAGGTTATATTTTGTGTATATATTCTCAAAAGACTGTGCAAGTCCGTCCGCTACCAGCGCAATGCGATATCCTTCCCGCTTCAGAAGCCGCAGTGTCTCCGCCGCGCCTTCGGAAAGCTTTGCCTCGAAGACAACGCCGCTCTCATCCGGTCGTATCTCTGTGCTCTCGTCAACCAGCGTATCTCCGCTGTCAATCCAGAGAATTGCCTGATTCTGATTCATAACCATAGTTCCTTCCTGATTTCCTTGCCCTGCCGGTCTGCTCAGACTTTTCTGCGTATCCCCAGCATATCCGCAACCTTCAGAATATTCTCCACATCGCAGGCGGAAAGCCTGCCATGGACATCCGGCGGCAGATTGACGACCATGATGTTGTCCTGGGAGGCCATCTTCCGGTAGCAGGCGGCAATATAGGCCGGATCCATCTGCTCCTTATCCTGATAAACGCTGGAATTGAACCAGGAGAAGCCGGCTTTTGAGCATACCGTCATCTCGAAGGGCAGGTAATACCGCTCCTCCTCCCAGGTAAAGTGTTTCGGGTCTGTGTCCGCCCCGTCTCTCGTGGGGTGGGGATCCCAGAGCCGGAAGTCGCAGGGGAAGTTGCGGATTGGGTCGCCCTCATGCTGGTTAAAAGGCTTAAACTGCTCCTCCGGATCGCCGTAGCCTGGATTTCCGATGGTATGGTTGATCCCGATCTGGCAGTCCGGCTGATAGCGCTTTACCAGGTCATAGATCAGGTCGTACCGCCACTCGGGGCAAAGCTTATCCCACGGCCCGTCAAACCACAGCTCGCAGACGTCGCCGTACCGGCCGTCCAGCAGTTCCTCAAGCTGCCTCAACATATAGCTGATATAGCCCTGGGCGAAATCCTCCCGGTAGCTGACCGCATTGCGGTCCCAGAGCGAATAGTACAGGCCGAAGGAGATCCCGTACTTCCGGCAGGCCTTCGCCACCTCCGCGACCACGTCCGTCCGGTTCGGGCTCATGCGGACGCTGTAGTCCGTCGTCTTCGTATCCCACATGCAGAAGCCGTCGTGGTGCTTCGTGATCAGGATCACAAAGTTCATGCCCGCCTCGTACACGGTTCTCACCCAGCTGTCCGCATCAATCTGATCCGGAGCGTAGGAAGAAACCGGCAGGGTGCCGTCCGACCACTCCAGGTCGTTAAAGGTGTTGATCCCAAAGTGCAGAAACGCTCCGTATCTCCTGGCGATCTGCTTTTTCTGAGCCTCCGTCGGACCGGACATGGCATCCGGCCAGAACATTCCTTTTCCGTTGATCATTGTCTTTCCTCCATCTGTGTAAGGTCAGTATCCCCTCCGGAAGAGCTGGCCAATATAGGCTGTATTCCCGTGAAGCTGCAGGGACAGTGTTTTCAGAGACAGTTCCTCCGCGTAATGAGCCTGCACATGCCGCACCAGCTTTATTGTGACAGGAGATGCGCTGTCCGCGGGTTCCTCTTCCCGGTTTTCTGCCCGCAAATGGTCCTTCCATAATCCTTTTTTCAGTCCTGTGCGAAAGCTCTCCGGGACCTCAAGGAAATCGTCGACCGCAGCGCATCTTAATACCTGCGCAGGCGTTTTCAGCTCAGTACCTGCCTGCCGCATCGCATAACCAGCCACCTCCGCACAGGTCTGCTCCGTTTCCTATTCGTACAACCGTCAGGCATAGAACATATCCATTACTCCGAGAT
>OMZJ01000048.1 GCA_900315495.1 uncultured Lachnospiraceae bacterium
TTTTTGGCGGAAAGGGCGGTGAGACCAATGCTGTCACAAATTTCATTGTAATTAATGGAAATAACGGAGCTCAAATTTCCGGTGAAAACACGGCTTCCAACCATCAGAGCTTTTCTGTTCCCTACACTGCAGCAGGCATTCAATATCATGGAGCAACCATTCTCCGCGGAAATAGCACTACCTCGGATCCGCACTATTGGGTATGCGGCAGTTGGTCGCCAAACCAGTTCCAGTAAAGAACAAGAGAGATACTTCTAATTGGTCTTGATAATAGTATAGAGGTTGTAAGCGGAAGAAACACGGAGAGGATTAGCCGCTTCCCTCAGGTGCAAGATGGCTGAAGGGAAGCGGCTTAATAGTTGGAGGTTAATGATGAGAAGAAAGGCGAAGCGAAAATTCGGGATTTTTCTGGTGCTGCTTTCCATCCTTTTAAGCGGCTGCGATATTCACATGAGCGCGGAAGAACGGGTTGGAAATCATGGACAGGAGGTCGATCCGTCCGAATCATTGGCCAGCGAAACCGAAGCGTTCGCTGACATCAGGCAGCTTCCGATTCTGACCATAGAATATAATCAGTATAATATCTATGACCTTGCCAGAGAGGCATTTGGCCTGCAGCCGGAAGAAGTGGACCGGAATCTGGACAAGTACGGACAGCTGATGCTTACACCGCAGAACAGAGAAATTCCGTACGGGAATACAATGATCAGTATTTTCACCGGCGGCCTGGGGGTAAATATCCGCTGGGAAGATGATGCGGAATGTTACAGAGCGGTATTCCCCAATGCCGTTGGGGGAGCCTGGGAGAATGGAAACACAGATTATTTGGATGAGCCGTCCAATGTACAACTGGCTTTTCCGATGGATCCGGAGATGGAGGATAAGTTCGAGAAAGCCGCAGAAGACGCCGCCGGACAGCTTGAAGCACTTGGTTTTCGGATCGACAGCTGGTATGGAGGGATCACGAATGCGGCATTCTGGCAGAAGTATTTTGAACAGGGATATAATCTAGTTCAGAATTTTACACCGGAAGAGGAAATCTGCTATCTGGAATTTATTCCGCAGGTGGAGGGACTTCCTCTGGAGAGTACAGAACGGGGAAGCATTTCCACTGTATATTCGATAAACAGAAAAAAACTTCTGCTGCTGGATGCCGAGATTCCGCTGCTGGGTGATGTGCAGTCAAAAAAGGAAATCGATGTCATCTCGGCTTCCGATGCAGAAATGCTGGCGGAATCCGTGATCAAAGCAAATTATCAGATTCATCATCCGGAGATTGCTGAAATAGAACCGGTGTATTTTCGCCCAATGATGGGCGGTTTGAATGAAGATAAACAAACGTTAACCGTATATCCTGCATGGAAGGTGGGATACAGGGTGTCGGCAAATGGCATATCCGCAGTGGATTACCTGTATCTGAATGCGGAAACCGGGATTCCGTATTCGCATGCGACACCGCTGTGAAAGAGGAGATCTATCATGAAAATGGACCATTTCTTTGCGGCGGATCTGCGGCGCTGCCTTCTGTCTGCCCGCTTTCCGGCGCTTGTTCTTCTGACGGCGGCGGTCTGCATGGCGGGTTTTTCGGAGAGTATCTGGCTGGCGCTGCCGGTCTCGAACAGAAATATGGTTTCAGGTCTGGGAGAGATCGAACGGACGCTGACATTTGACAAAGTAAAATGCGCAATGGCGGCCGTGCTGGCCGCATTGTATGCAGGAAGCTTTGTGGAGGACAGGAAGCACAGCGCGCTGCGCTGTATTTTGTCAAGAATCACCTTACGGCAGTATGTGGTCTGCCGGCTGGGGACGGTCTGGGTCGGTACGGTCTGTACCACGGTCGGAGGCTTTGCCGCGGCATGTCTGTTCTTAAAACTGACAGGCCTGATGACGTTTCGAATAACCAATGGAAATATGGTCGCAATGAGGTTCCTCCCGCTTGCGTCCGGCAGATTCGCTTTTTGCTACCTGATTATACTGGGGGTTAATTTCGGTTCCTCCGTCGCGGTGGCTGCTGTGTTTGGCATGTGGGTTTCCACTTACCGGGAGGAGAAATTTACCGCGGTGGGCGGCGCGGTACTGTTCTTTTATTTCCTGTACGCGGTATCCAATTATTTTCTTCCGGAACTGCTGTCCTTTGAGACGATCGGAAGCCGTATGAACCAGAATGTATTTATGAGCAATGCAGGTGTCCTTCTCTACCATGGGATCTATCTGGGGATCTGGTACTGCCTGGCAGGGACGCTGTTCTATATTTCTGTCAGAAGGAGGTGGAACCGTGGTCAGCTGGTTTAAGAAGGGCCTGGTGATTGCAAAAAATCAGCTCTATAAGACGGGCAAGGACAGCAGGCTCTGGATCAGCCTGATTCTGGCAGTCTGCATCCTGATTCAGTATCTTGCACCGCTGAATCTGTATGGCGTGAAGTTTCATGCCGGCACCACACCGTTTCTTCTCCCGGTGTTATACGCGGACGGATATATCAGCAACGGGCTGCTGAAAGTTCTGCTGTATCTGGTGATCATTGCCGTCTTCTGTGACGCGCCGTTTCTGTCCGGTCAGACGGCGTACGAGGCAGTTCGGAGCGGGGTATCCGCCTGGCATCTGGGGAAAATCCTCTATCTTTGGCTGATGTCTTTTCTGTATCCCCTGTTCCTTTCCCTCGTAAGCTTCCTGATTGTACTTCCGACGGTGACCGTACACGATCTGTGGGGGAGCACCCTCCGGGGGCTGGCGGCGTTTGACGGAAGCGTTCTGTATTATACGAGTTCTCTGATGCCGCCGGTGAAGGTAATTCTTTCCATCTATCCGTGGTCGGCACATCTCCTGACTTTTACGGCATCCGCGCTTTCCAATGTTCTGATCGGACACCTCATCTACTTCGGGAACCTTTTCACCGGGAAAAGCAGCATTGGGACGGCGGCGGCGGTTCTTATGGTGATGCTGGATCCGATTGTTGAATATTGGGGAAGCAGCGGCGCTTTCTTTCACTGGCTGTATCGGATTTCACCGGTGACGTGGAGCAGCATCGAACACTGGAAGATTGTGGGAAGCGCCGAGCCGCTTTCCCCCGCGTTTGTATTCCGCGGATACCTTCTCCTGACGGCACTTCTGGAAGGAGCTATTTTTCTGACCGGCCCGAAAAGACGAAGCATTCTGTCCGCGGGAACGCAGTGATCTGCTGACAGGCCGGACTGGAAAAAGTCAAATATCTGCGGGAACGCAGAGACCTGCTTACGGTCGGATTGAAAGAAAAATGCGGAGGCATGGATGAAAGATAAGACAGAAATTGTGCTTCGGGGTGTGGGCATGCGGTTTGGAGCAGCGGAGGTACTCAAAGATATCAATCTGGATCTGGAGCAGGGCAGAATCTACGGTCTGGTGGGCCGCAACGGATCCGGAAAGACGGTGCTTCTGAAAATCATCTGCGGCCTTCTGGAGGCGACTTCCGGCACGGTTGCCTTCCGTGGAATCCCGAAAGAGACAGAGAAATTTCCGGCCGACAACTGTGGTGTCCTGATCGAAAATCCCGGTTTTCTGCCGGATTATGACGCATACCGGAATCTGAAATTTCTGGCGGATATCCGGCATAAAATCGGGAAAAAGGAAATCCGGGAAGCAATCCGGACGGTCGGGCTGGATCCGGACAGCAGGAAACACGTGGGAAAGTATTCTCTTGGGATGCGGGAGCGGCTTGGCATTGCGCAGGCCATCATGGAGAACCCGTCCATCCTCCTTCTGGATGAGCCGACAAATGGCCTGGACAATGAAGGCGTGGAGGAAATGCGGGCCGTGTATCAAAAGCTGCGCGCGGAGGGGAAACTGATTGTTCTGGCCAGCCACTCGAAAGAAGACATTGCCCTGCTCTGCGATGAAGTATATTACATGGATCATGGCAGAATCATTGACCGGCAGGTGCAAGAGACGGAACAGGAGAAAATGACGATGGAAAAAAGCAGAAACGGAAAAGCGGGAGGGTGAGTCAAACATTGACCGGCAGGTGCTGAGAGAGAGGCGGAACAGGAGACAATTCCGAAGAAAGGCCATATTATAAAGGTCGATTGCAGAAGCGGGCGGAAAAAAGAGTGCAGGCAATGCGCAGAAGAAGGGATTGAAAGAAATCTGTACGGGAATGAAGCAAAGGGAAGGGGGTATGCGATGAGAAGAATTTACTATTACGATTTTCTTCGAATAATATGCACTGTATTTATCGTATACTACCACATGCTGATTCAGCTGACAATTTCCGGAATCTGTTCCGAGGATACTGTCTGTCCGTTTTACTCAAATGGCAACATGCACATTGCGACACTGGCGGTTTTCTTTATGCTGTCCGGTGCTTGTCTGACCTGTGGAAGTATGGGGCATTTTTCGGTGGGAAAGTATTATGTCCGGCGTGCCGGCCGGATTTTCATCCCCTACTACATCGCATCCGCACTGGCATGTATCGTAAGGGCAGTAAAAGGGCACTCCCTGTCTGCCATCATCCCGGAAGGTATGCCGAAATGGCGGATTCTTTACTCTTTCCTGGGGCTGGACGCATGGGTGGCCATGCACGGATACCAGACGTTGGAACTTCCGATCGGGGAATGGGCATCATCTGATTATTTATGAGCTGACGACGCTGGCAAAACCATACCTGACCAGTGTAAAAAAGAATTCTCCTGTTTTTGGCCGCGGAAATTCTGGTAATCTTCATCACCGCAGTGCCGGTACATGCATTGTCCGGACGGATCCTGAAAGAACTGGAGAAAATTCCGGCTGGAAGAAGCATCGAAACAGAAAATGCAACCGGGAGGAAGGGCGGAAAATGGAGAAGGACGGATAGCAGGACAAAGGGAAATCGTTCCAATCAGTGAAACAGCGGCGCACGCAAAAAATGCACCGCTGTTTTGCTGCATTGAAATAATTCGTGCACATATGGGATCTACGCTTGACAGTGTTCCGGGC
>OMZJ01000051.1 GCA_900315495.1 uncultured Lachnospiraceae bacterium
ATAGTTCTCAAAGACAAGGGTCCTGAATGGGACATTGCGATGCCTGGGCACCGTTAACGTAATTCGCCCTATCCGGGTCTTGAGTTCACGCTCACGTGTACCGTTGCGGCTGTCTGTGCGTTCTTGTAATCGTTCATATGGCTCTGCCTTGAGCTGTGCCGTGGATTCCGCCATCAGTATACTGTTAAGGCTGCTTCTGAGCAGCTCGCGGAACGCCTGATCATGATATTTTGAACGAAGTTGTAGAATTTCTTCCTGATTTAATATGTTATATTGAGTTGAGCCATTTGTTCATCCTCCTCGGTATTATGTTGATTGTAGTGATTTTCATTATACCTAAGAGATGAGCTCTTGGCTCTTTTCATTTTTCAATTTACACCATTATAAGGGAATTACCGAGGCGCCTGTTGTGCTATAATTTGCTCATGTCATCTGTGGAATACGAGTCAGACAGACGCCTCGGATGATAACAGATAGTCGGAGATGATGCCATGCATCACATGCATCACAAGGAAACGGGCGCAGCTTCTGCCGCCTGGAGGGGAGGATCATGAACATTGTAACAAAGGTATTATCCGTGTTGGTGGCACTGGAGTTTCTGTACATCTTTTATCTGGAGACGGCTGCAACGACTTCCGAAAAAACATCCAAGGTATTCGGCATGACGACGGAGGAGCTGTCACAGAAGAACGTGAACGTCCTGTTCAAGAACCAGGGCATATACAACGGCTTGCTGTCTGTGCTGATCCTGATCGCGGTCTTTGCCTTCGCCAGCAAGGCCGCAGTGATCTGCCTGATGGCGTACATCGTTGCGGTGGCGCTGTACGGCAGTTTCACCAGCAATCCGAAGATTATCCTGATGCAGGGCGGTCTGGCAATCCTGACACTGATTTCCTGTGCCTTTTAATCAGAATGCCGGGAGTTCTATGAGAACAGCATGCTCACGTTCCCGTCGGTCAGTGACCGGAAACTGTATCAGAAAGAGGAGTATCTTCTGGGGATTCTTCTCGACGGGGATTCCTACAGGGAAAACCAGAACACACGGGACCGGGAAGTTCCGAATGGACGAGAACGGAAGATTCACGCTGATCTTCTGATGCGTGGAAAAGGCAATACGAGAGGATGAAAAGAGAACAGCCTGGCTGCCGGAAAATACGTCGGCAGTCAGGCTGTTTTATAAAAAGCAGGATGGTATCTGCGCTTTATTTCAGGTAGGCGGCGGCCGCTGCAAGAATCATCCACATATCATAGCGGATTCTTCTAATTCATCGGACCTTGTCCCGGCGGCAGGGGAAATGAAGAGTCTGATGAATGAACCGCAGAGGACAGCAATCATAATCAGGTAGAAAGTATTCCGGCACATGGCTATAATAAAACTATGTCATGCAAGCGGATGATCTGTGGATAACAGGCGGAAACAGGGAAGAAGCCTATTCTGGTCTGCAAGATTTGGACCTTGAACTGACAGTGGGAAAGGTAGGTAAAAGGAATGCTTTTCCGTTTCGAAGATACTATTTCAAGAGTGACTGCAATGCACAGCCGGAACTGCAGTGGAATCGAAATCCCGGCAGGCATTGAGATAAGGGAGAAATATTGATGATGACAGTAACACCGCGTCCCTCGGCGGAAATTACAGAGGCATGCAGAAAAGGAAATTCACTGATGCTGTACTCAGCGCGCGGCGTGCTGGCGCTGACGCCGGTGCGGGACAATATTGTGCGGGTCCGCTTCGCACCGGGGAGGGAGATTCCGCAGACATCGTATCCCTACCTTCTGGAACAGAATGTGTTTCCGCAGTGGGACTGGAGCGAAGTGCCGAAAGCAGTGGAGGCAGAGGGCGCTTCCTGCCGGGAAATCTGCCTGAAGACGGGGAAACTTCGGGTGATCGTGAATCAAAAAACTTCCTCGATCCGTTGCGAAACGCCGGAAGGGACATTGATTGCAAGAGAGCGCGGTGAAGAGAGCCGGGAGATGGAGCCGTTTGACGCCTTCCGCATCCGGGAGGACGGGAATGCGCAGGTGGAAGAGGTACAGACGGCGGACGGTGTGAAAAAGGTGGTGAAGAGTGCCGATTCCGTTTTCGACCGCAGGCTGTATCACACGAGAGTCCACTGGGTGTTTGCGCCGGACGAGGCGCTGTTCGGGTTGGGGCAGAACGACACGGGGCAGTTCAACCTCCGCGGAAGCACCCAGTACCTCCATCAGGCCAATATGAAGATTGCGGTGCCTCTGCTGGTTTCCAGCAAAGGGTATGGTATTCTGCTTTCCACCGGATCCCCGGTGGTATTCAACGACAATGAGTACGGATCCTGCCTGTATGCGGAGGCAGAGGAAGCCATCGATTATTTCCTGATTGCCGGGAACATGGATGCGGTCATTGCGGGATACCGCACCCTGACCGGCCGTGCACCCATACTGCCCCGCTGGGCCTTCGGCTATGTGCAGTCCCAGGAGCGGTATGAGTCACAGCAGGAGCTGGAAGACATTGCGTCGGAATATCATCGGCGCGGGCTCGGCCTGGACTGCGTTGTGCAGGACTGGTGCTCCTGGACCGGGGAGCAGTGGGGCCAGAAAACACTGGATCCCGTGCGCTACCCGGATCCGGAGAAAATGATGCAGACACTGCATGACGAAGGGGTTCACCTCCTGATTTCCGTGTGGCCCAATATGAGGGAGGGCACGGCGGACCGCCGTGAATTTGCCGATGCGGGCCTGCTCCTTCCGACTACCGATATCTATGACGCCGCAAAACCGGAAGCGCGAGAGCTGTACTGGGAGCAGATGAACCGCGGCCTGTTCCGGTACGGGATTGACGGATGGTGGTGCGATTCCTGCGAGCCGTGGACCCCGGAGTGGAATCACGCGATCAAGCCGGAGCCCTTTGTCAGCTTTCTGGAGTTTGCCGGGACGGCGGGGAAGATCCTCCCGGCGGATCTGTGCAACGCATACAGCTTTTATCACGCGATGACCGTGTGGGAAGGGCAGCGCGGGCAGGAAGGAGCGGCGGCAGAGGCGCCGCGGAACCCGGGTCGTCCGTCCGGAATCAGAGCTGCCTCAGCGGCGGACAGCATACCGGAAACATATGCTGGAAGCGAAGACGAGTGCAGGACAGATTCTGGGCAGCCAGCAGAGAAAAGAGTCATAAACCTGATTCGCAGCGCCTACACCGGGCAGCAGCGCTTCGGTGTTGTGCCGTGGTCCGGCGATATCTCCGCCTCCTGGGAAACCCTGCGCAAACAGGTGTGCGAGGGACTCAATTTCTGCGCGTCCGGCTTTCCCTACTGGACCTTTGATGCCGGCGGGTTCTTTGTGAAACGTGGAAAAGCCTGGTACTGGAATGGGGAATACGAGGACGGCTGGAGAAATCCTGCCTACTGCGAGCTGGCGGTGCGCTCCTTCCAGTTTGCCGCATTCTTGCCGATGTTCCGCGGCCACGGGACGGATTTCCGCCGCGAATGGTGGTACGCGGGCGGCGAAGACAGTGTATTCTACAGGGCACTGCAGAAGATCAGCCGGCTGCGGTATACGCTGCTTCCGTATTTCTACTCGCTGGCAGGCAGTGTATATCTTGCGGATGATACAATGCTCCGGATGCTTGCCTTCGATTTTGCTTCCGATCCGCAGGCAGTCGGGATTGCGGATGAATTCATGGCCGGGCGCTCTCTTCTGGTATGCCCGGTGCTGGAACCGATGTATTACCGCCGGGACGGCAGTGAGATGCCGGGCAAAGCGAAGAGCCGCCGCGTGTATCTGCCTGCGGGATGCGACTGGATCGATTTCTGGACAGATGTCTGCTATCCGGGCGGGCAGTGGATTACAGCGGAGGCGCCGCTGGAACGGATTCCCCTGTACGTGCGTGCCGGAAGCATCCTTCCAGAGGCACAGGCGGGCCTGACGGCAGAGGAAACCTTCTCACAGCCCTGCACTTTCGTGGTCTATCCCGGTGCGGACGGAAGCTTCCGCTTCTATGAAGATGAAGGGGACGGATACGGTTACGAGAAGGGTGCGTATGCTCTGACGCAGATTTCCTGGGACGACGCGGCGTCAAAGCTTACCTTTGGAAAGACAGAGGGCAGCTGGCGCGCAGAGACCCGGCCGGAGGAACACCCCGTGGAAATCAAGAAGATCCGCAGAGGCATGGACCACGGCCTCCAATGAATTCCGGTCAGCAGAGATGACAGAGGCTGAACAAGGTTTCCGGATGAATACAAAACAGAAAAAGTGTCTGGTGCCTCTGCCTGTTTGGCGGATGCTTCCGACGCAGACCAGCATGCGGCACATAGGATGGGGCACTGACAGGGCGCATAGGACGGGGCAGTGACAGGATGGGAGGAATCAGCGATGGAATCATTCAATTATGAAGCTGCGGCCAATTACTGGATCGAGAAAGACCGGAATTCGGTCAAAATGGACCGGGAGGAGCTGCGTACCGAGATTGAGGCTTTTCTTGGGAAGCACAAGGTTTGTGCGTTGGCGACCGCGGCGGGAGACTTTGTCCGCTGTACACCGATCGAGTACAATTATATGGACGGAATTTTCTATCTGTTCTCGGAAGGCGGCCTGAAATTCAGGGCCCTGGAGCACAATCCGCATGTGTGCCTTGCGATTTATGGGGAGAGCTGTGATTTCGGAAACCTCGCCGGCCTGCAGGTCACAGGAACAGCCCGGATCGTGGAACCCTGGTCAGAAGAGTATCTGAAAATCGTGGAATGGAAGAAGATTCCTGTGGCAGCGCTGAAGAAGTTGCCGCGGCCGATGAATCTGATCCGGATCGCCCCCGAAGTCTTCGACTTTCTGTGTTCAGATCTGAAGAAGAAAGGTTACAGCTCCAGACAGCAGCTGAAAATGGAGGGCACGCCGGAACAATGACAGCTGGCGGATCCAAGACAGGTCTGCGGCAGTGTTTCGGACCGAATTCGGATTCCCGCCGCCGCGCGAGACCGCACTGGCTGAGAATATATCGGAGAATCCAACAAATGCAGCCGGAAAAATCTGTGATTTTTCCGGCTGCATTTGTTTTGCGGATATCACCGCAGAGTCCGCAGAGATCGGATTTCTCAGGACCGGTTCGGGTGTCCCGGCACCGTCGCCTGCACGGTTCCGACGTGGTGCCAGATTCTCGTTCTGTTGTCCGTGGTGGTCCAGTAAATCAGGTCCCCGACTTTGACCGAAGAGACATCGATGACCGTCGTATAGTCGGCATCCGAATAGATGGTGCAGGCAAGGGTTCCCAGCCCGTCGGTTCCCTCTTCCAACATGCGGTCGGCAATTCCGTCATTGTTGTCATCGTAGATCACCTGGTTGTCCGCGTTCTGGCAGTGATCGACCGTGTGATTGCAGCCGAGTGTCCACCAGGTGACGCCGGCCGAATTGGTATGTGTCTGTTCATATGCGTCTGCGACATTGATGTTGCAGCCCACGCCCCAACAGGAGGATACATACTCGTTCGCTTCATAGTCCTGAATCGTAACGCTGGGATGTTCCCATGATCTTTTCATTTTTTCCGCCCTCCTCAATGAGTGTCAGATCCTTTTCTCTCTGCGATGGAATTCCGGCTCTGGTTCGTGGCGCAGAATAGATGCAGATCCTGACAACATATTTTACAAAAAACAGGAATTGTGTCAATGTGAATTCAGAGAGCAAAAAAACAAAACAATAGTCTTTAGAAACACAACGACAGAACAGAATGTTGTTAAAAGCAATAAAAAGAATGAGCGCCCAGTTGCAATGCCGCTCTGGATTCCGATATAATCAAAACAGTGCAGATAAGCAGCACCGTATTCATTCAGTGAGGGATGCAGGATGGCCGGACGAAATATACAAAAGTACAGCAGTGTGATCACTGTCACCATTACCATCCTTTCGGCAATGGTGCTGCGGCAGATCAATATCCGAGTGGAAGGGCCGATGGACCAGGTGCTGCTGATTCTCCGCTCGATGATCTATATCGGATTATACATCGGATGGGGGATTTCTGTCCGTTCCAGGATTCTGCAGCCGCTGGCGCGGCGGTGTCTGACCGCGGTTTCTGCGCTGATGGTGTTCTGGATGACAGCAAGGACCATCCGATATCTCCTGGCGGATCCCGTCCGGCCGCTGCGGGGCCTATGGTATCTGTACTATCTTCCCATGCTGTGGATCCCGCTTCTGGCGGTATGGATTGCGCTTTCCCTGCGCAAACCGGATGATTTTCGCCTGCCGCGGCAGGTGCGGCTGCTTTGTGTGCCGGCCTCGGCACTGCTTCTCATGGTTCTGACCAATGACCTGCATCAGATGGTGTTTGTTTTTCCGGTGCATTCCTCCGAGGGGGTGAATGACTACCAGTATGCCTTCGGATATTTTCTTGCCGTCGGCTGGATGATTTCCTGTACCGTTTTCGCGCTGGCAGTCATGCTGGTCAAATGCCGCGTCCCGCACAGCCGGAATTTTCTTTTGCTGCCGTTTGCACCGGTCATGGCGGCGGTGTTCTATGGCGTTCTCTACATTCTTCGCATACCCTGGCTGAAGCCTCTGGCCGGAGATATGACGGTTGTTTTCTGCCTGCTGATTGCCGCAGCGCTGGAGAGCTGCATCGCGAGCGGGCTGATTCAGAGCAATACTGGCTATGATGAGCTGTTCTTGGTCAGCAGGCTCGGCGCGCAGATTCTGGATTCGGAATACAGGGTCTGCCTGGTAAGCCGGAATGCGCGGGCAATGACCCGGGAACAGCGGGTTCTTGCCGGGGTACAGAGCGTTTCGATCGCAAAAAGCCTTCAGGTCAGAAGCCAGCCGATCGGATTCGGCTATGTCCTCTGGCAGGAAGATGTCTCCAAACTGGCTGACGCGATTGAGCAGAGCGAAGAAAACTGCCGTGAACTGGCGGAGCGCAACCGCATTCGGCAGGAAAATCTGGAGCTGCAGAAAAAGATTCTGGCCCTGCGGGAAAAGAACCGCATCAGTGATCTGCTGCACCGGGAAACTGCAGGGCAGATCCGGCGGATTGACAGCCTTCTGGCGCGGTATGAGCGGGAGACGGACGAGCGGGAGCGCGGCAGGCTTCTGGCGGCCGCAGCCGCTGCAGGCGCCTATATCAAGCGGTACGGAAATCTGCTGTTAGCCGGAGAGCGGTCGGCGCAGTCGGATCTGGGTGATCTGGCACGGTGCTTTGCGGAATCGTTCCTCTATCTGGAGCTTCTTGACGTGAACTGTCTGCAGACTCTGCCGTCCGGGAGGATGTTCCCGACGAAGGAGATGCTCCGGGCGTACCGCGGTTTTGAGGAGGCGGTGGAAGGGTGTCTTCCGGACCTGTCGCAGGTGTGGATTTCGCTGCGGGACGGGAGGGACGTATCAGTCCTTTTCATAGAACTGGTCAGCGGAACACCGTTCCGCCCGGAGGCGGTGGAAGCGGATTCCTTCTCCTGTGAGGATGGAGCCTGCCGCTTTTCCTTCCGGCTGACCAAAGGCGGTGAGGGATGATGAGAATCGGGAAAAGGATCCGGGAGAGGATCGGGCGGCTGCGCCGCCGGCACGCGCTTCGCATCGCGGTGAAAGAGGCCCTGGATACGCTTCCAACGGCGGTATGCTATTTCCATCCCTCCGGGACTGTAAAACTGTGCAACCGGGCGATGGAAGATCTGTTCCGAACCATCACCGGGAGGGATCTGCAGAGCTTCGGTGAGCTGCAGAAGGCGCTGGCGCACTGCAATTCCGCGTCTGGCATTGTGCGGGATGGCAATGTATATCTTTTTCCGGACGGGAGAGCCTGGCAGTATTCGGCGGGGGAAGTCCGCACAGCGGACGGAAGTACCTATACGGAAGCAGTGTTTTCTGATGTGACCGCGCTGTATCAGAAACGGCAGGAACTGCAGAAACAGTCGGTTGAATTGAAGAAGATGTACCGGGAACTGCAAAAATTGTCGGAGAATGCCCGGAAGGCAGCGGCGGAACAGGAGATTCTGAATCTGAAATCGAGACTGCACGATCAGATGAACATGGGGGCTGCCGCAATTCGGCAGATTCTGCGGCAGCACACCGCCTCCGCGGAGAATGCGGCGGCGGTCACGCAGTTTCGGCGCGCGATTCAGATCCTGCAGGAGGAGAGTGCTCCTCCGGAGGACGATTTTGCGGAGTTTGTCCGGGATGCGGCAGTCTCCGGCATTCAGGTCAGGATCACGGGAAATCTCCCTGCGTCGGAACCCATCATGGGTCTGCTCCTGCCGGTCTTGCGGGAGGCTTGCGTGAATGCCGCCCGCCATGCGGACGCCACCGTTCTGGCAGTGTCGGCAGAGCAGCGCCCGGATGCCGTCATCGTGCGCATCACCAACGACGGCCGGCCGCCGGCGGGGGAGGTGGTTCCCCGGGGCGGTCTTGCCGACGGGATGCAAAGAATCACCGAAGCAGGTGGCCGGATGGAGATCCGGTCGCAGCCGGCCTTTTTACTGACCGTGATGCTGCCGGTGTGTACAGAAAAGATAACGGAATAAGTCAGAGTCGGGAAAACGGATCGAATGCAAACGTCCGCTTCCCAAACCGGAGAAAATGGCGCATCACGGTGGTGTCAGGAAACGAATCGAACGCAAACGCGGCACTTCCGGAACCGGAGAAATGACAGATCGGGAGTCTCAGAAAAAATGAAATCACAGGGAGGAACCGGTATGACCAGAGTGCTCGTCATCGATGATCAGCGGATCGCCAGGGAGTATATGGAAAATGTCGTGAAAAACAACAGCAATTATACGCTGGTGGGGAGCCTGTCTCAGGCGGATCTGGCCGGGACGGTCTGCCGCAGAAGCGCAGTGGATCTGGTGCTGATGGATGTCTGCACCCGTGGGACAAAGGACGGCATTGACGAGGCGGCCGAACTGAGAAAGCTCTTTCCAAAGCTGAAAATCATTGTCGTCACTTCCATGGCGGAGGAGAGTTTCATCAAGCGAGCCAGGGAAGCCGGGGCAGACAGCTTCTGGTACAAGGAGGTCAGCCCGGAGGATCTGATCACTGTCATGGATGCGACCATGCAGGGGCAGAAGATCTGGCCGGAGGAGACCCCTGCGGTGAAGGTGGGCTTTACGACCAGCGACTCCTTCACGGAGACGGAAATCAGGGTGCTGCGCCTGGTCTGTGAGGGGATGGAGTACAGCGAGATTGCGGAAAAGCTCCATTATTCCAGGGACAACATCAAGCATCACATCCGGAATATTCTGCAGAAGACCGGCTATGCCAACAAGACTCAGCTGGCGATTGCCGTGACCGGCAGGCACTATATTATTCCGAAGCTTTTTGACGAACAGACGGAAACCGGGGACTGAATTCTTCCGCGGCGATGGAAATTGCCCACATGGGTAGGGAAAAGGATACGTGATTGCCCGATGCCTCCAGGGCGCCCATAAATTACCCACATGGGTAGGGAAAAGGAGGAGGGAATCCGTTAAGATGGAATTGTACCGGGGAATAAAGTGCAATCAAACCGGCTTATATTCCTGGAGAGGGAGGCGGGCAAACCTGCCGCTTTCTGCATGGCCCGCAGCAGGGGATCGGGGGAGGGAACGCTGACCAGCTTGCGCATAAAAATCCCGTGCTGCGGGGAGCCGGAACGTTCGTACTTGTTCCGGGTACTTTCAGGAACCGCCTTTCGGCAAAATTCCACAGGCATGCGTTTTTCATGGTTCTTCTCTCTGTCTGAGCAGAAGATGGATTTCATGGAGTCGCCCGGAAGATCAGTGAAATTCGCTGATCTCCCGGGCGATATTGTTTTCCGGGTCAGAATATTGACTTTTGCGGGCAGAACAGGCAGATATGCCGGGTCAGGTCAGGGTCAGCCGTGCACTGCGCGGATCAGGCGGAAAACCTGCTCTGCGGTGTCGGATAGATTCTTTCCGGCATTTTCCGGCCGCATGGCCTGCGGCAGGGTGGTTATTTCCCGGAGAATCGGAAAGTAAGCGTCAATGCCGTGGGCGTTGCAGGCTCCGGCATCCGGTGCGGTGCTTCCGGCAAAGGCGATGGCTGTCTTTCTGTGCCGCCGGGCGATTTCTGCCACACCGACCGGTGCTTTCCCCATCACGGTCTGGCCGTCCAGCCGCCCCTCCCCGGTCACCACGATGTCTGCCTCCCGGACAAAATCCTCCAGATGTGTTTCTTCCAGGACAATCCGGATGCCGGATTCCAGCACCGCATTCGTAAAGGTTCGGAAGGCAAAGCCGAGGCCTCCGGCCGCGCCGGTGCCCGGTTCCTCCGGATCGGCCTTCGGGAAGGCCTTTCGGGCGGTCTTTGCGTACGCGCGAAGCCACCCGTCCATCTGCCGGATCATGGCGGCGTCTGCGCCCTTCTGGGGGCCGAAGACTGCGCTGCATCCGTTTTCACCGCACAGGGGATTGGTCACATCGCAGGCAATCCGGAAGCGGCAGGACGCGAGCTCCGGCGGGACGCCGTCATCCGTGATCCGGGCCAGTTCTGACAGTCCCCGCGCACCGCGGGGAACCGGCTTGCTCTTTTCGTTGAGCAGGCCGTATCCCAGTGCCTGCAGCATGCCGATCCCGCCGTCGTTGGTGGCGGAACCGCCGATCCCCACAATAAAGCGGCGGCATCCCCGGTGAATCGCGTCGAGAATCATCTCCCCGACACCGAAGGTGGTTGTCCGGAGGGGATTGCGCGCAGATTCGTCCACCAGCGTGATCCCTGCCGCCTGGGACATCTCCATGACGGCAGTTGTCCCGTCGTTCAGGATGCCGTATACTGCATCGGTACATCCGCCCAGCGGCCCGGTCACCGGAACCGTCACGAGCGAGCCGCCTAAGCCGGCGGTCAGGGCTTCCACGGTGCCCTCCCCGCCGTCCGCGAGGGGACGGACGGTGGTCTGCGCATCGGGCATTGCCCGGAGAATGCCTGTCTGCACGGCGTTTCCTGCCTCCAGAGAGCTGAGGCTTCCCTTGAAGGAATCCATGGCGATCACAATGTTCATAACAATGAATTCGGTCTGAAACCACGCCCCCTGACGGGCTGGCTTGACCTTTCCTCCTTCTGTATGTGTCCGGGCGGCATACCTGCTGCCTGGCGTATTTTTTAGAAAATTTCTTTTCAAAAGGGACATCCGGATGCCTGTCGAACAGGAATCGAAAAACAAGCTTCCTGCTTCCCGGCGAAGGTGGAAAAATACACCGGAACCATGTAGAATAATATGACGTTACTGTGCCGGTGGCGGCGGGCCTGCCCGAAGCCATCGGAAACGGACCGCAGACAGGTTTGCAGCAGGCAGCGTGCTGGAGCACACCGCCATCTGGTGTGGAACGACCTGCGTATGGGTTTGCGGCAGGCAGCGTGCTGGAGCATACCGCCGTTTGGTGTGGAAACGACTCGCGGAAGGGACGGCGGCAGAGGAAAAACAACAGGGGGAAACGGATGAACATTCTGATTGCCAATATCATTGATTTTGCGGCTTCCATGCTGCAGATCCTGTCCGGCGCAAAAAAGAAGAAGGCGCATATTCTGATCTGCCAGACAATTCAGTTTGCCATGCAGATCGTCAGTATGATGCTGCTGGGAGGGTACACGGCCGCTGCGTCCAATACGCTGTCCATCGTCCGAAACATCATCTGCTACAAAGATCTGGCAACCTGGCCGGTAAAGGCGGTTCTCATCATCGTGCAGTTCATCCTTTCCGTCGTCCTCGGAGACGGGACCATCGTCAGCTGGCTGCCGTTTATCGTCTGCACCGTATATATTCTGTTCATGGA
This sequence comes from uncultured Lachnospiraceae bacterium, assembly GCA_900315495.1. Lineage (GTDB taxonomy): Bacteria > Bacillota > Clostridia > Lachnospirales > Lachnospiraceae > Anthropogastromicrobium. The sequence goes on from OMZJ01000051.1 coordinate 11,706, forward strand.
TACGAAGGATCCGATCCGCTTCAAGATCCTTTCGACCGTCACCCTGATCCCCTGGATCATCTACTTCTTTGTCTTCCGCTCCTACACGGGCGCCATCTTTGCGACGATCACCACGGTCGCCAATATTGTCACGCTGATCCAGATGCTGCAGAAGAAGCGTGCGGCCTGAAATCTGCGCTCCGAAGGCATGCGGACCGGGCGGAAGATCACCGCACCGGGCGGAATGCCCGGCACTGTGCAGAATCCCTGTGCTGTGCAGAGTCCCGAATGCTGGCCCTGGCTATTGCCAGGGCTTTTTTTGCCCTGTGCCGCAGCAGGCAGCTCGGGAAGAAAGCGTGTTATTCCTGATTCACCGGCACCCGCAGCCGGAAATGGTTTTTCTGGTAGTCAAGGATCCCCTCTCGTTTCATTCGGGACAGCTCCCCCGAGAGGGCGCTGCGCTCCGCGTTCAGGTAATCGGCCAGCTGCTGACGGTCAAAGGGAATATCAAAATAGGGAGAATGCTGACGGATGGATTCTGCCGAGAGATAGGACAGAATCTTGTCGCGCAGGGAGTGCTGTGTGACGACCGTCAGCTTTTCATTGAGCATCAGGTTGCGGCGCGCAAGAATCGACACAAAGTTGTCGGCCAGCCGGGTGTGAAAAGGACATGCTAAGCTGCACAGGTGAAGCGTTTTTGTCAGGTCGAGAAGAAGAATGATGGAGTCCTCATCCGCCTGTACGCTGACATTCAGGGGTGTTTCCCTGCAGGCGGCGAAGCTTTCGCCGAAGAGGTCGGCGGTCCGGATCGGGCTGACAATGTGCCGGTTCCCCCAGTAATCGTAGCGCTCAATGTGGGCGCTTCCCGAAAGCATCAGGCCGACGCTTGATATCCGGTCGCCTGCCCGCAGAATCCAGGACCCTTTGGCGCACTGTTTCCTTCGCACATTCAGACAGGGAAGGAGAGATACCAGCTCGGTTTCGCTGATGCCGGCAAAAAGGGGACACTGCAGGATGATCTTCCTGTCTGCATCAGTCAGTGCGGTGCTGCCGTTTTGCGGCTGATTTTGTGTTTCCTTAAGCATTCTTCTCGTCCCCCTTTTGCAGGCAGCCGGTCCGCCGGCAAAATCCGGCGTTTTTTTTGAAGATCAATTCTGTTGCCTGAACAACATACATTCTAACATAAATCCGCTATAATTTATACCAGCAGGTGAGAACCTGCTGGGATCTCAATCACTGCGGTACCGTCAGGGCTGCAGAGTGACCAGACAGATGGAGGAATCATCAATGAATGAAATGTTCTGTTTTCAGTGTGAGCAGACGGCCGGGTGCAGCGGCTGCCGGGGAAAAGCGGGCGTATGCGGGAAAACTGCAGACGTCGCCGGACTGCAGGATGAACTGACTGGGGCGCTGATCGGACTGGCGCGGACGATTGACGCGGGAAGCGATATCCCGGAGAAGACCGCACAGCTTCTGATCGACGGACTGTTCATGACGGTAACCAACGTCAATTTTGATGCGGAATCCATCCGCAGACAGATCGCACTGACCAACGAACAGAAGACGGTGCAGGTGCCGAATTGCGGCACCTGCGCAGATCCGTGCGGCAAAAACAGCAATTACGATCTGACCGGACTGTGGACGGCGGATGAGGACATCCGTTCCCTGAAATCGCTGATTCTCTTCGGCCTCCGCGGCATGGCTGCCTATGCGCATCACGCGCGGATGCTCGGCTACCGTGATCCGGATGTGGACCGGTTCTTTGCCGAGGGTCTGTTTGCGGTCGGCGCGGATCTGACTGCGGATCAGCTTCTGCCGCTGGTTCTGAAGACCGGGGAAATCAACCTCAAATGTATGGCGCTTCTGGATCGGGCGAACACGGAGACCTACGGAAATCCGGTGCCGACGGAAGTTTCTCTGACCATCGAAAAGGGACCGTTCATCGTTGTCACCGGCCACGATCTGAAGGATCTGAAACTCCTTCTGGAACAGACCGAGGGCAGAGGCGTGAACGTCTATACCCACGGCGAGATGCTGCCGGCCCATGCGTACCCGGAGCTGAAAAAATATGCCCATTTCAAGGGCAACTTCGGCACGGCTTGGCAGAATCAGCAGAAGGAGTTTGCCGATATTCCGGCGCCGATTCTGTTTACCACGAACTGCCTGATGCCGCCGAAGCCTTCTTACCGTGACCGTGTCTTCACGACCGATGTGGTATCCTTCCCCGGCCTGCAGCATATCGGTGCCAAAAAGGACTTCACCCCGGTGATTGAAAAGGCGCTGGAACTGGGCGGATACGCGGAGGATCATGTCATGACCGGCATCAACGGCGGTCATCAGGTGACGACCGGCTTTGCTCACAATTTCGTTCTGGAGCATGCCGGAGAGATCGTGGATGCCGTGAAGGCCGGGAAGATCAGCCATTTCTTCCTCGTCGGCGGATGCGACGGCGCGAAAGCCGGGCGCAACTACTATACCGAGTTTGTGAAACAGACGCCGAAGGATTCGATTGTTCTGACACTGGCCTGCGGAAAGTACCGCTTCAATGACCTGGATCTCGGCACCGTGGCCGGATTTCCGAGAATCATGGATGTTGGTCAGTGCAATGATGCCTACAGCGCCATTCAGATTGCCGTGGCTCTGGCCGGGGCTTTCCAGTGCAGCGTGAATGAACTTCCGCTTTCCTTCGTCCTGTCCTGGTATGAACAGAAGGCGGTATGTATCCTGCTGACGCTTCTGCATCTCGGGATCAAAAACATCCTCCTCGGACCGTCCCTGCCGTCGTTCATCTCGCCGAATGTGCTGAAGATCCTGGTTGATCAGTATAACATCGGACCGATCAGCACGCCGGAGGCGGATCTGAAGAAGCTTCTGGGACAGAACTGACGGGAGTTTGTGACGAAGAGATGAGGCTGGGCCGTGGGTCAGACAGCCTCTGCGGCTGCGGAACATCCCTTTTCGAAATGATCTGAAAAACGGACGTAGCGCTTAACGAAGACGCCCGGGAAGTGTCGATGGATTCGGCACTTCCCGGGCGTCTCATGTCTGTACGATAAATTCTGCAAAACGCATGGCTGAAAGCATTTCACTGCGCGAAAGAGAGAAAGAGAAGCTGGATTTCTCTCAGTATCCGACGCTGCGGTTTACGATGTGCTTCATCTCACCGCCGGTGACATAGGCGTGCAGGTTTTCGCCGGCAATCTTCACGATCCATTCGAAGGTACTTGCCAGGAGAAACTGGCCTGCGATGTGCGGCGTGATGATGACATTGTCCATGTCCCAGAGTTCATCCTCCTTTGGAAGGGGTTCCGGCTCCGTGACATCCAGGCCGGCGCCGCCGAGATGCCCTTCTTGCAGGACTTTTTTCAGTGCGTCCGGGTCGATGGCGTTTCCCCGCCCGTCATTGATGAGGTAAGCGCCTTTCTTCATGAGGCGAAGGCGTCTTTCGTCCATGATGTGTTCCGTCGCCTTTCCGCCCGGCAGAACCATAGCCACAATATCGGCCTGCGGCAGAAAGTCGTCAAGGGCGTCAATGGCAACCTGTACATCCAGATAATCCGGTTTCTCCGCGTGGGGTGTCCGCCGTACGCCGATGACCTTTGCGCCCAGGGCTTTGCACATGCGTGCATAACGTCCGCCGATGTCGCCGAGCCCCAGAACCAGCACCGTTGACTCGGCAATGCTGGTCACCGGTCGGCCGGTTTTCCACGCATGCCGGAACTGCTGGCGTGCATAGGCGTCGAAATGGCGGATGAGCGCCATTGTCATGGTGAGCATGTGCTCGGCAACGCTCAGGCCATAGGCGCCGGAACTGCAGGTGAGGAGGGTTTTCTCCGGGAGAACCTCTGCGGGAATATACGCGTCGGCGCCGGCGGAATTCAGCTGGACCCAGGACAGGTGCGCGCCTTCCGTCTGCGCTTCCCGTAGGAGCACCGGACTGGCATTTCCGATCAGCACATCGGCCCTCCGGATGTCTTCGACTGTGACGGAATTGAAAGAGCGGTATGTGAAGGTGCAGTCAACGTTCCCGCCCTGTGCCTGTATTGTGAGATATTCCCGGTGCGCTTCGGTGAGCGGCAGCACGGAGAGAATACGGCATGTTTCCATGGATCAGACTCCTTTCCAGAACGAAGCGTTGCGCTGACGGCCGGTGGAAAACAGGGCAGCAGCGCAATCGCAGAAAACGTGAATGGCAGAATGTTTTATGCAATATCATAGATTATATATGGACCTTTGGCTCGTCGTCAATGCAGCCTGGATGAGCAGAAATGATTTATTTTAGTGCGCCGCGGATCGGCGCCAGCCGGAGCGTTCGGCTGATTTGAACGAAGCTGAAATTCACTGCGCAGAATCCGTGCGATCTGTGAACATTCGAATATTGACATTCTCTGGGAGCCCGTCATAAAATAATAAGGTACCTAACTAATAGAGACCGAAAGCGGACAGGAGGAATGGCATGGATGATGAACAATGGCGGATTGCAGACTATGCGAAGGCGGATCTGAATCAGAAGCTGATCATCGGGTTTCTGAGAATCGGACGAACCATGCGGAAACAATACGAAGGGCGCGGCAGTCAGAAGCGCGTTCTGATTCTGATACAGGATGCGGGCGGATCAATCGCCCAGAAGGAGCTGACAAGGCGGCTTGGAATCCAGCCGGGAAGCGTCAGCGAGATTCTTGGAAAGCTGGAAAAATCGGGGCTGCTCCGGCGGAAGGCTCATGCGGCTGATCGGAGGGCCATTGACCTGATTCTGACCGAGGAGGGAAAAGAGGCGGCGAAAGAGGCTTCCGACCAGCGGGCAGCCCGTCATGAAAAACTGTTCTCAAGCCTTTCGGAAGACGAGAAGGAGACCCTGCGGACCCTTCTGGAAAAAATCAACGCAAGCACCCACGGAGCGTCCGCACAGCCGGAAAAGAAATCCCGAACGGCGGAGGAGACGTCCGTGCGGTCGGAAGAGCTGTCCTTATGTCGATGCTGATGTTCGGAAGCGTCTATTGCATGTTCCGGCTGAATCATGACTTCGGCATGACGGTTCTGTGCGCGGCGCCGTTTATCATCGGCTGTCTGTGCTTCTGCATGTGGAAGGCCAATCCGCTGTTTGACCGCCTGCAGTCTCAGCTGGACGAGATGAATACAATCCTGCAGGAGGATATCTCGGGAATCCGGATCATCAAGGCGTGCGTGCGTGAGCTGCATGAGAAAAAGCGCTTCGGGCAGGCAAACGACAGCCTGATCCGGACGCAGCTGCGCGTTCTGGTCATTTTTGCCTTCATGAATCCGGCCGTCAACACCATGATGTATCTGTGCGTAGCGGTGATTCTCCGGGTGGGAAACGTAGACGTCGCGGCGGGATCGACGACGCCGGGCAGCATCATGGCGGCAATCACCTACACGACGCAGCTTCTGAATGGAATTCTGATGTTAGTCATGCTGATCCAGACGATTTCCCGCGGCATTGCCTCCTGGCGCCGCGTCCGGGAAATCCTGGAGAGCACGCCGGAAATCCGGAACGGGAGCAGTGAGCGGAAGCCGGCTGGGCACGGAAGCGTGGAATTCAAGGATGTCTCGTTTACGTATTCGGGCAGCAGCCGGCCGGTGCTCCGCCATGTGAACCTGCAGATTGCGCCGGGTGAGACGGTAGCCATCATGGGGGCGACGGGCTGCGGCAAGTCCACGCTGATCAGCCTGATCCCCCGCTTCTTTGATACAGGCGAGGGCACGGTCCTCGTCGACGGTGTGGACGTGCGGGATTACGGCATCGATGACCTGCGCGGCCGCGTCACCACGGTTCTGCAGAAGGCCGAACTCTTTACCGGCACCATCCGGGACAACATCCGCATGGGCAATCCTTCCGCGGGAGAGGAAGAGATTCAAAAGGCGGCACAGGCGTCGCAGGCGGAGGAGTTTATCCGGACACAGCCGGAGGGGATGGATACACTGGTGGCCGAGCGGGGAGCCAGCCTCTCCGGCGGGCAGAAACAGCGCGTCTCAATCGCCCGCTCCCTGGTCCGGCCGTCGGAGATCCGCATTTTTGACGATTCGACAAGCGCACTGGACCTGCGCACGGAGGCGGAGCTCTATCGGGCCCTGCAGAGCGAATATATGGACAGCACCAAGATTTTCGTGACCCAGCGGGTGGCTACTGCCCGCCGGGCGGACCGGATTATCGTGCTGGAAAACGGAACGGTCGCCGGAAACGGCACCCATGACGGGCTGATGGCTTCCTGCCCGGCATACCGTGAAATCTATCTGTCGCAGATGGGAGGGGAGGCAGACGATGAGCTCGGAGGAAAATAAAAACACGCGGGATGTGCGGAATATTCCGGGACTTTCGCGGAAAGAACGCTTTCAGACGGTGGAATACGCGGCGGATGCCAGGGGAACCTTCCGGCGCTTCCTCACGTACTTTTCCCGTCAGAAGACACTACTCCTGCTGCTTCTGGCCGTCGTTCTGATCGGAACCATCTGCGGAATTGCTGCGCCGGCCATGCAGAGCCGGGCGGTCGACATCATCGCCGGTGAGCGCGCGGGAAGCCTGGGGAACACCATTCTGCGGATGCTGGTCCTGTATCTGCTCTACGGGCTCAGTCAGCTTTTCCAGGGGCTGTGCAGCGCACAGCTCAGCCAGAAGATCGTCGGGCAGATGCGGGAGGAGCTCTTCGGAAAGATCGTGAGCCTTCCCGTCCGGTATCTGGACACGCATTCCCACGGGGATGTCATGAGCCGAATGACGAACGATGTGGAGAATGTCTCCACGACGGTTTCGCAGTCCCTTCCGTCCCTGTTCTCGGGAGTCCTGACGATCGCCGGCACGGCGGCTGCGATGCTGTGGTACTGCTGGCAGCTGGCCCTTTTGAGCTTCCTGACGGTAATCCTGACCCTCCTGGCTACCCGGTTCCTCTCGGGGAAGGTGCGTCATTTTTCCAGAGACCGGCAGAGACTGCTGGGACAGCTGAACGGTACAGTGGAAGAGATGATCTCCGGCTATCGGACCGTGGCAGCCTACAGCCATCAGAAGGAGACGCAGGAGGAGTTCTGCCGGACAGCAGATTCACTGACAAAGGCCGGGATCCGGACCGATGTGTTCAGCGGCGTCATGGGGCCGGTGATGAACTGCATCGGAAATATCGGTTTTGTCATCATTGCAGCGTTCGGCGGTTGGTTTTCTGTACAGGGGATGATCTCGGTCGGCGTGATCTCCGCCTTCATTGTCTACGCGCAGCAGTTCAGCCGGCCGCTGAATGAGATCGCGCAGATTTACGGACAGCTGCAGACGGCGCTGGCAGGCGCCGAGCGGGTGTTTGCTGTGTTGGACGAGGCGGACGAGGACCGCACCGGAGAAGATCTGGCGGAAAGCCGGCAGATGGCGGTGACCTTCCAGAACGTCGATTTTGCGTATGAGCCGGGTCATCCCGTCATCCGGGATTTTTCTCTGACGGTACCGCCGGGGAAAAAGATTGCGCTGGTCGGCGCAACTGGAAGCGGCAAGACGACGATTGTCAACCTGCTGATGCGCTTCTACGATGCCGACTCCGGGCTGATTCAGATGAATGCGCAGAATATCCGCCGGGTGTCCCGCGATACCCTGCGCAAAAATGTGGCGATTGTTCTGCAGGATACGGTGCTTTTTTCCGATACGGTCCGGAACAACCTGAAGTATGGAAATGAGAATGCCTCGGAAGAGCGGCTGATGGCGGCCGTACGGGCCAGTCACTGCGAAGAGATGATTCAGAGCCTGCCCCAGGGCTTTGACACAGCGCTGACAGGCGGCGGCCTTTTTAAAACAAATCCAGCATGCTGTCGAGATACAATTTCTCCCGAACCTGCAGCCGGTATTCTGGTTTTGTCATATAGTACAGTAGAAACTCCAGGAGCAGCGCACTTCCAAGGTTTCTGCCCTCGATCTTGAAATTCGTATATCCCAGCGGAAGGTAACGGCCGGTGATGTCATCAGCTCCGATGAAGCCAGGGTTCGCCATCGCCCGGGAAAAGCGGTAGCCCTCCCGGGCTCCCGGCGCACTGCATCGATGATTCTCTCCGGCTTCGCCCAGATTCCGTCGGCTGATATCTTCATAGCAGGCTTTCCGATCCCTGCAGGCAAAGGAACAGCACTCATTGCAGAGAAATTCCACTTTTCCCCGCAGGTTTTCCGGAAGTCTTTCCCAGAAATCGAAGGCCTTGTTCAGGCGGAAATCCGGCACCACATACCGGAATTCTTTCCGTTCGAGTTCATTCCGGAGATCCTGCCGTCTGGTCAGAACTTTTGTGGTGGAAGAGACAAAGTACAGGCCGGGGTAGCGTTCCCTTAAAGTGTGCAGCAGCAGGTCGGAGTGGATGATCACGCCGTTCTGCGGCCCGGGACTCTGTTCGAAGAGGGCGCAGAGCGCGTTGCATCTCGGATCGGAAAGATGTTCGGGTCGGAGCAGAGAATTGCTGAAGGTCAGCCGTGCGGAGATACCGAAGTCCCGCATCAGCGCAATCACTTCCTCCGGGTCTGTGTCACCGGATCCGACACGGCCGCCGTCCCACAGGCAGTGCGCCGGCGCACCGTAGATTGAGGCGATTTCACACCTGTCCGCAAAGTATTCCCGGTGCTTCCGGTACAGCGGAAGAAACGCGCGGTAAAAAGGATAGTGTTCAAACAGTCCGGGCAGGTGGAAGCGTGCGGGCTGTGCCGCGGCGCTGCTGCTGGGAGAAATATTGTTTCCTATCTTCATTGTCTGGTCATTCCTTGTCCAAAGACAAGCCCTCCACAGAGTCCCCGGCCTCGATCGGCCGGGGCAGTTCTGGTTCCGGCATAGATCGCATTCCTTAATAGCGATATACCTTCTGATACTGGATCAGCTCGATGATCGTCAGCACGAGGCACAGTCCGTCGGAAGCAATCACCACATACCATAGCCCGTCCGCGCCGAACAGGAGCGGCAGAAGATAGATGGACGCCAGCTGGAAGACCAGAGACCGCATGGTGGACAGAAAAGCGGAGACAGCACCGTTGTTGAGTGCCGTGAAAAATCCGGATCCGAAGATGTTAAATCCCATGAACAGGAAGGCGATGGAATAAATCCGGAAACTGTGAACCGTCAGCGCCATCAGCGCAGGATCATAACCGACAAAGATGTGCACCAGAAGATTTGCGGAAAGCTCGGACAGCACCGTGAGAACCACGGATACGATCAGAAGCATCCGGATGGTCCGGCGGAAGATCCCGCGCAGCTCGCTGTGATTCTCTGCGCCGTAATGGTATCCGACGACGGGGGCAATGCCCATGGTGTAGCCGAAATAGATGCCCACGAAGATGAAGTTGACGTACATGATGACACCGTACGCGGCGACGCCGTCCGTGCCGATGTACCGCATGAGCTGGTGGTTGTAGAGCATCCCGACGATGGACGAGGCACAGTTGGACAGAAACTCCGACGAACCGTTGGTGCATGCCTTGAACACGGCGGAGAAATCCATCCTGGTTTTTCCGAGCCGCAGAATCGTGGAATTCGGCAGCAGGAAATAGATCAGAGGAACCAGCCCGCCGACCGCCTCGCTGATCACCGTGGCAGCTGCTGCGCCCGCCAGGCCGAATCCAAGCACACCCACGAACAGCCAGTCCAGAACCATGTTGGTGCATCCGGCGAGCACGGTGACCACCAGGCCGAGCTTCGGCCGCTCTGCCGTCACCAGAAAGCTCTGGAAGAGGTTCTGCAGCATGAAAAACGGGATCCCGATCATGTTGATCTGGATGTAGAGAATCGAATAGGGAAGCATCTCATCGGTCGCGCCGAGCAGCCGGGAAATCGGTGAGGCCACGAAGTATCCGAAAATGCCGAGTACCACACCGCACCCGATCAAAAGATAGGTGAGAAGGGAGAAAATCCGATTTGCCTTCTCATGTTCCCCCATGCCCAGTGTTTTGGAGACCAGTGCAGTTCCTCCGGTTCCGAACATGAAACCTACCGCGGAGAGAATCATGATGAAGGGCATGGCGAGATTCAGCGATGCAAAGGGAATCGCACCGGTATAATTCGACACAAAGAACCCGTCCACCATGCCGTAGATCGAAGAGAAGATCATCATGATGATCGAGGGCAGGGTGAAGCGGATCATCCGGCTGTAGGTAAAATGATCCGACAGGCGGATGGGTTCTTTCTTTTCTGCGTTGACAGACATTAAGTTCGTCCTTTCTGATCTTTTTCTGCGTTGCCGTTTTCCGATTCAGCGAAAAACGCCATTCTGGCTTTTTTCATTCTCCGGAAGCACTGTTTCTGGAAGTACTTCAGTTTCTGGAAGTACTTCAATATCTGTACCGCTTCGGTATTGATTCCTGCGGGGCATGGCCTGCACCATTGTGCGCAGCGCTTCTTTATAGCGCTGGTTTAGATCCAGAAAGATCTGTTTTTCCTCCCGGGTCCAGCCGGCAAAGATCTGTTCTTCCTGTTCCATGAAGGGGCGGATGATGGCATCGCACACCTGACGGCCTTCCGGGGTTAGAAGGATTTCCTTCCGATGCCCGCTGCGTTCGCCCAGGGTGATCCAGCCGGCTTTTCCCATTCGGTTGACCGATGAATTGACCGTCTGCTTGCTCATCCCTGTGATATCGATGATGTCCTGCTGGGACATCCCGGCGTTGTAGTCGCACAGCATATACAGGATACGCATCTCACTGTCGGGAAAGCCCATTTTTGCGCTTGCCTGGTGGTAGAGCATGTCGATCTCGTCTGTGACGATATTGAACTTGTGAATCATCGAAACGGATTTTCCATCCATAACAATATCAGTCCTTTCCTGTGGCGCGGGTGCCCTGTGTGGTTTCGACGCCCGCACAGAATTTCTTCTTCAAAAGCAGGCCTGGCGGGACCGCTGTCTGACCGTCTGGCCGGCGACTGCTGACGAGCATGACGGATATCGAAAACCGCATAGAAACATAAAGTCCGGCATCGGACATTCCAAATTTAGTATAGTCCGACATCGGACATTTGTCAACGGTCGGCTGAACTGGGGTCAGCCGGCCGACTGCAATACAGCTGCATTGAATACGGATGCATTGCTCCTGCCTTCCAGTGATCCTCTCTGATATCCAACGCGATATTGCTGTGGGGGAAAAAGAACAGAACCATAGAGACACAATAGAAAAAACAGAGACAATTCAGTACAATTTTGACCTGAAACGGCAGAATCGACGCATCTGCAAAAACTTTTTCAAAAATCTTGAAAAACGCTTGACAGAGGGATAGGGCGGTGGTATTATGACGGAGCTGTCCGAGAGACAGCACCGATCCTTGATAATTGAACAGTATAACCAATCCCTGAAAATTCTTTTAAAAGAAGTTTCAGAACGTTTTTCAAGAACATCAGCTCGAAAGAGATGAGGTTCCATGAGAAACTCCCGGACATCGAGAGATGTCCGAACACAGTAAGTAACGGGAAGAACC
>OMZJ01000073.1 GCA_900315495.1 uncultured Lachnospiraceae bacterium
TGTACTCGATTGAAGATTGCAGACTAATTCCGATTACGGAGGAAATTGCTGCCCGCTATAGAGAGATGGAATAACCCGTTAAAAGCAATAAGAAAGATAGCTGCCGGACGGCGGCAAAGAAAAAAAGTCGTCGTCCAGCAGTCCTATCAACACGCCTATAAGAAACGGCGGCTTTGAATTTCAGAGCCGCCGTTTCTTATGCCCTCGACAAAGGAGTGACGACTACACGCTGACACGGCGGCTTTAGGAGGGAACCGCCATGAAGCACATTGACCGCCGACAAATTCAGACGATATTTCACTACCGTCAAAAAAAGCCCAGTCAACGAACAGGCCCCGTCTGGTAGCCGGTGCGAAAATTGTCATTCTGTAAGTGAATATTGGAGTTTTTGCGCTCGAATAGCTTTCTGCTGTCCGGGCGTTTTTTCATACCTGTGGGGCCGTAACATCGGGCCAGCATGGCCCGAACCCTGGCCCCAGTGCCGTTCTCCGCCGCCCCATTCAGATTTACCAAAAAAATCTGAATGGAGGAAAGGCAGATGGAAGTTACCATCAATTATAACGGACAAGCTGTGGCCGTGGAGGTTACGCTGGAAGTCTATGAATTTCTTGACCGGGCCAATCATAAAACGGAGAACCTGTTCCATGAACAGCGGCGGCATTGGGATGGCCGGGAGTTTGACGAGTACATCATTACCACCGAGGGTGTAGGGGTCTACGGCGAAACGCCGGAGGAATACCTTTGCCGCATGGAAATGCTGCATGAGCTGATGGCGGTTCTGGACACCTGTACCGAGGTCCAGCGCCGCCGGTTCCTGCTCTATGCGCTTGACGGGCTGAGCCTTGCAGAGATCGGTGTGCTGTGCGGCTGCTCCAAAGTGGCTGTTTATCAAAGTGTGGAGGCGGTCAGAAAAAAATTTATAAATTTCTTTGAGAACAGGCTTAACGAATGACCTGTTTTCTGGCTACCAAGTGAAAGGGATCATTTCCCTTATCTCAGCGAGGGGCGGACAGCGGACGAGCTGCCCGCCTCTCCGATTTTCAGGAGGTAAGCCTATGAAAACAATCAATCTGCGGTGGATGTATCCCCACTACCGGCATGACGAGTTTGTGGATGTTACGGACGAGGTATGGGCAGCGATGTATCAGGCCAAGCGGGAGATGGAGAACTATGAGCGTCGGAAAGTCTACCACTGCGCCTACTACTCTCTGGACGCATACAGCTGGCTGGAAAATTACGCACTGGAACACAGCAGATCGCCGGAAGATATTTTGCTGGAACGAGAAGAAATGACCACCCGCCTATACCTGATTGCAGCTCTGCCGGTGGCTCTGGCTCATGCCACTCCGACACAGGCCCGCCGTGTTCACGCCTACTACATTGCCGGTATCAAGCAGCCGGAAATCGCCCGGAGAGAGGGTATCCATAGCAGTAAGGTCAGCGTTGCCATCCGCCGGGGTCTGCGGAATATGCGCCGCTGCTATGATGGCCTTTTCCAAACAGAGTGAGGGCATGCCTATGCAGACCATCAATCTCAAACAATATTATCCATTTTGCAAAGAGGACATTTTTGTGGAGGTGTCCGATGAGATCGTCGAAGCGTTTCTTCTGGACAAGAGAGCCGAGGCCGCCAGAGATCGCAAGATGTTCCGGTATAAGGCGTTTTATTCCCTCGATTGTAACGATGGAATCGAAAATGCTGCAATCGGCTGGGCGCAGCCATCGCCGGAGGACTACCTGATAGGAAAAGAAGAATTAGCCGAATACGAAGAACTGATACGGCGATTGTATGAAGCCATTTCCTCCCTGCCGCCTATGCAGGCTCGCCGTGTCCATGCCCGCTATATGCTGGGTATGAAAGTGAAAGATATTGCCGCAATGGAGGGTATCACGCCATCACAGGCGGGAAAATCCATCCATGCCGCACTGCGGAGGCTGCGCCGGTACTTTGCTCGACAGAAATGGACGGTCAATCTATGAGCGTTTCCAAAGAAAAGAGGTGCATGACATGAACGAAAAAAATACAGCCCACCCCTCAAAAGAAGAACGGGAGAAAGTCCTGAAGGAGATCCGGCAGCTTGAAAACCGCAAGAAGATTTTAGAGAACAAGCAGCGGAATGAAGAACGCAGGGGTCGCACCCGCCGCCTGATTGAGCGCGGAGCCGTTTTGGAGGGGATTTTCCCGCTGGCTCCCGACCTTTCCGGCGCGGAGGTCAAAACATTTCTGATTGCCCTGTCCCATCTTCCGGGGGCTGCGGAATTGACTGCAAACCTGCCAAAATCCGGGGACACGCCATAAGTCCCTTGTTTACAAGGGCGCACTTATACACCGTTGCCGGTGCTGTGCGCCCTGCCGGGGGCGTTGCGTACTTCGTCCGCGATGGGAAGCTACGCTCCCCAAACCCCTTGTGCGCTCTGCGCAGCCAGACACCCGCTTTGCGTTTGTCCGGCTCCACAGAGCCTGTTATCCCCTCACTGAAAGGAGGTGTTCCCCATAGATTTCTGTCATATCCCCGTCAGTATCATCAAGCGCAGCGTGGGCCGTTCTGCCGTTGCCGCAGCTGCTTACCGCAGCGGAACCAAGCTGACAAATGAATGGGACGGAATGACCCACGACTACACCCGGAAAGGCGGCATTGTCCATGCGGAGATCATGCTGCCTGCCAACGCGCCGCCGGAATTTGCAGACCGTTCTATCCTCTGGAACAGCGTGGAGCAAATCGAGAAAGCAAGGGACAGTCAGCTTGCCCGCGAGATTGAAGCAGCCCTGCCCCGTGAACTGTCCGGCGAACAGCAGCTTGCCCTTGTACGCGCCTATGTGAAGGACAACTTTGTAGACAGAGGAATGTGTGCTGACTTTGCTATCCATGACAAGGGAACTGGCAACCCTCATGTCCATATCATGCTGACGCTCCGGCCTTTGAAAGAAAACGGGCAGTGGGGCGCAAAGTGCCGCAAGGCATACGATCTGGACGAGAATGGACAGCGTATCCCGGATGGGAAAGGCGGCTGGAAAAATCATCGAGAGGATGCGACCAACTGGAACGATAAAGGGAATGTGGAGATTTGGAGGGCAGCGTGGGCGGCCTACACCAACCGGGCGCTGGAATCTGCCGGCAGACCGGAGCGCATTGACCACCGCAGTTACAAGCGGCAGGGCATTGATAAGATTCCCTCTGTCCATCTGGGGCCAGCCGCCAGCCAAATGGAAAAGCGCGGCATCCGCACCGACAAGGGCGAAGTAAACCGGCAGATCGCCGCCGACAACAAGCTGCTGAAAGAAATCAAGGCCCGCATTACCCGCCTTTACAACTGGTCTAAGGCCGAAGCCGAAAAGCCGGAGAGCCAGCAGCCCAGCATGATTGACTTGTGGGAGACCCAGCAGCAGTTGAACGCTCCCCACACCCGCACCGGCAAAATCCGGGCTTTGCAGGAAAGCGCTGCACTATTCAGCTTTTTACAGGCAAACGGCATCCAGTCTATGCAGCAGCTTCATGAAAAAATCGCTGATATGAACAGCCGTTACTATGACCTGCGGGGAAAGATTGTCAAGGCTGAGCGCCGGATCGCCATTCTTACCGAACGCGGGGAGATGTGGGAACAGTACAACCAGTACAAGTCCATCCACAAACAGCTTGCCAAAGTAAAGCCGGAAAAACGGGAACAGTTTGAACAGCGCCACAGCCGGGAACTGATTCTGTATGACGCAGCGGCCCGGTATCTGAAAGAACTGAAAGACAGCGGCGAGGCAATCACCCCAAAGGCATGGCAGCGGGAGATCGACCAGCTGGCCGCTGGAAAGCAGACGGACACGCTTGCCATGAAATCCATGCGGGAGGATTTGAAAGCAGTGGAACGGCTCCGCAAAACCGCCGAGCAGCTGTCCAGACAGGAACGGGACAAGTCTCACAACCGGGAGCCGAATCGGTAAAGGATACCGCGTTTTGGCGTACCCCTGTCAAGTGCGTCGCGCTTCACGACATACCTTTGCATACAGAAAAACCGCCGTACAGGTTTCCCCATACGGC
>OMZJ01000084.1 GCA_900315495.1 uncultured Lachnospiraceae bacterium
ACGGAAGAAGGGAGAATGCATTGGAGAAAATCGGGAAACAGTGCAATCAGGAGAGCTGTTCTGCCTCGAATGACACACAGAGAAACAAACCGAAAAGTGGGAAGGTTATCTGGCAGAAGACACCGGTCGTGATTCTGACCGCCTTTTTCTGCTGCACGCTCTGGGGAAGCGCTTCCCCGGCGATTAAAATCGGCTATCGCTATTTCGGAATCGGTGCAGACGACACGCCATCCCGGATCCTCTTTGCCGGCGTCCGCTTCACCATCGCCGGCCTGATGGTCCTGTTTGCGGGAAGCCTCCTGGAGAAGAAGCGGCTGATCCCCGGAAAAGGTGCCTGGAAGGATGTCGCGGTGCTCATGGCGTTTCAGACGGTCATCCATTATATCTTTTTTTATATGGGGCTGGCACACACCTCCGGTGTCCGCGGATCGATCATCAACGCGGCAGGGACATTCATAGCGCTGTTTCTGGCAGTTTTTGTGTTTCACTTTGAAAAACTGAAGCGGGATAAAATCCTCGGAAGCGTTCTCGGGTTTCTGGGCGTTGCCCTGGTAGTCGCGGGAGGAAACGGCCTTTCCGCTGCCGCAGCCGGCGGTTTCACCATACAGGGGGATGGTGCGCTGCTCCTTTCCGCGCTCTGCGGTGCGCTAGCCAGCTGCTTGATCAAGCTGTTCACCCGACAGGAGGACCCGGTGGCCCTTTCCGGATGGCAGTTCTTTCTCGGCGGGCTGGTCATGACAGCGATTGGTCTGACTGCAGGCGGAAGACTGCGCCTTCTCTCGGCTGGCTGCATCCCTCTGATCCTCTATATGGGCTTTATCTCTGCGGGAGCCTACACCTTCTGGGGCATCCTTCTGAAATACAATCCGGTCAGCAGGATCAGCGTCCTGGGCTTTATCAACCCGGTTATGGGCGTGCTGCTTTCGGCGCTTTTTCTGCACGAGAACAGTGAGGCGTTCAGCTGGGTAACCGGCGCGGCACTGGGGCTGGTTTCTCTGGGCATCTGGATCGTCAACCGGGCGCATCCGGAGTCGGTCCGTGGAGGAAGCACTGCATGAAAAACGGTATTGTCAGGATGAAAGCGGAAACAGAAGATAATTTATTCTTTTCACGCATATTGTCGTCGTTGTAATTGTTAACATTCCCTCTCTTCAAGCATTTGCGCTCTTGACACAAATTACTTTTTCCTTATACAATAATAAAAGGTTGATCGCATTCCTGGTGATGTATTTCGGTGAATGGAAAGCAGAGTCCACAACAGGTACTGACCTGCCGCATGTTTTAGTAAAGGATAAATGGTCTGTCCGTAAGATGGTGAAACTTGTAAATATGGCTCTCGAAAGCGGATCAATCAATTTACAGAGCAATGATCAGGGGAGGGAAAGAGGAATGAAAAAGAGATGGGAAGCGCCAAGACTGGAAGTAGAGCAGTTTATGACAAACGATTCTGTATCTGCCTGTGGCGACAGCGGCAGAATTTATTCATTTGAATGCAATGCCGGTCAGGCTGGTAATGACTATGCGGTATACAGTTTAGACGAATGGGGAAAGAATTATTGGGTTGGTCCTTTTTATATGGATGGATCATGGGGTCGTTATCATCCATGCAGGGAAACGCACTCGGCACCAGATAACTCCGATTTTTTTACCGGTTATTATATAGATGATGTAGGGACTCGGTGGATAGACGAGCGGATTCCTGTTGTCGTATGGACAAATAATGGTACAGATGTCCATTGTACGACAAATCTGAATATGAATGAGTGGGAAGTCAACAGATCCTGATGATCTTCGCGTCGCTTGGGCATTCATTGTTGGAGTGGGGTATCACCTCAAAACAGGCTTTACCGGAATCAGCGGCAGCTTCGGCTGCCGCTTTTTATATCCGTCCTTCCGGAGCAGTTGAGAAATCCAGATGATTATGATAAAATGTACTAACATTAAAAAATGAAGCTTACCGGACGATTCTGCCATGTTGTCCGTAAACACATGGCAGGAGAGAGTAAAAGGAGGGAAGGCGTGCACATTCCGGACAATTATCTGAGCCCGCAGACCTGTGCTGTCCTGACGGCGGCCATGGTGCCCGTGTGGGCGATTTCCATCAAAAAAATCAAGAATGAACTTCCACCCGAGAAGATTCCCATGATGGGTGTCGGCGCGGCGCTTTCGTTCCTTGCGATGATGTTCAATGTGCCGCTGCCGGGCGGAACCACCGGCCATGCGGTGGGCGGTACGCTGATTGCCCTCCTTCTGGGACCGTATGCGGCCTGCATCTCGGCCAGCGCCGCGCTGCTTCTGCAGGCCCTGCTGTTCGGCGACGGCGGGATTCTGTCCTTTGGCGCCAACTGCTTCAACATGGCCTTTGTCCTTCCGTTTGTCGGATATGCGGTTTCGCGGCTGTTTCCCAGGGTAATCCGGGGAGAGAAGGGACAGCTGATCGGCGCGGGAATCGGGTCCTACGCGGGAATCAATGCGGCTGCGCTGTGTGCTGCGGTCGAGTTCGGCATTCAGCCGTATCTGTTCCGCGATGCGTCGGGAAGCCCGATGTACTGCCCGTATGGCCTGAATATGTCTGTCCCGGCAATGATGGCCGGGCACCTGACGATCTTCGGGCTGGCAGAGGTTGTTTTTACCGTGGCAGTCTGGGCCTTCGTCCGCAGGACGTCTCCGCAGATGATCCGTACCGCAGAAGGAGCCCATACCTCGATGGCTCTGAAGATCTTTCTGGCCGTCATGATCGCTGCGACACCGCTGGGCCTTCTGGCGGAGGGAACTGCCTGGGGCGAGTGGGGAACGGAGGAGATCGCGGCCACAGGTGCCGGCTTTACACCCTCCGGGATGCAGAATGGCATTCCGTTTTCGGCTCTCCTGCCGGATTATTCGGTTCCGGGTGTCGGTGCTGCCGCGGGATATATTCTCTGCGCCGTCATCGGTGCTGCCGTGTTTGTCATTGCGTTTAAACTGATCGGCCGCGCTGCATCCGGACACCGGATGGCAGCCTGATTGTTTCTTGGATCGGTGCCGGTTGGAAACACTGACGGCTTTCGGAGATGGCGTGTAATGAGCGCATGGGTGCGTGCACGCCAGAGGATGGATTCGATATGGGACTCAAGTTCATGCAGCTGATCGGGCGCCTCCTGGAGTCCGACCAGCGCTTTTACAAATCACAGACAAAGGTAATGCCGCAGCTTCGACTGGCTGTGGCATTTCTTGTCATCCTTTTGTGCGCACTGTCATCCAACGCTTTTTTCACGCTCAGCATCATTGCGGTCCTTCTGGTGCGTCTGGCAGCCCTCCCGGCGGAAGAGATTGCGGCCATCCTGAAACGGCTGCTGCTTCCGGTGCTGTTTACCATGATTCTTCTGCTTCCGGCCGTGTTTCTCAGCAGTCCCCGGACCATGCTGACCGTTGCGATGAAGGTATTCGAATCCCTTCTGGTTCTCGGCATTTTGAATTCTGACCTGACCTGGAAGGAGATCACGGGAAGCCTCGGAAGCCTGCATGTCCCAGGCGTGGTTGTTCTGACCTTGGACACGACGGTCCGCTTTCTGGTCATTCTCGGAAGGTATGCGGAGCGGATGGCAGAGGCCGTCTCCCTGCGCCGGGTCGGCCGGAAAAACTGGCGAAGTGCCGGGACGGGCGGAATCCTCGGCACAACATTTCTGAAATCGCAGCAGATGTCGGAGAGAAGCGCGGAAGCCATGCGCTGCCGCTGCTTTTCCGGCGTCTGTCATAGGCATGGGCGGAGGAACCCCGGAATGGGGGATATTTTCTATGCCCTGTGTATTCCGCTTCTGATCGCTTGGTTTATCGGTACGCTCTGATAGAAGAATAGGCGCACAGCAGAGAGAAACAGATGCCGGCGGTTCCTGTACATCAGGAAACGCGAAAATGCCGCACGCCTGTGCCTTATGCGTGGAATTCTGCATGGAGCCGGGACCGGGCGGCAGCTGGTGATGCAGATATTGGAAAAGCAGATATCGCAAAAATCAGAAAAAGCGGATGAGCGCGGGACGGAGAAGCGGAGAAAACGAGATATGGCAGAATCGAAGGAGAAGGCAGTGCCTGTACGGATGGAACTGCGGCATGTGTGCTTTTCTTATCCGAATACGATGCAGAAGGCACTGGATGACATCAGCCTTGTGTTTGAGAGCGGAACGTGCTACTGCATCGAGGGCCCGAACGGCTGCGGCAAGTCCACGCTGTTTCGGATCCTTCTGGGACTGGATTTTCCGGATACGGGAGAGTATCTTTTTGAGGCACGGCAGATCACGGAAAAGACCATGAAGTCCGAATCATTCCGAAGTGCTTTTTACCGGAAAATCGGCTTTTTGTTTCAGGACAGCGAGATTCAGCTTTTCACGGCGAGCGTGGAGGAGGAGATTGCCTTCGGGCTGGAGCAGCTTGGAAAACCGGAGGAGGAGATCCGGGATATCACGGAGAAGTATCTGCGGATGTTCGGACTCACCGAAATCCGCGGCCGTGCACCGTTTAACATCTCCGGTGGGGAGAAGAAACGCACGGCGCTCGCTGCGGTCTGCGCGATGAATCCGGAGGTACTGGTCATGGATGAGCCGCTGGCCGGGCTGGACGAGGAAGGTCAGGCATGGGTGACCGGGATGATTCAACGGCTGAAGCAGGAGGGGCATCTTCTGATTATCGCAACGCACAACCGCCCGTTCGCGGAGGAGATGGCGGATGTTCATGTCAAAATGGACCGCAATCACCATGTAACGGAACTGATCCGGGGGACAGCAGATGGACAGAAGACAGAAGAAAACAAGAAAAGCAATTTATGAAGCGTTTTCCGGCCTGATCCAGGAAAAGGACTACAGGGAGATCACCATCCAGGACATCATCGACCGGGCGGATATCGGCCGGAGCACGTTCTATTCGCACTTCAACACGAAGGATGAGCTCCTGGAAGATCTCTGCAGCCAGATCTTTGCACACATCTCAGAGGATCACGGCAGCAGGGAGGGAACCCATGATTTCTCCACGGCTCCGGATACCCTCTGCGAGATGCTGACCCATCTTCTGTATCACCTCCGCGGGCAGGACTGTATTGTCTCCGGAATGCTTCTGGGAGAGAGCCGGCAGGTCTTTCTGCGCTATCTGGATGAATATCTGTCCGCCCTGATGGTGCGGTTCATTCCATCTGGCGCCGGTGCCCCGCAGGATTATCTCCTCGACGCCGCAGTGCATGGTTTCTCGCGCTCCGTGATCTGGTGGGTACAGCGTCAGATGAAGGAATCCCCGGAGGAGATGGAACGAATGTTTGAGACCGCCTGCCCGTGGCTCCTGTATTCCGAGAACAGGGAAATTTCGCGATGAAGCCTGCCGGCGGCATTACGGAGAAAAACGGAATTGTCTGCTGACAGCTCACGCAGTACAACATTGTTGCAGGTTCGGATCATCCGGCGGCGGACGGAAAGTCTGTCTTTGAATAAAGCATGGATGTCTTCCGTGCGGCGCCGGATGATTCGTCAGGAGACGGCGGCGAAGCCGTTTTCGCCGCATTTTTCTGGGGAGAGGAGGCGGAGATCAGCACCATCATCAGGAAAATGCAGCCGAAGCCGATGGCGTCAAAGATCGTGAAGGTTCCGCCCAGAAGGAGCGTCCCGATGATCGCGGCGGTGACCGGCTCACTGAAGCCGTACAGGTTGGCCTTCGTCCCGCCGATCATCGTCACGCCGGCCATGTAGAACGGAAACGCCATGAGATTTCCGATGACCACCACGCCGGCGATGCACAGGAGTCCGGTCAGGTTCGGCGTGTAATGGCTGGTCCAGGGGTGGAAGATCAGAAGAAACAGAGATCCGCTCAGAAGGAAAGCCCAGCCCTGCACGATGAACAGCGGATGGCGGTTCAGAAGCCGGACCGGCTGCAGATTGTAGAGCGCGACCGTCAGCGCACAGATCAGTCCTGTCGCCAGCGCGCTGCCGGAGACGGAGAGCGTCCCGAATTTTCCGTGTGTCGTGATCAGGCCGGCGCCTACCATTGCCAGAAGAACGCTGATAATCTGCGGTGCGTTCGGTTTTCTCCGTGCCTGCCAGCAGGTGACCAGAAGTATCGGCACCGGGGAGAGATCCTGCAGGATCGTTGCAACCCCGGCGGTGGAGAGCTGGATCGTGGTAAAGTAGGTCAGCTGACACAGACCAATGCCGGGGAGGGAATAGATCAAAAGATCGAAGGTGTCCTTCCGGTCCTTCCACGGCGCGAAAACCGCACCGCGGTAGCGGAACAGGTTCCAGATCATCATGATCAGGCCGGCCAGAAACAGCCGGATCGGCACCAGCCAGGCGGATGACATGCCAAGATGTGTGAATGCATACTGCCCGATGGAGCCGGAGACGCCCCAGCAGATGCCACCGGCCAGCGCGAGAATTGCACCGGCTGCCTGCCTTTTCTTCATAA
>OMZJ01000108.1 GCA_900315495.1 uncultured Lachnospiraceae bacterium
CGGCAGCACCGGCTACCGATCCGGCTCCGGCAACTCCGGCTGCGACGGATCCGGCAGCTACGACAGCAGTGCCGGCAACGGATCCGACCCCGGCACCGACCGATCCGACCCCGGCACCGACCCAGGCAACGGAGGCCACGGCAGCGGCTTCCAGCGCATCCAGAGACAGCCTGGTTTCCTATGCACTCTCCTGGGTGGGGCAGTGCAACTACGTATGGGGCGGCACCAACCTGGTTCAGGGCGGCGGCGTTGACTGCTCCGGATTTACCATGCTGGTTTACCAGAGAGCCACAGGCATCGGCCTTCCGCATTATTCCGGCGCACAGGCAGGTGTAGGCACGGCAGTCAGCTATGAGCAGCTGAGACCGGGCGATCTGGTCATCTATCCGGGGCATGTGGCCATCTACATCGGCAACGGCCAGATTGTTCATGCGAAGAATGCCAGCGTCGGTATCGTAACCGACAGCATCTTCTTCAAGCCGGGATTCAACCCGACCGGTTACAGAAGCCTTCTTCCGTAATCTTTGAGATAGATTTCATTTCAAGGCAGGCCTGCGGGCCTGCCTTTCTTTTAGGCGGTCCGATGAAAAAATGCCCCCTGCGGCAGATGCTGACGGGCATTTTCCCTGCGGCAGATCGTTGAAAGAAGCGTCGGAAGGAAGCAAACGAAGCGCTTGAAGGGATGGCAGTCATCTGGTCAGCCTGTATTCGTATTTGCAGAAATCTCGGATTGCACCAGTTTTAAAAAGCGTTCCAGACAGGCGGAGGGTGGTCTGCGGGAAGACCATGCAAGACTATATGGAATGATGAAGGGCTTGCCGTGATCGGTTAATGCTCTTTTCTGTATATGAGCTTCCGCAACAGGATCATCTATGGGTTCTGGGAACAATCCGATTCCAAGTCCTTCTATGATGAGCCGTGTCACCATAACGGAACTGGCTGCAACACAGCGGATATGAAACCGAACATTTTTTGATTTCATCCAGGCTTCCATTTCCTCATTCAGAAAAATAGCCGGCGGAACGATGAGATCCCGATGAACCAGTTCATCGTATTCAACGCTTTCCGTATTCTCTGCAAGAGGATCATCCTCGGGAATCAGAGCCATCAATTTTCCCTGAAACAGGGGGATTGAGTCAAACCAGGGAAGAAGATACAGATCCAGCAGGATTGCTGCATCGCAGATCCCTTCCTGAAGAAGCGTGGAAAGAGTATCAGGCCCTTCGGTAATCATTTCAAAGTCGACATCTGGAAACATCCTGTGAAATTTTGCAATGTAATTGACCGCTTTCTGAGCAGCGGATACGCCGCGGATACATCCGAGCGTGAGTTTACCTTTCAGCAAAGAACTGTGATCGTGTGCTTCTTTCTGTGCATCCTGAATGAGCTGTATGATTTGCTGCGCATTCGCGAGAAAATTTTCTCCTTCCGGCGTCAGTCTGGCGTTTTTGCCTGGCCTGAACAGACGGACATTCAATTCATCCTGTAACGAACGCATGGATTTGCTGATCGTTGGCTCAGTAATCTTCAGACTGGCAGCCGCCCTGGCAAAACTCTTATACTTATTAATAGCTAGAAATCTTTCAATTTGGACGGTTTCGATCATTTTATTCAACCCCGATTTTCTCACGATTTTGTAACGATTCAGCACCCCTGAAAAAAGATGGGAAGCGGCGATGCAGGCTTGCTTGCAGGAGCCGGTTTACATCTTTTTCAGGGTGGTCAAGGCGCGAAGCGCCTCGAATATGTGGGGTGATGAACAGTTACACGATTTTGTAATACAGGAGATGATAGATGTCGGTACACACTCCTTCTAAGTTTATATCATAGAAGCAACATTCTGTAAATACGGAATGACCCGAATAGAATGGTACATTCTGAGACCCTGGCCGGCTGCCGGACGAATGATTCGAAGATTTACCGCGTAAGAACCGGCTGCTTTTCCTGCTGAGGGCGGATGTTTTTGCGTGTTGAAAGTGGGTGATCAGGCCATATTTGTGCCGATTGCAGCAAATGATTCAAAAAAGTTACTGCATTCCCCCACTATATTTTCTATCGATAATAGATTATCATGAATCTAACGAGAAA
>OMZJ01000053.1 GCA_900315495.1 uncultured Lachnospiraceae bacterium
CAGACGCTCAGGTCCGGCAGAATGGGAACACAAGGGGAGACAGTCTGATCCGGGGGGGGGGAAAAACGAGAAATCCGGGAAAGCATGGCATTTTCCCCTGAAAGAACGTCAGATCTGGATTTCGATTTGTCGAAAATATTGAATTTTTCGAAAATTGTGGTACGATATTCCCGGGACGTTTTGCCTGTCAAAACGATCCGGGCGTGACTGCATGCGGACCGCTGGATTTTCTCCGATCCGCCGCGCGCCCATCATCGAAACAAAGGAGAAGAACTATGTTTGATTACAAGGGAAAAGTCGTCGCAGTGACGGGAGCTTCTTCCGGACTTGGAAAACAGGTGGCGGAAGGTTATGCTGCAGCCGGTGCAGATCTGGCGATTCTTGCGAGAAGAATGAGCCGTCTTGAGGCGAGTGCAAAGGAATGGTCGGAGAAGTACGGCGTCAAGGTCGTTCCGATCGAGTGCGACGTGACGGACGAGGCAGCGACGGATGCGGCTTTTGCAAAGATTGATCAGGAATTCGGCCATCTGGAGGTTCTGTTCAATTCCGCAGGCGGTGAGAGAGGAACCGGCACACCGCTTCCGGATTTCAAGAAGGAAGACTGGGAGTTCACCATGAACCTGGACCTGACTTCCATCTTCACGATGAACAAGAAGGCTGCCAAGTACATGGAGGGCAGAATTGCGGCCGGGAAGCAGACCTACGGCCGGATCATCAATGTTGCTTCCATCTACGGACTGGTCGGCAACACCGCTATCCCGACGATCGCTTACCACGCATCCAAGGGTGCTGTTGTGAATTTCACCCGTGCAGCGGCGGCAGAGCTTGCGCCGAAGGGCATCACGGTCAACGCGATCTGCCCGGGATATTTCTACACCGAGCTGACGACGGAGACCCTGAATACCGCATATTTCCAGGAATTTGCCAAGAGAACCGTCCCGATGCAGAGATACGGCCATGAGGGTGAGCTCAATTCCGCAGCCATCTTCCTCGGCGCAGAGGAGTCCAGCTACGTGACCGGCCAGGCACTTGCGGTTGACGGTGGGTACACCTGCGTATAAATCAGAATACGAAACTTTCGGCCAGTCCGGGCGGAATCGGTAGGGAGATCATTCCCGGGTGAGGCAGCAGACTGTAAGAGAAGGATCCGGGTCCGGTGCAGAGAGCACCGGCCTCCGGATCCTTTTGGACCAGAAAGAGGAAGAGAAGGAAATGAAAATCTTTTTTTATGCGATGCGGGAGTATGATGAAGTGCCTTTTGCAGAGCAGTATGCCAGGGAAATGGGCATCGACTTCGGCTGGACGTCACAGTATCCGGTGCTGGAGAACATTCAGCTGGCGGAAGGCGCCGATGCCGTCTCGATGACTCCCTGCGACATGTCCGCGCCGATGGTCGACGCGTTTCACGCCATCGGTGTGAAATACATCCTCTGCCGCTCGATCGGCTACGACCATGTGGATCTGGAGCGGGCAAAGTCATACGGCATGCGGGTATCCAATGTCTCTTATCCGCCTTCTGGGGTGGCCAACTATGCGATCATGCTGATGATGATGCTCCAGCGCAAGATCGTTCCCATTCTGCGGCGGGCAGATCTGCAGGATTACAGTCTGAAGGGAAAGATCGGCGACGACCTGTCTTTTTCCACCGTCGGTGTGATCGGCACCGGCCGGATCGGGACGACCGTCATCGAACATCTGTCAGGCTTCGGATGCCGGATATTGTGCTATGATCCTTACAAAAATCCGACCGCGGCGAAATACGCGCAGTATGTGCCGCTGGAGGAGTTGTACCGGAATGCGGATGTGATTACCCTGCATACAAATGCGACAGAAGAGAATTACCACCTTCTGAACGCCGCGGCATTTCAGCAGATGAAGGACGGCGTCCTGATCGTCAACACTGCCCGAGGAAAACTGATCGACACCGATGCCCTGGTGGATGCGCTGGAATCCGGAAAGGTCGGCGGCGCCGCGCTGGATGTGCTGGAGAAGGAGGACGGGCTGTATTACTACAACCGCATCGGCGATGTCATCGCCAACCGGGACATGGCACTTCTGCGCTCTTTCCCGAACGTCCTGATGTGCCCGCACACGGCCTTCTACACAAAGCAGGCCGTCGGCAACATGATCCGCGGAAACTTCGAGGCGGCGGAGGCCTTCGAAAAGGGAGAGCCCACGGAGCATGAGGTGCACGCCTGAGGAGAAAACCCGGGATTCCCGCACGTAGCGTGGAGAGCCGTACGCACGCATCGTGAGATCACATGACAGGCGGCACTGAAACGATTATAAAATAGAGGGGGCGCGCCCGGGAATTTCCGGGTGCGTCCCCAACTGTTTCTTTCCAGATGATTCGTCCCCTTCCAGCCGTCCGTTCAGGATGACTGTTGACGGTCCGGCACGAATGATTTGCTGCCGATTTTTTCAGCAGATTGCTGTCCCAGATCATTCGCCGCTGAAAGATTACTTCAGGAAATCATACTGCGATTCGTAGAGCTTGCGGTACAGACCGTCGGGCTTCTGCATCAGATCCTCGTGGCTTCCCATCTCCTCGATCTGGCCATGGTCCACGTACAGGATGCAGTCGGCGTTCCGAATCGTGGAGAGACGGTGGGCGATGATGATGGAGGTTCTGCCCTTGAGCATCTGCGCGAGTCCCTTCTGCAGAAGGATCTCCGTCTCAGTGTCAATCGCGGCGGTAGCCTCGTCGAGGATGAGAATCTTCGGATCCGCCAGGACCGCCCGGGCGAAGGAGATCAGCTGGCGCTGTCCCGCGGAAAGGCGGGAGCCGCGCTCATTGACTTCCGTCTGGTAGCCGTTCTCCAGCTGCATGATGAAATCGTGCGCGCAGACCGTCTTCGCCGCCCGGATCACATCCTCGTCGGTGGCGGTCTTGTTGCCGTAGCGGATGTTGTCCATGATGGTCCCGGAGAAGATGAAGCTATCCTGCATCATCACGCCCATCTGGGTGCGGAGAGAGCGGATGGTCACATCCTCGATATTGATGCCGTCTACCAGGATCTCGCCGGAATTGACGTTGTAGAAGCGGCTGATCAGGTTGACGATGGTGCTCTTTCCGGCGCCGGTCGGCCCGACAATGGCAAAGCTCTGGCCGGCCTTGATGGAGAAGCTGACGCCGTGCAGAATCTCGATGCCGTCATCGTAGGCAAAATGCACGTCCTTGAACGTGATGTCGCCGTGGATCGGCGGCATGATGCCCGCGCCCTCCTTGTCCTTGACGGACACCGGGGCGTCGATTGTCTCGAAGATGCGCTCCAGATAGGAGATGGCTGTCAGCAGCGAGTTGTAGAAGTTGGCCAGCGTCATGACCGGCTGCCAGAACCGCGCGACGTATCCGGTGAACGCAGTGAGCAGGCCGACTGTGATGACGACATTGCCCCGGGCGAGCCAGCCGATGCCGAGCACGTAGATGACGGCCGTGGTGATCGAGTTGATGTTGTCGATCAGCGGGCGGAGGATAAAGTTGTACTTCACCGCGTTCATCCACGCCGTGCGCGCCTGCCCGTTGAGGTTGTTGAAGAAGCCGGTGTTGTAGTCTTCACGCACGAACGACTGCGTGACGCGGATGCCGTTGACGCTCTCGGCGATGTAGGCGTTCAGATTGGACTGCTTGTTGGACTGGATCTGCCAGGCCCGGTGCTGCCGCTTCTTGATGAAGAGAATGACGAAGACGAGCACAGGCATGCCGCAGAGCACAATCAGCGTGAAGCGGACGTTCAGGTAGAACATGAACACCAGGATGAAGATCATCGAGATGCAGTCTGTGATCGTGTTGACAATACCGTTGGACAGAAGATCCGAGAGGTTGTTCACATAGTTGACCACCCGCACCTGAATCTTTCCGTGGGGCTTGTCGTCAAAGTACGAGAACGGCAGCTCCTGCAGGTGCACGAAGAGGTCCCGGCGCAGGTTGTAGATCACGCCCTGGCCGACTTCCGAAGTCAGCTTGATCTTGAATCGGGTGATCACCGCGGAAACCAGGGAGATGGCAAAGGTCAGGCCGGCGCATCCCATAATCCGGCGGATGGCTGCATCCGGGGAGATGGTGTGGTCGAAATTTGCGGCCTGGATGGTGTCCATCACCTCTTTCATGAGAAGCGGGATGATCATCGACAGCAGGCTGTAGATGCTCATGATGGCGATGGCGGTGATCAGCTTGCCCTTGAACGGGCCGACATATTTTAAAAGCCTTGCCAGCTGTCTGGCGTCAAAGCTCTGCTCAAGATCCTCATCTTCCTCAATTTTGTTCCGGGCCATGGCTTACCTCCTTCCTGCCTTGTCGACTGCCGCTTCGCCGCTGCTTCTGCCGGGCTGCTTTCCGGCCGGGAGACCGACGCTCCCCAGCTGATGCAGATAGACGGTCCGGTAGTAGCCGTCCTTTTCCACCAGCTCGTCGTGAGTCCCCATCTCGGAAATCTTTCCGTTTTCCACGACCAGAATCAGGTCCGCATCCCGGAGCGAGGAGATGCGCTGGGCGATGATGAACACGGTTTCCTTCTTCAGATGCTTCAGCTCGTGCTGGATGTAAGACTCTGTCTCCATGTCGACGGCGGAGGTCGTGTCGTCCAGAATGATGATGGACGGCTCCTTCAGGATGGCGCGCGCCAGCGCGATTCTCTGTTTCTGTCCGCCGGACAGGCCGATGCCGCGCTCGCCGACGACGGTGTCATATCCGTCCGGCATCGCGCGGATAAATCCGTCGGCATCCGCAATTTTTGCCGCCCAGACCACCTTCTCGAAGGGACAGTCCGGATCTCCGTAGGCAATGTTGCCCTCAATGGTGTCGGAGAACAGGAATACATCCTGCATCGCCAGGCCGATGCCGCTTCGCAGGGTGTGGAGCTCCATGTCGCGCACATCCACACCGTCCACCAGAACCGCGCCGTCCGTGACGTCGAAGAACCGGCAGATCAGGTTCATGATGGTCGACTTGCCCGATCCGGTCGCGCCGAGAATGCCGACCGTCTGCCCGGGCTGCACATGGAATGACACGTGGTCCAGGATCGGCTCGCCGTCCGCCCGGTAGGACACGTCGCGGAACTCCACCTCGCCGCGCAGGCTGTTCTTTTTCTTCGGATACTGCGGTGTCTGGATCGCCGGCTTCTCCGAGACGGTCGCGTAGATTTTGACCACCGAGGTGGTGAATCGCTGGTAGTCATTGATCAGCCAGCCGAACATGCGCAGGGGCTGGTTGAGCATCCACAGATAGCTGTTGATCATGACCAGGTTGCCGAGGGTCATCTGCCCGTGAATGCACATGACGCCGCCGACCGCCATCAGGATGACGGTCAGAAGCGAGGAGAGCACTTCGAAGATCGGGATGAAATTGGTCCAGATCTTTGCCGCGCTCAGTTCTGCGTCCCGGTACTGCGCGTTCTCCCGGTCAAATTTCTCGATCTCGTAGTCTTCCTTGGCAAACGCGCGCACGACGCGGTTTCCGCTGATGTTTTCCTGCGCCAGGGCGTTCAGCGAGGAAAAGCAGTCCCGGATGTGCATGAAGCGGGGCCGCAGCTCCTTCGCCTGCTTCAGCGAGAGGAAGGCCGTGATCGGGAGCACGGTGATCATGGCAAACCCGATGCGCCAGTCGACGGAAAAGATCATGACCAGCGCAATGACAAACAGCAGAACGTTTTCGTAGATGTTGTAGATGACAAAGGCGACAAAATGGCGGATCGCCATCATATCGCCGGTCTGCCGGCTCATCAGGTCGCCGGTGCGGTTGCGGTTGTAGAAGGCGAAATCCTTCTGGAGCAGGCTGCGGTACACGCCGTCCCGCATATCGTACAGCGTATCCTGCGAGCAGGTCTCAAACATCCACAGATATCCGAACCGCACGACTGAATTCAGGAGCGTCACGGCGCACATGATGATCAGTGCCCGCGGCAGAAGGTGAATGCGGCTGCTGATGCCCCTGCCGTCGCCGATGATGTCGTCGACGATGTAGCCGGTGATCTTCGGGTTCACGATGAAGAGAACCGACGTCACCGTACAGAGAAGCAGGCCTACAGCGATTTTCCATCGGTACTTCTTCAGGTACCCGTAGAACCAGCGCATAGCTGCCTTCCACTGCGCTTTCTCATTTTCCTGCATGCGAAAATACATTCGATGCACCCCTTTCCGCTGCTCCCGGACAAATTTTCGTGCCGCGCCGCTGCTGCAGCTTCCCGCCGCGGCGCCTGTGACCGCCGAAAAAACAATGTTCTGCCGCAGTGCCTGTGTGATGTATTCTGCGGTGCGGCAGAATTTCCGGCGATTCCTGTTCCAGTATAAGTCCATGGCAGAGAAGTGGAATGACTTAATCTGCTGACTCATTGACTTTTTCTGCTTTTTCCCACATGATAGGAAACACATGGAATACAGTGCAGCGGCCGGAAAACGCGGCCGGAAGGGGGAGAGCCAGTGTTTCAAGTGACTGCAGTCGGGTATAACTTTGTACACCGCGGCGGGTGGGAGATCAGCCGCCCGAACGGATTCCGGCATTATCTTCTGATTCACATCCGAAATCCATTTTATTATGAAGAGTTCGGCACAGGGAATCGGAATCCCGTACGCGGCGGGGCGGACCCCCGGGGTGGCGGAGGCCGGACGGCGCCGGAAATATACGCATCTGCGCCGGGACAATCGGATGCGAACGAGCCGGAATCTGTCATCCGGTTCTGCCCACACCCAGCATATCTGCTCTTTCGGCCAGCGGATCCGGAACATTTCTTCCGGAAGGGAACGCTCTATGCGGACGACTGGGTACACTTTGACGATGCGGACGGAAGCGGCAGGGAGATGATCCGGTCCCTGTCCCTTCCCTATGCGGAGCCGGTGATTCTGTCGGACATCTCCGAGATTGCCGCGCTGCACCAGATTCTGGATGGGGAGAACCTGCGCCGCGGACCGTACCGCGAGGAAATCTCCGACCGGATTTTG
The DNA here is from genome assembly GCA_900315495.1 of uncultured Lachnospiraceae bacterium. GTDB lineage: Bacteria > Bacillota > Clostridia > Lachnospirales > Lachnospiraceae > Anthropogastromicrobium. Next base: position 6,937 of record OMZJ01000053.1, read on the forward strand.
CAGGCGATGCTTCTGAAAATCAATTCTCAGTGGGAACTGCAGCGGCAGAAGACGCCGAAGGCCGCCGGCCCCAATCCGGCGGTGGAGGCCTGCCGGCGGCAGTTCAATCAGATCCGCTCCGAAATCTATCAGGGGAACGCCGCCGCCCGCGTGCAGAGTGTGGAAGCTCTGGCGGAGCGGGCGAACATGAGTACTTCCTATTTCCAGCACATCTACAAGGCGCTGTTCGGCGTGCCGGTGACGAAGGACCTGATCCAGGCGCGCATCCGGTACGCACGGTTTCTGCTGGAAAATCAGAGCCTGACGATCTCCGATGTGGCGGAAGCCTGCGGGTATGCCTCCAAAGAGCACTTCAACCGGCAGTTTCGAAGCGTCAGCGGCTGCTCCCCGACGGAGTACCAGAAAAAAATCCACTGACGTTCCGTCAGAGAATGTATTCCGGAAGTGACATTCACTTCCTGCCGGGTCATTTCCCCGGGGAGAGAAACTGTGGGACTCAGTCCAGTCTGATTCACTGCAGAGATATTCTGTCAGAGTTGCTTCACATGGTATTGTCATCGGTCAGAACTGTCGCCCGCAGAAGGCAAAAACGATAGGCGGGGCCGCCGGATTTTCTTGACAGATCTGACGGTGCTGTGATAGACTTCAACTAAATTACCTCAATATCTACTAATTATGTAGGTAATGAAAGGAGAACTGCGATGAGAAAAGAAAAGATTCTGGCCGCTGCCACGGCGGCTGTGCTTGCGATCACCGCGGGAATTCCGGCTGCTGCCGAGGAGCAGAACACGGAAGCCGCTGAGAATACGACCGTTCAGGAGAGTGAGGCGGATGCCGGTTCCGAAACCCCGGCAGATGCCGTACAGGGAGGCAATCTTTCGGTCCGGATCTCCGACGATCCCCTCAACATCAACCCGCTCTATGTGACGGACCTCAACAGCTTCACCATCATGGAGTCTCTGTACAGCCCCTATTTTGAGATCGTGGGCGGCGAAGTCTATTACGGAAACGGCCTGCTGGAAAATGTTTCCTCGAATGACGATTCCACCGTCTTCACCCTCACGCTGAAGGACAACCTGAAGTGGCACGATGAGGAGCCGATCACTGCAGATGACATCGTTTTTTCGATGGACGTTGTTCTGGATGCGGACCAGGCGGTTCCGTACTCCACCTATCTTCTGGACGCGGACGGCAATCCGGGAACCGTCACGAAGGTCGATGACAAGACCGTGGAGATTTCCTTCGGCACGTCCAACACCGGGTTCCTGGGCAGCCTCAGCCAGCTGTACTGCATCCCGCAGCACATCTATGACGGCGTGGAGAACATCGGCCAGAGCGAGCTCAACCAGGAGCCGGTTGGCAGCGGCCCGTACCGCTTCCAGTCCTACGATTCCGGTCAGCAGTATGTCGTGGAGCGCTTTGACGACTACTTCGGCGGCACGCCGTATCTGGACACGATCACCTTCAAGATCATCAAGGACACCAATACGGCGATTGCAGCGCTGCAGAGCGGCGATGTCGACATGCTCAGCATCAGCGGCAGCGATTACCAGACCGTCGAGGGGATTGACGGCGTGACCATCAACCACTATAATTCCGGCAACGTGGATGCGCTCGGATTCAACGAGCTGAACGAGAGCCTCGCCGATGAGAGAGTCCGCCAGGCCATCGCCTACGCGCTGAACAAGGAAGATCTGATCACCTTCGCGTACAGCTCTTCCAATTACGCGCAGCCGGCCTACTCGATCCTCACGCCGGATACGCTGTACTATGATGACAGTCTGACCAGGTATGACAATGACCTGGACAAGGCAAAGGAGCTGCTGCAGGAGGCCGGGGTCTCCAATCTGAACCTGACCCTTCTCTACTCCACAAGCTCTGACATCAACGAGAATGCCGCGGTCTACATTCAGTCTCAGCTGGCCAACGTCGGAATCACGGTGACGCTGGATCCGCAGGAGGATTCCATCTACAAGAATTCCATTCAGGCGGAGAACAGCACCGATTATGATCTGGTGCTCCAGAAATATGAGCTGGGCGCGGAGCCGAGTCTGTATGCGGATATTCTCTCCTCCGGCAGTCGCAGTAACTATTCCCACGTGAATGACCCGGATCTCGATGCCCTCTGGAAAGAGGGACTGTCCCTGCCGAACGGCGATGAGCGCAAGGCGGTCTATCAGCAGATTCAGGAGCTCGTCAACGACAAGCAGTATCTGTATCCGATTGACTACACCAACGGTTTCTTCGTCCTTTCGAACAAGTTCGGCGGCTTCGACGATTTCCTGCTGCAGACAATCTATTACGATTACTCGAAGCTGTATCAGGTACAGTGAGCAGCCGGGAAGATGAAAATCTGACGAAACGCCAGGGATGCATGCCCGGATGACGGGAAGCGAATGGATGGCCGGCGAGGAATCCCCTGACCGGTCGGCGGGGCATGCAGGACCAGACAACAGAAAGCCCGTAACTTGAGAAACAGGGCCGGATGGCAATACATCCGGCCCTGTATTCTGGTATAATGGGCCCGAAGCCCGCGCACCGGCGCCGCTTATCCCATGTTCCCACAGACGGATCCCGCGCGATCCCATGTTTCTGAAACCCGTATCTGACAGGAGGCCGGCAGTTGAAACATATTCTCAGCAAAATCGTTCAGTCGATCCTGGTGATGTTTCTGGTATCCATTTTATGCTTTGCGCTGATCAAGCTTGCGCCCGGAGACCCGGTGCTGACGTATGTTCAGCCCAATATGAGCGAGTCCTACATCGCGACGCTCCGCGAACGCCTGGGGCTGACGAAACCACTTCCGGAGCAGTACCTGCTCTGGCTGGGGCGGATCCTGCACGGCAATTTCGGGTATTCGCTGGTCAACAACCGACCTGTTCTGCAGCAGATCCTGGAAAGGCTTCCGGCCACCTTCCTCCTGATGGGGGTGAGCCTGGTCCTGGCGGTTGTGATCTCCATCCCGCTCGGCATGAAGTGCGGCGAGCGGCCCGGCGGAGCGCTCGACCGGTTTACCAGCGCGGTCTCTTATGTGGGCATCTCCATCCCCAACTACTGGTTCGGGATTCTCCTGATCTACCTGTTCAGCGTCTACCTGGGGTGGCTGCCGAGCATCGGCATGCACAGCACCGGGAATCACTCCCTCCCGGACCTGCTGCGCCACCTGATTCTGCCCTGTACCGTGATGACCTATGTGAACGCAGCCCAGTTTACCCGCTATATCCGCAGCAGCACGATCACGCAGCTCTCGGAGGACTATGTCACCGTGCAGAAGGCCTACGGAACCCCGCGGCGGCGGATCATGTACGGAAACGTGCTGAAGAACGCGATTCTGCCTCTCATCACCGTTCTGGGGATGAGCCTGCAGTCTCTGGTCTCTGGCGCCATGATCTGCGAGCAGGTCTTTGCCTGGCCCGGAACCGGGCAGCTGGCTGTCACCGCGGTTACCACCTTTGACTATCCGCTGATCATGGGCATCACGATGATGACGGCGCTGATGATTGTCGTCGGAAACCTCCTGGCGGACCTCCTGTACACCATCGTCGATCCCAGAATCCGGCAGGCGGCCTGAGAGGAGGCGGAGAAGAGACATGGACAATCATACAAGAAAGAAAATTCTCGCCGCATTCCGGCACAATCCCATGGCCATCGCTGGGACGCTTCTGATTCTGTTCTTTGCGCTGACCGCCCTCCTCGCGCCCTGGGTGGCGGGGAATCCGAACACGCTGGACGTGAACGCCCGTCTGGTGGCTCCCTGTGCGGCGCACCCCTTCGGCACTGACGAGATGGGGCGCGACTATCTGGCGCGCTGTATCTACGGAGGGCGCACCTCCCTGCTGGTGGGATTTCTGTCGATGATCCTTTCCACCGCGATCGGCGTAGCCATCGGCTCCGTCAGCGGATACCTGGGTGGGAAGACCGACATCGTCATCATGCGTCTGGTGGACGCACTGCTGTCGCTTCCCACCTTCCTGATCATGATGGTCATGAATGCCTATCTTTCCGCGGGAATCCGGAACGTGATCCTGATCATCGGATTCCTGACCTGGATGAACCTGGCGCGGATCGTCCGCGGCGAGACGCTGACGCTCAAGGAGCGCGAGTATGTCGTGTACAGCCGGATTTCGGGGCAGAAGCGCTTCCGGATCATCCTGCGGCACATTCTGCCGAACATGATGCCGACGATCATCGTCTCGGCGACGATCAACGTGGCTCAGGCGATCCTGATGGAATCGGCCTTAAGTTTCTTCGGCCTCGGCATTGTTCCGCCCACAGCCTCCTGGGGCAGCATGCTCAACAATGCCCAGAACCGGATGACGACGGCGCCGTGGCTTGCGATTTTCCCCGGCCTTCTGATTCTTCTCACCGTTCTGAGCTTCAATTACGTCGGAGAGTTTCTGCGGAAGGCCTATGACCGCAGCTGATGCCCATGCAGGACGGCGGCCTTCGGCGGCCGCCGGGTCTGCGGCGCGCTCCGGAAGGCAGGGCGCGGCCGTGCGTTGTTTCCTCCGGCCGATTGCAGAGGCAATCAGCCGGGAACGGTCAGGGTGTGCAGACGGACGCGTCAGAGGCAATTCTGACAAGCCCGGGCAGAACCCGGATTTGTGCATACCAGGGCGCGTCAGCAGAGATCAGCAGAGAAAGGAAGAAAATGGCACTGTTAGAGGTATCCAATCTGGGAGTTTCCTTTGACACCGATCTGGGTGAAGTCCGGGCGGTCCGGGATGTCTCCTTTTCTGTGAACCAGGGGGAAATCTTCGGCATCGTCGGGGAGTCGGGGAGCGGCAAGAGCGTTTCCACCCGGGCGATTCTCCGCATCAATCCGGCGAACGCGCGGATTACGGGCGGATCGGTGAAATTTGACGGGAAGGAGATCCTCTCGCTTTCCGAGAAGGAATTTATGCCGTACCGCGGCCGCCGGATCGCGATGATTTTTCAGGATTCCCTGACGGCGCTCAACCCGGTTTACACCATCGGCAGCAAGATGAGCGACCTGATCTGCCAGATCGAGGGCACAAGCCGCAGGGATGCCGCGCAGAAGACACTCTCCCTCCTGGCGGAAGTCGGCATCCGCGATCCGGAGCGGTGTTTCCGGAGCTACCCCCACGAGCTGTCTGGCGGAATGCGGCAGCGGGTCATGATCGCCATGGCGGTGGCCTGCAGCCCGGACCTGATCATCGCGGATGAACCCACGACCTCGCTGGACGTCACGATCCAGGCGCAGATTCTCCGCCTGCTGCGCGACATCCAGCGGCGCCGCGGCTGCAGCGTCATCCTGATCACTCACGACCTGGGCGTCGTCGCCCAGATGTGCCGGCGGATCAGCGTGATGTGCGGCGGATATGTCGTCGAAACCGGCACGGCGGAACAGATCTTTCACCATCCGGTTCATCCCTACACGCAGGCGCTGATTGCCAGCATGCCGCGGGCGGATCGGGAATTCCGCCCGTTCCTCGAGCACTCCGTGAGCCGGGACCGGGGCAGATCGGCCGTTGGAGAGAAGGAGGACGCGCTGTGCCCGTTTCTGGACCGCTGTCCTGCGGCCTCTGCCGCGTGCCGCGGCACACTGCCCAGGGTCCGTGCAGTCGGGGAGGAACACACGGCGCGCTGCTTTGCAGACGGGAAGAAGGAGGATTGAGATGGACAGCCCAAGGAACCTGATTGAAGTGAAGGATCTGGTCGTCACCTTCCGCCGACGGAGTGCGAAGCGCATTTCCTTCCGCCCGGAAACCTTTGCGGCCGTGGATCACGTGTCCTTTTCAATCCGCCAGGGAGAAACCTACGGCCTGGTGGGGGAATCCGGCAGCGGCAAATCCACGATCGGGAGAGCCATTCTCGGCTATTTTCGGCCGGCCGCCGGACAGATCCTGTACCAGGGAAAGGATATCGCCGGACTGAAGGAAAAGGAGCGTGCGCCGTATCAGCGCCGGATGCAGTCGGTCTTCCAGGATCCGTATTCCTCGCTGGATCCGTCCATGAATGTGGCGCAGATCATCGGGGAGCCGATGGAGATTCAGCGGATGTACCCTGGGAAGGCGCGGCGGGAGAGGATTGCCTCCCTTCTGGAATCGGTCGGACTGTCCCCGGACGACATGAATCGCTATCCCAGTGAATTCAGCGGCGGACAGCGGCAGCGCATCTCCATCGCGCGGGCACTGGCCGTGGCGCCGGAATTCATCGTCTGCGACGAGCCGATCTCCGCGCTGGATGTCTCGCTGCAGGCCCAGATCATCTACCTGCTGCAGGATCTGCAGCGCACAAACCACCTGACGTACCTGTTCATCAGCCACCAACTGCAGATCATCCGGAAAATCTGCTCCCAGATCGGTGTGCTGTATCTGGGGTCTCTTCTGGAAACCGGATCGGCGCAGGACGTGTGCGGCGCGCCGATCCATCCCTATACCCGGATGCTGATGTCCTCGGTCCTGGAGCCGGATCCCGAACTCCACAGCCTTGACAGCATTCCGAAGGATTCCGGCACGCAGCAGTACAGCGGGAAGGGATGCAAGTTCGCGTCGCGCTGCCCCTTTGCCGCGGACCGCTGCCGGCAGGAGATGCCGGTTCTTACGGATTTCGGCGGTGGGCATCAGGCGGCCTGCTTCCGCGCAGGGGAGATCTGAACGGACATCAATGTTCGGTCAGAACCTGACCGGACATAAAAAAATAATGGCTGCCGGAAGCAATTGAGAAAAGAGGGAGAAAGAGGTTTCGTTTTATGAACGGCAGAAGAAAGCGCAGAATCCGTCGGCATACCGATCCGGTCCACTTGTCGGACCATTTCATCGTCCGAAGGCTTCTGCGGTATGCACTCCCGTCGGTCATCATGATGGTTTTCACATCCGTCTATGCGATGGTGGACGGATTCTTTGTCTCAAACCTGGTCGGACAGACGCCCTTTGCCGCGGTGAACCTGATTCAGCCCGTGCCGGAGATCCTGGGCGCCGTCGGGTACGTGTTCAGTACCGGCGGCAGCGCCCTGATCTCCCTGCAGCTGGGGGAGGGAAAGCCGAAGGAGGCCAATGAGACCTTCTCCCTTCTCGTGTATGCCGGCATCGTGATCGGTATCTGCATCACCGTGATCGGAATCCCGCTGGTCCGACCGCTGTGCCGGATTCTGGGTGCGACCCCGGAGATGCTGCCGTACGCGGTCCGCTACGGGCAGATCCTAGTGTCCGGCATTCTGTTCCTGATGCTGGAATATATGTTTCAGGAGTACATGGTCGTCAGCGAGAGGCCGGGGCTGGGGCTTGCCGTCATGCTCCTGGCGGGATCGGCCAACATCGGTCTGGATGCCCTCTTCATGGCGGTGTTTCATCTGGGGGTTGCCGGCGCCGGATGGGCGACGGTCATCAGCCAGGCGATCGGCGGCATCGTCCCGCTCATTTATTTTTTCCGGGCAAAGGATTCCGTCCTTCATCTTGGTAGAACCCATTTTCGACCGGTTGTCCTTCTGAAAACGCTGACCAACGGGGCGTCCGAGTTTATGACCACCATGTCGACCTCGGTGGTGGCCGTCCTGTACAATCTGCAACTCATCCGGATGATCGGGGAGGACGGCGTCTCCGCGTATGGCGTCCTGACGTATATCGCCTATATTTTCACCTCGGTCAGCATCGGATATGCGGAGGGCACGGCGCCGATCGTCAGTTTCCACTACGGGGAGGGCGATGCGCGGGAGCTGAAAAGCCTTGTGCAAAAGGGCCTGATCATCGTGGGGATTGGCGGTGTCGTGATGACGGTGCTGGAAGAGCTCCTGGCGTTCCCCCTGTCCCGCATGTTCATCGGCTATGACCCGGAGCTTCTGCGCCTGACCGTGCATGCCTTCCGGATCTACAGCTTTTCCTTCCTGCTCTCCGGGTTCAACGTGTGGATTCCGTCCCTCTTCACGGCACTCAACGACGGGTTTGATTCCGCCCTTCTGACCTTCCTGCAGAGCCTGGTCTTTCAGGTGGGGTGCATCCTCCTGCTGCCGCGGATTTTCGGCGCGGACGGCATCTGGGGCGCCATCATCGCGGCGGAGAGCATGCCCCTGGTTCTGGCCGTCGTGCTCCTCGTCCGGAGAAGAAAGAAGTTCCGGTACTGACGCACCTGCCGGAGCCGGATTTTTATCTGTACATCTTCCCTCTGAAGAAGAGGCAGCCGGTACTGACAGAAAGCGGCAGACCGTCGTATAATGGGATCGGAGAACCCCGCACGGGAAACATTCTGGAGAGTTCCTGCGCGGGGTATATTGATTCTGCCAAGCTGGGAAGTTTTCCTTGCGGGAACCGGGAGAGGGTTCACGCAGATCGCAACAGTAACACACCGGTGCAAAAACCGGAAAAATGACTGCACCCCCAAGTGTGGGAATCTCACCGGCAGAAGCACACACAGCAAGGAGAGAAAGAGGGAAGAAAAATGCTTGTCATTGCACACAGAGGTTTCAGCGGAAAATATCCGGAAAACACAATGCTAGCTTTCCGGAAGGCAGTGGAGGCTGGGGCCGACGGCATCGAGAATGACGTTCAGCTGACAAAGGACCTGGTCCCCGTGATCATGCACGATGAGGCGGTAGACCGCACCACCGACGGAAAGGGGTTCCTGCGCACCTTCACCTATGACGAGCTGCGGCGGCTGAACGACAGCTATCCTGCCAGATTCGGGCAGCAGTTTGCGCCGCAGACCGTCCCGACGCTGGACGAGTACCTGCGCTGGATGGCGGAGGAAGCGGTCCATATCGTGACCAACATCGAGCTGAAGAATTCGGTCTATTACTACACGGGCATGGAGGAAATGGTTCTTCGGATGATCCAGAATTACGAGCTCGAGGACCGGATCATCCTTTCTTCCTTCAACAATGCATCCATGGCACTGGTCAAACGGCTGGATCCGAAGATCCGCTGCGGCTTCCTCTACCCGGTGGCGATGGACAATCCCGGCGCCTACTGCCGGCGGATGGGTGTGGACTATTATCACCCGGATTATACCTCCCTGACAGCGGAGCAGGTGTGGAACTGCACGCAGAACGGCATCGGCGTCAACCCGTGGACCGTCAACGATGCGGAGTCCATTCGGAAGCTGAAAAGCTGGGGCGTCAACGCCGTGATTGGAAACTACCCGGATGTGGCGAAAGAAGTCAGAGACGAGGAACCCGGAGTCTAATACATATCATGCGGCGGGTATGTGTACCAGCCGGCGCGAGGCAGAGACGGAAAAGCAGGAAAAATCCCGGCCAAACGCCGGCAGCGATGCTGCCGCAGCGGGAGGGAAACTATGTTTCGCAATCTGAACAGGCTGGAAAAATCGTGGGTTTTATACGATGTCGGAAATTCCATCTTTACCCTGATGGTTTCGACGCTGATGCCGATCTGGTTTGACGCGCTGGCCGAAAAATCGGGGATGAGCAGCGCGGTCTACCTGGCCAACTGGAGCTATGCGGTCAGCGCGGTGACCATCATCGTCGCCGTTCTGGGGCCGATCCTCGGGGCGGTCTCGGACCATCGGGGATTCCGGAAGCCTATGTTCACGTCGCTCCTGTTTACCGGCGCGCTCGGCTGCATCCTGATGGGCGTGGTACCGGATTACCGGATGTATCTCGGCCTGTTCATTCTGTCCAAATGCGCCTATCAGCTGACGCTGGTCCTGTATGATTCCATGCTGCCGGACATCACCTCGCCGGAGCGCATGGATCAGATCTCGTCCGGCGGTTACGCCTTCGGCTACATCGGCTCCTGCATCCCCTTCATCGTCTGCCTGGCGTTCTATCTGCTGGGCTCCACCGGGCGCATGAGTGAGAATCTCTCCATCACGTTTGCCTATGCGGTGGCCGCGGTCTGGTGGGTCGGGGTCACGGTGCCGCTTCTGAAGAATTACCGCCAGAAGAATTTCGTCCTCCAGTCTGGGAAGGCTCTCGGGGAGAGCGTGAAGCGGATCGGCCGCACGCTGTCCCATATGTACAGCAAAGACCGCAGGGTCCTGTACTTTCTGCTGGCCTTTTTCTTCTATATTGACGGCGTCTATACGATCATTGACGAGGCGGTGGCCATCGGCCGCGCCCTCGGGCTGGACAGCACCGGGCTTCTCGTGGTTCTGCTTCTGACCCAGGTAGTCGCCTTTGCCTTTTCCCTGCTGTTCGGAAAGCTCACGCAGAAATACAAGTCCACGACGCTGATCTCCGTCTGCATTGCGGGATACTTCGCCGTCGCCATTTTCGCGCTGTTTATGCACCACCTGTGGCAGTTCGCCATCATGGGATTCATGGTCGGCATGTTCCAGGGGGCGATCCAGGCGCTTTCCCGGTCTTATTATGCGTCAATCATCCCGTCGGAGAATTCCGGGGAGTACTTCGGCATCTATGATATCTGCGGCAAGGGAGCTTCCTTTGTGGGGACGATGCTGATCGGGATCACGGTCAGCATCACCGGAAGCATCAATATTTCCGTGGCTGCCCTGGCTGTCCTGTTTGTCCTCGGTTTCTTTTTCCTGCGGAAGACTGTGAAAGTGCAGTAATCACGATGTTTTCCGCCTGCATGATTGCTTCGACGGTATTGCCGCGGGCAGATTCCTGTTTCTCACGCGTATTGCTCGTACAGCAGGGGATTCTTGTACAGAACGCTGTCCGAATCCACACTGCGCCTTGTGATGCGCCGGGGCTTTGCCACGGCGGCGGACTGGCGGACCACCAGCTCGGCGTGGAGCAGGGTCCGGCTGACGGAAGTCCCCTCCATCATGGAGCGGAGCGTATAGAAGGCGCTCCTGCCCAGGGCGGTGCGGTCCTGGCGGATGGTGGTTAACGGCGGGTTCAGCCGGGCGTCCAGCGGAATGTCGTCAAATCCGATGACGGAGACATCCTCGGGCACGCGCATGCCGCAGTTCCGGCAGCTGGCGATCACGCCTTTGGCGATCAGGTCGTTGCCGCAGAGGATGGCCGTGGCGCCGAGGTCCAGCATCCCCGGAACGTGGTAGTGCGCCGCGTCGGAGGTAAAATAGGAGTAGATGGCCAGGTTTGGATCAATCGGCATCTGGTGCTTTTTCAGGGACATCAGATAGGCCGCCATGCGGAGGTCCGAGATCATCGACCCGGTGGAGCCGTCGAGAAATCCGATTTTTTCATGGCCCAGGCCGATCAGGTAGGTGACCGCGCCGTCGATGGCCTCCTCGGTGTCGGTTCCGATGTAGGAGACGTTCGCGTTCGGCACGGAATTGTCCAGTAGGATGGTCGGAACGGAGGTGGTGCGGATCTGTTCCATCCACGGGTCCTCCAGGGAAAACCCGAGGAAGAAGCTCCCCCGGGATCCCTTCTCCATCATCAGCGTCTCATACCGGTTTTCGGCCTGAAACGCTGGGGTGACAGGCAGGACCTCCACGTCCCAGCCGGCGGCATAGGCCTCCTTCCGGAAGCCCAGGATGATATCGTAGCCGAAATCACCGGAAGTCCGGTAATCCATGTTTTCGACGAAGACCATCAGGCATCCCTGGCTCTCTTTCCGGGGGCGGCGGCTCTCATAGCCCATCTCCACGGCGGTTTCCAGTATGGACTTTCGAAGCTGCTCGCTGATATCCTTTCCGCCGTTCAGCCCCTTGGAGACGGTCCCCGCAGAGACCCCGAGCTTCTCCGCAATATCCTTGATTGTTGCTCCCACAGTCTTTTTCTCCCTTCGTCAGCGCCCGGCAGACCTTGCCGCCCGTCTGCGAAACGTGAACAAATCTGAATGAATCTGCTTTGAAATCCTGCTCTCATTATAGTGATGCGAAGATCATAATTCAAGTATGCGAAATAATACGAAAACATACAAAATTCATTGACTGGGAATGTGCACAAAAGTCCTCGCCTGAATTATTACAATACGACGAATCCGGGATAAATTGCAGAATGGGTATTGACAAATCAGGGGATAATTACTAAATTATGGGCAGAGCACGAAAGATTACGAAACACGGTTCGAAACCATACGAAACTTTTCCGACGGGGAGGTTTCCGAACCGGCTTCGCGGTTTTTCGAAAGTGCCAAAGCCCGGGTGCGAACCGGGCAGAAGATTCAAGAACAGAATCTGGAGGAGAATATCATGAAGAAGAATGCAGTTTCTGTATTGTTCGCAGGCATCGCGGCAGCTTCTCTGCTGGCTGGGAACCTTGTTCCGGTCATGGCGGAAGAGGAGACCACCGAGAGCGCGGATCCGGCACTCTACGACGGCAAGGAAGTCAAGGTCTGGGTTGCTGATGCGGCCGTTGACTTTACCAACGATGAGATTGCAAAATTCCAGGAAGAGTATCCGCAGTACGCGGGTGTGACTTTCACCGTGGAGCCGGTCGGCGAGGGCGATGCCGCGACGAACGTGATCACCGATGTCGAGAGCGCTGCCGATGTCTACGGCTTTGCACAGGACCAGATCGCAAGACTGGTTTCCGCAGGAGCCCTCGAGGAAGTCAATCCGGACTATGTGGATGACGTCACCGAGCGCAACGACGAGGGTTCCGTCAATGCGGCAACCGTCGGCGATACCCTGTACGCTTATCCGCTGACTTCCGACAACGGCTACTTCCTGTACTACGACAGCAGCGTGGTCACCGATCCGTCCGATCTGGACAAGATCCTTTCCGACTGCGAATCTGCAGGGAAGAACTTCTACATGGAGATCAACTCCGGCTGGTATCAGACCGCATTCTTCTTCGGCACCGGGTGCGACCTCTCCTATGAGACCGATACCGACGGCAACTTCACCAGCTGCACTACGGACTATGCGTCCGACAAGGGTGTCGCGGCACTGAAGGAGATCATCAAGCTGGCCGGCTCTTCCGCTTTCCAGAACGGTTCTTCCGCAAACAACGCGACGGATTATGCCGCAATCGTGGACGGCACCTGGGATCAGGACACCATCAAGCAGGCATTCGGCGACAACTTTGCCTGCGCAAAGCTTCCGTCCTTCACGACAGACGACGGTGAGACCTATCAGCTGTCCGGCTTCTCCGGCTACAAGCTTCTGGGCGTGAAGCCGCAGGAGGATGAGGACAAGCTTCAGATCTGCGACGATCTGGCCAACTACCTGTCCGATGAAGAGGCTCAGCTGGATCGCTACAAGACAGTTGGCTGGGGTCCGTCGAACCTGAATGCACAGCAGGATGACGATGTCCAGGACGATGCTGCTCTGACCGCACTGAAAGACCAGATGCAGTACGATGTGCCGCTGGGTCAGTATCCGTCGGAGTACTGGGATCTGGCAAAGGGCCTCGGCGATGATGTGATCCAGGGCAAGCTGACCGCAGATTCCTCGGATGACGACCTGATTGCTGCACTGCAGACCTTTGAGGACACCTGCAAGTCCTACGCATCTGCGGAATAATCATCTGAATCAGAATCAGGCTGTCCGCGGAAGGGACGGCCGGGAGGCCGGCGAAGGATACTTTGCCGGCCTTTGATTATGAATGGAGGAAGGGGTTGGAGAGACCTTTCCGCTCCCTGGGAGGAGAGTATCATGACTGGCACCACCAAACAGAATTCCCTGAAAAAAGAATTCGCCGAAATCGGTACAACGTTCCGCGACGGTGACTGGAAAACCAGAATCTCGTACCTGATCCTTGGCTTTGGGCCCATCCTGAGAGGGCAGTTTGCCAAGGGCTTTTCACTGCTCGCCGGCGAAGTGCTGTTTTTTGTCTATCTGTTCCGCTTCGGCCTCGGATATCTGGCAAAGTTCAATACACTCGGCACGGTCGAAACACAGAAGATTCACCGCAAGACGGTCTACGGAGACAACAGTTTCTTCATCCTGCTGTTCGGCCTTCTGACCATCGTCATCATCGCGGCGTTCATCTTCCTGTGGAGAATGAACGTGCGAGAGAATCGGAACGAGGAAGAGCGGCTGAAGGCGGGAAAGAAACTTCCCACAAACAAAAAGGTTCTGGCTTCGCTGCTGGACGACAACTTCGACAAGACGCTTCTGGCGCTTCCCTGCCTCGGCATTTTCGTCTTCACGGTGCTGCCGATTCTCTTCATGATCTGTGTCGCCTTCACCAACTACGACAAGTCGCACCAGTCGCCGACCCATCTGTTCACCTGGGTCGGACTGAAGAACTTCCAGAGCCTGTTCTCCTTCGGCGGTGCGGGATTCGGCTCCACGTTCCTGAAGGTCCTTCTCTGGACTCTGGTCTGGGCATTGTTTGCCACGTTCCTGGATTATTTCCTTGGCCTGGCTGTGGCCATGCTGATCAACAAGAAGGGTATTAAATTCAAGAAGCTCTGGCGGACGATTCTGGTCATGACGATTGCGGTGCCGCAGTTCGTCTCTCTGCTGTATGTTTCCAAGATGTTTGCCAATGACGGGCTGATCAATGCGACGCTCCTGAAGTGGGGCTGGATCAAGAAGGCGATTCCCTTCTGGACAAATCCGACGCTGGCAAAGATCACGATCATCGTCGTCAATATCTGGATCGGCATTCCGTACATGATGCTGATTGCCACAGGCCTTTTGATGAACATTCCGGCGGATTTGTATGAATCGGCGCGGATTGACGGCGCAAACGCCGGCCAGATGTTCCGGTACATCACGCTGCCTTACATGCTGTTTGTGACCGGCCCGTTCCTCCTGACGCAGTATACCGGAAACCTCAACAACTTCAACGTCATCTACCTGCTCTCGGGCGGCGGTCCGCAGTCCCTGAGCATGGCGGGAAATGCTGGTTCGACGGATCTTCTGGTCACCTGGCTCTACAAGATGACGGTGACGGATACCAACTACAAGATGGCGGCAGTCATCGGCATCATGGTATTCGTGGTCACGGCAGTGATTTCGCTGGTTGTCTACAACATGCTTCCTTCGGTCAAGGATGAGGAGGGATTTCAGTAATGGCTGCGCCAAAAAAGACTTCATCGATGTCGCGAAACAAAAAGATCGGAAATGCGGTTGCCTATCTGGTCCTGATTCTGATCAGCCTGATCTGGCTGTTCCCATTCTTCGGACTGGTCATGCAGAGCTTCCGCTCCTTTGCCTCCGAGTACGGCGGAATGGTGAGCTACATCATCCCGAAGCACTTCTCGCTGGATAACTATAAGTTCCTGTTCTCCGGCGAGACCAACTACCTGCGCTGGTACGGCAACACGGTCATCATCGCCGGTGTGACCGCCGTCCTGCAGACGCTGGTCGTTCTGTGCGTCTCCTATGTGCTGTCCCGCATGCGTTTCAAGGGAAGAAAATTTCTGATGCGCTTCTGGCTGATTCTGGGCATGTTCCCCGGATTCCTGACCATGATCTGCATGTACTTCCTGTTGAAGCAGTTCGGGCTGACCCAGCAGGGCGCAGTTCCCGGCCTGATCCTGACCTACATCGCCAGCTGCGGCATGGGCTATTACGTGTGCAAGGGATACTTCGACACGATCCCGAAGTCCCTGGATGAGGCGGCCCGGATCGACGGCGCCAACAACTTCCAGATCATGAACCTGATCATCCTGCCGCTCTCCAAGCCGATCATCATCTATACGGCACTGACCGCGTTCATGGCACCCTGGTGCGATTACATCTTCGCATCGTATGTGGCCTTCGGCACGGACAAGTCCTATAACGTAGCCGTGGCAATGTACCGCTGGGTAAACACCAACGACTACCAGGGGTATTTCACGAGATTCTGTGCCGGCGGCGTGCTGGTGGCGATCCCAGTGACGATTCTGTTCATGGCACTGCAGAAGTACTATGTGGAAGGCGTGACCGGCGGAGCCGTCAAGGGCTGACGGACCGGAAACGGACCCGGCCGGAGACCGGCCTGCGGTCTGCACCGGACACAGGACACGGAAACAAAGACGACAACGGGCGGCGGAGCGATCTGCCGCCCGTTTTTTCAAAGGATCGGGAGTGAGATGGATGTACCGGAATTTTATCTTTGATCTGTATGGCACGCTGGTAGACATCCGGACGGACGAGGAAGCAAAATCTCTCTGGAAATTTCTGGCCGGATTTCTCGCCCGGCAGGGGGCTGAATACCATCCGGCTGAACTGCGGAGCACCTGGAAACGGCTCTGCGCGGAGGAAACCGAGAAGAAAAGGGAGGAGACAGGGTCACCCTGGCCGGAACCGGATATCGCCGACGTCTTCCGGCGGATCTATGAGGAGGCGCCGGTTCGCCATCCCGCGGAGCGCACCGTCGATGCGAAAACCGTCGCACTGACTGCCGACGTCTTCCGGACGCTCTCTATCCGGAGACTCCGGCTGTTTGCCCACACGGAGGAAGTTCTGCGGCAGCTGAAGAAAAACGGCGCCGGGATTTACCT
The DNA here is from genome assembly GCA_900315495.1 of uncultured Lachnospiraceae bacterium. Lineage (GTDB taxonomy): Bacteria > Bacillota > Clostridia > Lachnospirales > Lachnospiraceae > Anthropogastromicrobium. The sequence continues at coordinate 23,172 of OMZJ01000053.1, forward strand.
TCTCTCCAATGCGCAGCACCTGTTCACGATCCCAGAGATGGAAATGCTGGGCATTCTGCCGCTGTTTGACGCAGTCTATATTTCCTCCGACAAGGGCATCAAAAAACCGGATCCGGAATTCATGCGGATGCTCCTGCGGGGGGAGAACCTCCGGGCAGAGGAGAGCATTATGATCGGAAATGAACTGGACAGTGACATGGCCTGCGCAGTCCGGACCGGCGTCCGGGGGCTCTTTCTCAACACCGGCGGCGCACCTCTGTCTGAGGTCCGCGCCTGGGAAGACAAAATGCGCGGGGAAGGGCTCTCGCCGGAGATCCAGCTTGCGATGTCCGGCGACATCCGGGTTCTGTTGAAGCAGTAATCATTTTTAAGAAGGTGCAGGGACTTGTGCAAAATTGGATAGACGATTGAGGCAAGATCTCGTTTGCAGCTGGGGGGTGCGGACGGCCTCCTGAACGGGGAACACCCCGGTACGTCGCTTACCCTCGATACGGATGGAAACGGCACGTTCCAGGATCACAAGAAGGAAAGAGCACCCGCTTCGGCAGGTGCTTTTTTCTTTGGAAGCTTAGGTACTTCGTGAATGGCAGGAAATCGGGCATTCATGACTCGCGTTCGATTTCTGGCTTTCGGTACCTGGTGTGATTGCTTGCTGGCTGTAGACCTGAAGCCATCCCGCAGAAAACAGAGATCCCTCAATTTTAGAAAATATTCACACATTTCCGTGCCGATCTAACGGGGCGGAACTTCACACGCATTTCCATTTCTGTTATAATAATAAATGAATCCATGTCGTATTTTGTCCATATCGTACGGATTCGATCACCTTTTTATAAAATCTTTGCATATTCTGACTGAAGGGAGACCGCATCATCCGGTTTCCTTCCGTCTGCGGCAGACAGGCAGGGTCTTACCTGCGGGATGCGAATGGTGCGAGGCCTGTACTTTCCAGCAGAAGAGTCAGTGGGCAGGGAAAATAGATTATTATGAGATCATAGAAGGGAGTGTGGATCTGTGGATCTGAAACCCGGATTCACGCATGTCACAGAACCATGCAGGAAATGAATCAGAATCAAAGCCGGTATGAATCCTTCCAAAGAGAATCTCCGGAATCCTCAGAATCTCCGGAAGAGAGATCTGGAGAGAGAGCTTTTGAAGAAAAACTTCCGAAAGCAGAGTCCCCGAAGGGAGTGTACCGGTCCGACACTATCTACGGCAACCACCTTCCCGAACTGGAAGAGACGATGGATTTTGTGCTCCGCAGGATCGATGCGATCCGGAAACAGCTGGCCGGCAGCAGCCAGCAGGGGGATCCCGTGGACCACGTCCTGTCCCGGATCAAGACGGACGCGAGCATGCGCGAGAAATGCCGCCGGAAGGGAATTCCTGAGAATGAGCACTCGGCGCTGGAGATCTGCCAGGACGCCATCGGAATCCGGATTATCTGCCCGTTCCTCAACGATGTGTATACCATTGCGAATGCTCTCAAGGCACAGCCGGATTTTGAATCCGTCGAGGAGAAGGACTACATCCGCCATGTCAAGCCGAACGGCTACCGCAGCCTGCACATCATCATGCGAATTCACGGATTGTTTGTGGAATTCCAGATCCGCACGATTTCCATGGATACCTGGGCCGCACTGGAACATCTGATGACGTACAAGCAGAACATCTCGGGCAATGAAAAGCTGATCGTCAGCGAGCTGAAGCGCTGCGCGGATGAACTGGCCTCCACCGATGTCTCGATGCAGACCATCCGGGATATGATCACGGCAGAGGGAGACGGCGGAGAGCCGCCGGCAGAGAAGTAAGAAAATTCAGAGGATAGAGTGAACAAGTCATGAAACTATTGATTGCAGAAGACACAAAAGACATGAACCGGGCGCTGACTGCGGTTCTGACCCATGAGGGCTACGAGACAGACTCCGTCTTTGACGGCATTGAGGCGGAGAAACACCTGCAGGAGAACCGGTACGACGCGGTGATTCTGGACATCATGATGCCGGGAAAGACCGGGCTGGAGGTGCTCCGTGGGCTTCGGGAGACCGGAGATGACACCCCGGTTCTCCTTCTGACCGCAAAGGCAGAGATCGATGACCGGGTCGCGGGGCTCGACGCCGGTGCGGACGACTATCTGCCCAAACCGTTCTCCCTGAAGGAGCTCCTGGCCAGAGTCCGGTCGCTGTGCCGGCGCAGCGCGAAAAACAGCGCGGCGGACCTCCGCTTCGGGGATTTTCAGATGCGTTCGGACGGACTGGAAATCGTCAGTGAGAATTCCGTCCGCCTATCCGCGCGGGAATACGAGCTGCTCCAGGCCCTGGTGCAGAACAGCAGCCATCCGCTCACCCCGCAGTGGATTCTGGAACATCTGTGGAGCGGGGAGGAAGCGGGCCTGGACACGGTATCGCTGTACATTTCTTACCTGCGCGGGAAGCTTCGGTCGATTGCCTCCTCCGTGACCATCGAGGAGACGTCGGAGGGATACCAGTTGAAGACCGGCGCGTGAGCCGAAAAGATCCGTACAACATTGTTATAGTACTCTAAGGAAGGAGGACTGCAGATGAATTCTGAGGGAATCCGAAAACTCAAGAGAAAATTCATCACCGTGATGACGATTTCCTTTGTGGTCGTCATGGTGCTCACTAGCTTCTTTGTCAACATGGCGATGCAGCACGCGAACCAGACCCGGATCGACCAGATCCTGTCGTTTGTCGTGGAGAGCGGCGGCGAGGTGACGAATGAAGAGATTGAGAATGCCTCCGAGCACAACCGCCTTCCCGGAAACCTCTATCTGACGCGCTATTTCACCGTGATTGCAGACGAGAAGAACAATGTTCTAAGCGTCAACCTGGACAATATCCAGGGCATTACCTACAAGCAGGCCGTCTCCTATGCCATGAAGGTACTCCAGCCGGATCTCATCACCAAATATCTGACCAATCACCAGATCGACAGCTTTTATTACACGGTCGTCCCCCAGGACAACGGCGGGTCCATGGTGGTCTTCGTCGACGGCACTACGCAGAACTCCATGCGCACGGAAGTCTTTGAATACACCATGATTCTCTGCCTGTCCGGCGCCCTGATCACGCTTCTGATCGTGTCGCTCCTGTCCAACCGGATCATCCGGCCGGAGGTGGAGAACGCGAAGCGGCAGAAGGAATTCATCACCAATGCCAGTCATGAGCTGAAGACGCCGCTGGCGGTCATCCGGGCCAATACAGAGATCATCGAGATGATGGGCGGCGAGAACGAGTGGACCAGATCCACCATGCGGCAGATCGAGCACCTCAGCAGCCTGATCCAGAACCTGGTGATGATCTCCAGAAGTTCGGAACAGTCGGAGCAGAATATCTTCTCCGACATCGACCTCTCGAAGGCGGTCACGGAGATTGTGGAGCCCTTCAAGGCGCTGGCCATCCAGGACAAAAAGGAGTACAGGCTGAAGATTCAGGAGGGGCTGAAGATCCGCGCGGATGAAAGCCAGATGCGGCAGCTGGCCTCCCTCCTGACGGACAATGCCTTCAAATACTGCGACGAGAACGGCGCGATCGAGGTCGGCCTGAGTCCCTGGAAGAAGGGAAAGCAGGTGCACTTCTGGGTCTCGAATTCCTACGCGGAGGGCCGCAACGTGGATTACATCCGGTTTTTCGAGCGGTTCTACCGGGAGGACAAGTCACACACAAACCAGAAGGGATTCGGCATCGGCCTGTCTCTCGCCGAAAGTATCTGCGTGAGCTACGGCGGAACGATCTCCGCATCCTGGAAGGATGGGATCATTACGTTCCACTGCATCCTGCCAGTGACGCCGAAGGACCGTGTCATGGGCTTTTCTGACCGAGTGTCCGCCTGCGCCGGAAAGATCCGGGCGCACTTCTCCCGGAAAAAGAAGAAGGACGCCGGAGAAGCCGCAGGGAGAACGGCGAAAAAAACGCCGAAAGAAACGGCGGAAAAAAAGAGTGCGGAAGGGGAAAGGGAGGGAGAGTCTATCCGATGGGAATGAAGGGGCCTCTGGTAACGGAGATTGCCGTGAACACCTATGCGATCAATGAATACGGCCTTGTGACGATGTACCTTCTGGCCGGGTCCTCCCGGGCGCTTCTGATCGACACCGGCTGCGGATTCTGCGACCTGAACGCGGTGGTCCGGAAGATGACGGATCTCCCGTACAGTGTGGTTCTGACCCACGGGCATCTGGATCACGCCGGCGGCATGGTGCAGTTTCCGGAAATTTTCCTGAACCGCCGGGATCTTCTGATGGCGGAGAGCATCACCAGCTCGGAACTGAGCGACTACGCGAACACCCTCGGTGAGATGGGAAGCTTCGACGCCTATGATTTTTCCGCCGACGCACTGCACCGGCGGGAGCGGAAGCCGGTGTTTCACTTCATTGAGGAGGGATGGCGGATCGACCTCGGCGGAAGAGTCATCGAGGCCTATGCCGTTCCGGGGCATACGCCGGGAAGCATGGCGTTCCTGGACCGGAAGAACCGCATCCTGTTCTCCGGCGACTGCTGCAACACAAATCTTCTTGCAGACCACGCGAGCGTCACCACCATCTACCGCTCGATCATGAAAGTGGTGGGGCTGATGCCCGCCTTTGACCGGAATTTCAACGGTCATACCGGATATGCCGGAAGCCCGGACTGCCTCAGCCAGCCCTATGACGTCCCGAAGGATCTTCTCTGGATCTGCCAGGCCATTCTCCGGCACGAGGTGCAGCCGACAAAGACGACGTTTCTCAAAAACATGGTCCTGTATCAGGTGCGGCACGGGACCGCAACGCTGTCCTACAATCCGGACCGGCTGACGGATCCCGGGGAAAAGCCAGTGGACCCGGAGAAACTGGGGCCTGAGATCCGGTGCCGGTGACTCCGGGCAGAGTGCCCGGAAGCCTCCTGTGGAATCTGGCCGGCTTGCTTTTTGCCCTTTTCTGCGGTACAGTATCACAGGAAGAAAATCGGAGTTCACAGAAGCGTCGGAGGTGTCTGGGGCGCCTTTTCGTGCAGACGCTCTTCGCATTCGATCAGGAGGTGTACAAATTGTTCTATCACAAAGAGGGAACTTACTATAGCAACGGGAAACCTGCCGCGGCAGGGGATGTGCCGGTTTCGGAGGCGCGGAAGCGCACCATGGCGTCCCGCATCCTGTCGGCCCATGAAAAGGGCGGCTCCTATGACGGCGGCGGGATCCGTCACATCGTGTTTGACGGCATGCTGTCCCACGACATCACCTATGTCAACATCATACAGACCGCGCGGGCAAGCGGCATGGAGAAATTCCCCCTGGAATACACCCTGACCAACTGCCACAACAGCCTGTGCGCCGTCGGCGGCACGATCAATGAGGATGACCATATCTTCGGCCTCTCCGCCGCGAAAAAGTACGGCGGCAATTTCGTCCCCGCGAATGCGGCGGTGATCCACCAGTATGCGCGGGAGCAGATGGCCGGATGCGGGAAAATGATCCTAGGCTCGGACAGCCACACCCGCTACGGCGCTCTCGGAACCGTGGCTGTGGGCGAGGGCGGACCGGAGCTGGTCAAGCAGCTTCTGCAGAACACCTACGACATCAAGGATCCCGAAGTGGTTCTGATCTATGTCACGGGAAAGCTCCGCAAGGGTGTCGGCCCGCATGACGTGGCGCTGCTCCTCTGTAAAGAAGTCTTCGGGACCGTGAAAAACCAGATCCTCGAATTTGCCGGACCGGGCGTCGCGGGCCTGACCATGGACGAGCGCATCGGAATCGACGTCATGACCACCGAGACCTCCTGTCTGTCCTCCATCTGGCAGACGGATGACGCGGTGAAGGAGTATTTTGCGATTCACGGACGTCCGGAGGCGTACCGCACCCTGGCACCAGAGGAGGGGGCGTATTACGATCACTGGATTGATCTCGACCTCTCGAAGGTGGAGCCCATGATCGCCCTGCCGTTCCATCCCTCGAACGCCTATCCGATCCGCGAGGTTATTGCGGATCCGCACCGCTATCTGGACCCGATCGGCCTCGGTGACAAGATTCGGGACGGGAAGATTCTGGTGGACCAGGGCGAAATCGCCGGCTGCGCAGGCGGACTGTTCGAAAACATCCATGCGGCGGCCGATATTCTGCGCGGGCAGGATGTCGGGGACGGTGTCTTCGGCCTGAATGTCTATCCGGCGTCCCTTCCGGTGGAGGCGGCGCTGGCGAAAGACGGCACCATGACAGAGCTCCTGTCGGAGGGCGCCATCTTCAAGCCGGCCTTCTGCGGCCCCTGCTTCGGCGCCGGCGATGTGCCCGGAAACAACGGCTTCTCCATCCGCCATACCACCCGCAACTTCCCGAACCGCGAGGGGGCAAAGCCCGCCGAAGGACAGAAGGCCTTCGTCGCGCTGATGGATGCGCGCTCGATTGCAGCGACGGCCAGAAACCACGGCATCCTGACCGCAGCGGACCAGATCGACTACACCGAGCGTCCGGCCTCCTACACCTATAACGCCCGGATCTATGAGAAGCGGGTCTACCACGGCTGGAAGATAGGCCCGGTGCCCTCCGAGCCTCTGGTCTACGGCCCGAACATCAAGGACTGGCCGCCGATCGCGCCGCTCAAAGAGGACCTTCTGGTGCAGCTGGCCGCGGTGATCCGTGACCCGGTGACCACGACCGACGAACTGATTCCGTCCGGCGAGACCTCCTCGTACCGGAGCAACCCGATCCGCCTGTCCGAGTTTGCTCTGTCCCGGCGCGAACCCGCCTATGTGGGGCGCACAAAGGAGATCCAAAAGAAGAAGCCGGAGGAGCTGGGCTTTGACAGCGGCCGGACTTCCATCGGATCCGCGATCTACTGTGTGAAGCCGGGCGACGGATCCGCCCGTGAGCAGGCTGCTTCCTGCCAGAGAGTCCTGGGCGGCGCCGCGAATTTCTGCTCCGAATATGCCACCAAGCGCTACCGCAGCAACGTCATCAACTGGGGCATGATGCCCTTCACGGTGGAGGGCGATTTCCCCTATGAGACCTGGGACTGGGTCTATGTCCCGGGCATCCGTCAGGCCCTGCTGGACGGGAAGGAGACCGTGACCGGGTACGCGATCCGGCAGTCAGCGCTTGAGGCGGATCCTGCGAAGAAGGGAACGGACCTCTGCAGCGAACCCCTGACGCTGCATCTGGGGATCCTCACCGACGAAGAGCGGCGGATCCTTCTGGCCGGCTGCCTGATGAACCGCTATCAGGAATTAAAGAAAAAGTAAAAAGGTAAAAAGCAATACGGAATCTGTACAGATCAAATGATCCAGTCAATACAGATCATTCAAAAGCATAAACGATTCAAAGAAAAATGCGGACGATCGATCAGACAGGAGATACGGATGAGCAGAATTGTAATGAAGAATCCGATTGTGGAGATGGACGGCGACGAGATGACCCGGGTCATCTGGAAATGGATCAAGGAGGAACTTCTGGATCCGTTTGTCGAGCTGAAGACGGAATATTATGACCTGGGGCTTCCCCACAGGGATGAAACCGGTGATCAGGTGACAATCGACGCCGCGGAGGCAACGAAGCGCCTGGGTGTCGCGGTCAAGTGCGCGACGATCACGCCGAATGTGCAGCGCATGAGCGAATATAAGCTGCACCAGATGTGGAAGAGCCCGAACGGAACGATCCGCGGCATGCTTGACGGCACTGTGTTCCGCGCGCCGGTGATGATTGACTGCATCCACCCGAACGTGAAGACCTGGGAAAAGCCGATTACCATCGCCCGCCACGCCTACGGCGATATCTACAAGAACACGGAGATCCGCACCACCGAGGGCGGAACCTGTGAGCTCGTATTCACCGGAAAGAGCGGCGCCGTGACCCGGAAGGAAATCCAGACGCTGGAGGGACCGGGCATTTTCCAGGGCGTGCACAACAAGGAGAAGAGCATCGAGAGCTATGCGCGCTCGGTCTTCAGCTATGCGCTGGATGTGAAGCAGGACGTCTGGTTTTCCACCAAGGACACCATCTCCAAGATCTATGACGGGTGCTTCAAGGAGATCATGCAGCGGGTGTACGACGAGGAATACCGCGAGAAGTTCGAGGCGGCAGGCCTGACCTACTTCTATACGCTGATCGACGACGCCGTGGCGAGAGTCATCCGTTCCAAGGGCGGATTCATCTGGGCCCTGAAGAATTACGACGGGGATGTCATGAGCGACATGGTCTCCACCGCCTTCGGCTCCCTGGCGATGATGACGTCCGTCCTGGTCAGCCCGGACGGTGTGTACGAGTATGAGGCCGCGCACGGCACCGTGACCAGACATTACTATCGCTACCTGAAGGGGGAGACCACTTCCACCAACCCGATCGCGACCATCTTCGCCTGGACCGGAGCGCTCCGGAAGCGCGGCGAGCTGGACGGCCAGAAGGAGCTCTGCGATTTTGCAGAACGTCTGGAAAAGACCTGTCTGAGCGTTCTGGAGGCAGGGTATCTGACCAAGGACCTGGTGCCGTTAGCCCAGGAAGAGCTTGGAAAGAAGGGGATTGAAATCCACCAGATGGATACCATGTCCTACCTGAAGAAAGTCCGGGAAGAGATGGAGAAGTAAGTGGATTTTCTTTCGTCCGTTTCAATCTCAGGAAAACGCCCCGTATTCATGAGGGCAGCGGCTGTCAGCCGCTGCCCTCATTTTCGTTCAAAAATCTCAATCGTTTCGGCAGATCCGGATGAACAGCATGATTTCAGCAGATCCGAGTTGACAGCTGAGCGAAAATGCTATATGTAAATGTTTGGAATAGCTCATCGAAATCTCACCCCCAAAGCCACTGTTATGACTGTGTTCGGATTCCGGGAGAACCGCTTTTCATCGGAACGTATCGGGCCGTTGGTTCCCTGACTAAAAATTTTTTCTGCTGCTGCAACATTTTCCCGTGCTGAATGGTATACAGGGCAGAGGGGAGGGGATTATTTCAAAGCCCCGGGAAAACCTGAGAAACCCCATGCCAGAGAAGGAGGAACTTATGATGAAGAAAAATCTGTTTACTGCTGTCGTAACGTCTGCACTGATCGGGTCTGCGCTGTATGCGGTTCCGGCCGCTGCCGCGCCGGAGACATCGCTCTTTCAAACCATGAATGCCTCGGAAGAGCCCGAGGAAGCAGAAGAAAAGGATGTGGCCACGGTTTCGGTCTCCGCGGAGAGCAGCGTGAAGATCGAGCCGGACATGGCGGAGATTGCCTTCAGCGTCGATACGACCAACGCAGACGCCGCGGAGGCGGAAAAGGAAAACAGTGAAAAGACGGACGCGGTGCAGGCGGCCCTGTCGGCCCTCGGCATCGACGGGATGGAGGTCAGCACCAGCGACTACAGCATGAGCCCGGTGTACGATTACAACAACACGGACGAAGAGGGCAATCCGGCGCTGACGGGATATGAGGTGACCACAACGCTTTCCGTCACCGGTATCGGCGTTGATGACGCCGGGAAAGTGATCTCGGAGGGCGTGAAAGCGGGCATCAACAACGTGCAGTACGTCAACTTCCTCTCGTCGAACTATGACGAGGCCTATGACCAGGCACTGGCACAGGCCATGAAGGACTGCCGGAGAAAAGCGGATGTGATCGCGGAAGCCGCCGGCCTGAAGGTGATCCGGGCGACCTGGATTGACGAAGGCTACCAGGACACCTCCGCGAAATATGAGACGCGTTCCTACGCAGCCAATGAAGTGATGGAGGCCTACGATGCGTCGTCCGCGGATTCCAGCCGCACGCTGACCCCGGGACAGCTTGAGATCACCGCGAGCGTCTCCGTCGAGTATTCCCTCGCGGATTCTTCCGCGGAGGACTGATCTTCAAAAGTTTCATCGCATTACTGCCCAGTGATCCGGATTGGCATTGAAAAACAAAAAGATCGGACGGAAATCAGGCCCCAACCGGTCGGAATCACATCTCTCCGGGCGTGGAAGACACAGAAAGCGACTGGGACGGGCTGAAGATTTTCGCGCAGCAATGCTCCAGCGGGGGGAGGCTCAGAAGGGAAAGAAAAGAAGGAGAGGACAATGAAACAGATAAAATGTATGCGATGGGCGGGAATCGCGGCGATAGTATCGCTGGCTGCCGGCTTCCCGGTCCCGGCCGGCGCGGCGGAGAAGGAATCGTCCGATTCGGAATCCGCCGGCTGTATCGGTGCGGGGGCTGAAGCGACGCAGGAAACAGAGGACAATCCGACGGAAACCGGGGAAGATCCGGCGGACTTTGATCTTTCCTCCCTGCCGCTTCTTGTGCATGCGGCGGACCCGGTGGAGCGCATCGGGGAGGGACAGGATCCCGAGGCGTTCCAGTACTCCGAGGAATATTCGGCCTGGTGGAACAGTCACCTTGAGGCACAGCAGGCCAGTGCGGATCTGCAGCCTTCTCTGGCGGCGTTCTATGAGAAAACAATGCAGGAGCTTCTCGCCGATGACGGGGAGACGAATGCGGTCTGTTCCCCGGTGAACCTGTACTTTGCCCTGGCAATGCTGACCGAATGCACCGGCGGAGAGACGCAGGGGCAGCTTCTGGACTTTCTCGGCGCCGACAGCCTGCAGAATCTGCGGAAAACCGCGGATGCCGTCTGGAACGCAAACGCGCAGGATACGCCCCTTGCGGAGATCCTTCCGGCAAACTCGCTGTGGATGAACCAGGACGTGGCCTTCCGGGATGACACCCTGCAGACCCTTGCGGAGCGGTATCACGTCTCCTCCTTTGCCGGAGATCTGTCCGGTCAGGAGGCAAACCGCGCACTGCACACCTGGATCAACGAGAACACGAACCACCTCTTGGAACAGCAGGCGGATGCCATGCAGATGGATGCGGACACCGTCCTGGCGCTGATCTCCACCTTGTATTACAAGGCGTCCTGGCAGGAGAGCTTTGCCAAAGAGGACACCACGGAGGAAGTTTTCTACGGGAAAACGGACCTCACAGTCCCGATGATGCACCAGGAGCTGCACGCGATGGTGTACTCTGGCGACGGATTCCGCGCCTTGCCGCTCTCCCTCTCCGCGGGAACCATGTGGATCTTCCTGCCGAACGATGCCGATGGTGTGGGACAGCTGGCGTCAAACCCGGAGGTAATCCGGCTGGTTCAGAATCCGGAGGCAGAAGGCATCTCCTCGCAGTTTGCCAATGTGCGCCTGTCTTTGCCGAGGTTTGACGCAGCTTCGCGCCTGTCCCTTGCTGATTCCCTCCAGAAGCTTGGTGTCACGAAGATCTTTGAGAGTCAGGCGGATTTTACTCCCCTGATCGAAGAGCCTGGGTGCTTTGTGTCTCAGATTGAACACGCAGCCAGGGTGCAGGCCGATGAGGACGGCGTCGAAGCCGCTGCGTTCACAGCTGTGAAGATGGAAGGCACGGCACTGATCGAGGAAAACATTGACTTTACGGTAGATCGCCCATTCCTCTTTGTCCTGACCGGAGATGACGGATCCATTCTCTTCACCGGACTGGTCAACCGTCCGGAGGAAGCGTAATTCATTTATCATTCGTCCGTATTCGGGTGAGGCTCTGATTTCGGCATATCAAAAAGGCTGCTGATTCATCAGCAGCCTTTTTGTATATGATATCAGCTCCAGGATCAGCATCGGTTTGTTCCTCGCCGGGATCCAAGTGCACTCCTTT
>OMZJ01000054.1 GCA_900315495.1 uncultured Lachnospiraceae bacterium
CCATTTTTTTCTTTGAAAATATCCGCCGGGCTGGCCGGCCCGGCGGATGGAAAAACTCAGAGATACTTTCCTGTTTTGCTCTCCGGAATCGCCGCAATGTCTGCGGGTGTTCCCGTTCCGACGATTCTTCCTCCCTCTTCTCCGCCGCCCGGCCCCATATCGATGATGTAATCCGCCGCGCGGATCACATCCAGATCATGCTCGATCACTGCAACAGTGGCGCCGTGGGCAATCAGCGAGCGGAACAGGCCGATCAGGGACCGGACGTCCAGCGGATGCAGGCCGATGGTCGGCTCGTCAAATACAAACAGGCTGGTCTCCTGCGGCCGGCCCATCTCGCTGGCCAGCTTGAGCCGCTGTGCCTCGCCGCCGGACAGGTGGGGCGTCGCCTCCCCGAGGGTCAGGTATCCCAGCCCGAGATCATGCAGAATCTGGAGCCGGCTGTGCACCAGTTTCAGATCCCTGCACAGGTCGAGCACTTCATCGATGTCTTTAGACATCAGTTCCGGCAGGGAATAGCCGGAAGACGCTCCCTTCGGCACGTGCCGGATCCGGTCCGCCTTGCCGGAATAGCGGGAGCCCCGGCAGTCAGGGCAGGGGATATTCACATCCGGAAGGAACTGCACATCCAGGGTGATCTCCCCGGTTCCGTCGCAGGTGGGGCAGCGGAGTTTCCCTGTGTTATAGGAGAAATCCCCCGCGGAATACCCCATCTTCTTCGCCTCCGGGATCCGCGCAAAGACCTTGCGCAGCTCGTCATGTACATTGGCATAGGTTGCCACGGTGGAGCGGACATTGATGCCGATGGGCGTCGCGTCGATCAGCTTGACGTCCTCGATGCCGGCCGCTTCGATCTTCCGGACGTGGGGCGGCATCTTCCCCTTTCCCGCCTTCGCTTCCAGCGCCGGGACCAGGCTCTCCAGAATCATTGTGGTTTTGCCGGATCCGGAAACGCCTGTGACCACGGTGAGCCTTCCCCGGGGAATGTCCACGGACAGGGGTTTGACGGTGTGGATCTCCTCCGTTTCCATGTGGATCCGGCCAAGAGAAAATAAATCTGACTTCTCCAGCACGGTCGGGAAAAACGGGCTTTTCTCTACGGTTTTGCGGGCCGAATTCTCCGTTCCAATCCCTGACTCCACACTTCCCGCCGTGAGCTTAGAATCTGAATTTCCTGCCCCGGACCCGGATTCCAGGCTTTCCTTCGAGATCCGGGCATTCTTCCGCTCTCCGACGCGCTGCTGTTCCCGCAGGAACGGGCCGATGACGGAAGCCGGATTGTTCTGCAGGTCTTGCACCGTGCCCTGGGCGATGACGGTTCCGCCATGGGTTCCGGCGCCGGGTCCCATCTCGATCAGCCAGTCCGCCTTCTGCAGGATGTTGGTGTCATGGTCGACCAGGACCACGGAGTTCCCGTCCCGGACCAGATCGTCCATGACGCCGGCCAGCCCGCTCTGGTTGGCGGGATGCAGGCCGATCGAAGGCTCATCCAGGAGGTACAGGACGCCGGTGGTCCGGTTGCGGACGGCGCGGGCAAACTGCATTCTCTGCCGTTCGCCGGTGGACAGCGTGGAGGCCGCCCGGTCGAGTGTCAGATAGCCGAGCCCCAGATCCAGGAGTCTGCGCGCCGCGTCGCGGAAGGATTCACAGATGTTCTCCGCCATCGGGCGCATCTCCTCCGGAAGCGACGCCGGGACGCCGTCCACCCAGGCGCAGAGCTCCGTGAGGGACATTTTGCAGGCGTCCGCCAGGGAGATTCCGCGGATTCGGGGCGCCCGGGCGGCCTCCGACAGCCTTGTCCCGTGACAGTCCGGACAGACACCGATTTTCAGGAATTTCTCGAGCCGTTTCATTCCCTTTTCATCTTTGACCTTAGCCAGCGCGTTCTCCACCGTGTACTTTGCGTTGAAATAGGTGAAGCTGAGGTCCCCGGCCGCCCCGTTGGTGCGATTCTGATAGACGATCGTCTGCTTGACCGCCGGCCCGTGGAAGACGATATCCCGCTCCTTCGGCGTCAGGTCCTTGAAGGGGACATCGGTTCGGACGCCCATCTTGCGGGCGACGTCCTTCATGATCGACCACATCAGGGTCTGCCAGGGCAGAACAGCTCCCTCATCGATGGTCTTGTTCTCGTCCGGCACCAGGGTCGACTCATCCACGATCTGAATCTGTCCGGTCCCCTGGCAGGTCGGGCAGGCGCCGCGGCTGTTGAAGGCAAGGTCCTCCGCCCCGGGTGCATCGACCCTGGCACCGCAGACCGGGCAGATGATCTCCTTCATTGCGGCGACATTCAGCGTCGGCTTCACATAATGCCCGTTCGGGCAGCGGTGGCTGGCAAGCCTTGAGAACATCAGCCGCAGGCTGTTGAGCAATTCTGTGCCCGTGCCGAAGGTGGAGCGGATATCCGGGACACCCGGCCGCTGCCGGAGGGCGAGCGCCGCCGGGATATACCGGACTTCATCCACATCAGCCCGGGACGCCTGCGTCATGCGCCTGCGGGTGTAGGTGGACAGGGATTCCAGATACCTGCGGGATCCCTCGGCGTACAGAATGCCGAGGGCAAGGGAGGATTTGCCCGACCCGGAGACACCGGCAATGCCGACGATCTCGTTCAGGGGGATATCCACGTCGATGTTTTTGAGATTGTGGACCTTCGCTCCCCGGACTTCAATGTGATCCGGAAGATCCCGGGTATTGATGCGATTCCTCCGGTTTGTCCCGTCTTCCCGGTCTGTCGTATTCTCCCGGTCCTTCCTGTCTTCTATGTCTTCCCGGTCTGTCATGCGCTCCCGGTCAGTCCCGTCCGTCCTGTTGATTCTGTCCTTCTGCAAATGTGTGTTCTCTTCCATTCCTGCCGAACTGCCTTTCCTCATATGCCTGCCCCCGGCAAAAAACTTCCGGTCACCTGTTTCCGGCTCTTTCTCTGTTCCGGCTTCCAGAGCGGCTTCCCAGACTGAAAGCCGCACGGGCAGTCATCCGCCGACACAGCCGGCGCCGGTTTTACCGCCTCACATCCGGTCACTGGATTTCCGGTATCTGTCCTGTCACCCGACAGGGTGAATCTCCGCGTCTTTCGGAAGCGCCTGATCCGCATTATTGAGAAGATCCATGACCCGGGCAAGGCCGGTGTAGACGTCTGCCCGGGTGAGGGGCGCTTTCCGATCGACATTTTCCGGGAGGATTCCGTGGGCCTTCGCGCGGGAGAACGCTTCCTCCAGGGACAGACCCGCGCGCTGCTCTTTCTGTACGATTCCTCTCTCGCAGAAGGAGGCGAACTCCTCACCGGTGAGCGGATCATCCGGGCGGAAAAGGTCCTCCGTCACTGTCGCGGGATCGATCAGATCCTCATTCAGACAGGCCTGCACATAGGAGGAATCCCATTCAAAGCGGCCCAGATCGGTGAAATGGCCCTCATACGGTCTGCATCCCGCAAGCCGCAGCGCCTTGAACAGCACCATCAGAAGCTGTGCCCGCGGCAGGACGGCGTCCGGGTGCAGATGCATGACGCAGGAATCCAGGAGCCCGCCGTGAAACGCCCGGACGATGCCCTCATACTGCGGAATACCAGCGATATCGACATAGGGCGGATCCATGGCAAAGACTCCCTGTCCGGCTTCTCTGGCCGGAACCTCCTTCGTGTCCATGTCCGGCGTGAATGCCGCGGGAACCGCTCCGTTCAGGCTGCCGGCTGCCAGGGATTTTTCCGCCGCCGTCTCCCCTTCGACTTTCGAGAGATCCACAAAACCGGCGCCGTTTTCCGCGGAATACTGCGGGATTCCGCCGCCGAATGCAACTGTCTGACTGCTCATGCTCATCATCGTTTGATTTCCTTTCCCTCCGGCTTTCCGCCGGATCCCAGATGGGTTTCATCATAGCGCCCGGGGAATCATCTGACAAGGGGAGGCAGAGAGCGCAGCCATCTCCTCGATGGCAGTGAAATGAACTTTCCTTCCATAGACAATCCCATGGCAGCCGCATGCCTCTTTTACAGAGGCATGCATATTGAGACGGCATATTCAAAAACAGGCAGTACCGTTTCCGGCACTGCCTGCGATTTTGTTCTTCTTATTTATCCTTTTATATCCCTGGCCTGAATCATTTCATTGGACAATTTCCTTCAGAAAAGGGCAAAATCTCTGATCACTTCTCCCATTTCCGAGATTGCCGTGCCGACCGCCAAACCGCAGCTTGCACGGGATAAACCTTTGGTCACTTCTCCCATTTCCGAGAAGCATCCTGATCGGCCTGACTATTCCTGAAATGTTCTCCGATCCGTCTGCTCAATTCCGAGATATTCTCGGGTCTGCTGATACATTCGAAAATGTTCTCAGGTCAGCCGATGCATTCACAGAATATTTTCAGCTCCGCTCACGCATTCGCGAAATGTTCCTTCGCGAATTCCATGTCCTGTACCACTTCGGCGGTTCCGAGATAATGCCCTTCGCGGTCCCGCACGGCCATATAACGGACCAGCATGGTGCGGCCTTCCTTCTCCATCCAGACCGAGACATCATCCCTGCGGTTGTTTCTGAAATCATCCATGATCTGACGCACCATAGGCTCCACCTTCGGCGGATGGCAGGAGAATACCTCCCGGTCGATGGCCGCGCCGGGCCGCTTGAATACCTTGTGTCCCTCATTGAAGAACCTGTTGATGTTGTCCGCGTCCACGAACGAGATCTCCATCGGAATGGTATTCAGCAGCGCGGTCAGCTGCGGCACGGTCATATGGCCGCCGGGCATGACGACTTCCCCCTCCGCTGCGGCGGACAGAGGCGCGCCGTTTTGTTCCGCCTCCTCCCAGACCTCCGGTGCGACACCGAGGCAGACCGCGTAATCTTTGCTGTCACGATAGATCTGATGCCATTCCTCTGCGGAAAAATACTCAGCGCAGATCGGGAACAGGATGTTCTGCTCCTTGTAGATCATCTCCTCCGCCCGGGTCAGCGCAGCTTCCGCCTTCTGGTTCCATTCCGCGTCATGCTCCTTGGCAGACGCCAGATCCCGCAGTGCGTCCCGGATCTCATCGTCCACGGTCCACATGACCTTGGCCGGGCCTGTCACGCCGTACCGGACGTTCAGGAGCGGATACAGCAGGTCACCTTTCTTGGCATAGTGAATGGCAATCTCACGAATCTGCCCAATCAGAGAGGCATCCCCGGTTTTCCGGAACTCCGCGATCCGCGCGGCCAGCACGTCATTTTCCTTTTTCAGGGTGCAAAGCGGATGCCCCGCAATCGCTTCCATGCCGGCGGCCTTGTTCTTCCGATCCTGCGGGCCTGTCACATGGGCTGCAGATGCCGGCCGTCCCGGCCGGGCTTTCTGTTCTTGCTCAGCGGCCTGTGCTCTCTGCGCAGCAGGTGCGGTCTGTACTCCCGGAACAGTCGATGCTGCCGTTTCGATCGATGCTGCCTGAGCGCCCTGTGTTTCCGGTGCTTTCGACGCCTTCGCGGAGGCTTCCGTTCCCTGTCCTGCCCGGACTTCCTGCGATGCCTGAACTTCCCGCGCCCGCTTTCTTAAGAGGGAGGCCCGGACTTCTTTTTCCGCGTTGGCGATCTGCTCTTCCCGGGTTGCGCCATGGAACAGCGCCGAATGGATGTCGCACAGTTTCTGTACCTCCGGCAGCGGCGTCCCCTCCCGCATGAGTTCCTGCTCTGCCCGCATGATTTCAGATGCATCCACGTCACTGAATTTCCTGACGAAATCCGCCCGGACGCTCTCCAGATCTTCGCCTGCCCCGAGCCGCTTCAGATAACTCTTCAGCTGTGCGATCCGCTCCGCGGAAGCATCTGCAGCGGGCTGTGCCTGCCTGGCAGCAGATTTTGCGCTCGGAGTCGTCCGGAAGGCAGACGATGCGGTCTGCTCTGACTGCGTGTCCGGCGCAGGCTGTACACTCCGTTCCTGCTGTGCTGTGGACTCTGCTCTCTGCTCCGATTTTACATCCGGCCCTTCCTGCGCTTCCGGTTTTGCCCCCGGCATCTGCCCGACCAGCGTAAACCCTTTGGCCTGCAGGGCCGTTACGATGTCGATCATGGAGATATTCTTGACCTTGGCGCCTCTTGGAATCGTCATGATTTTTCCGACGGAATTCCGCACCGGCGCCTTTGCGATCTCCGGAAAACCAAGTCCCACCATCATCTCTATCAATTCAGGATATTCCTGCGTCAGTTCATATACCGATTTGCTCAGATCAAGCTTTTTCATATCAGATCAGCTGCCTCCTTGTCTCTCTGTGCCTCTATCGTATCGTTTTTCCGCCGGACTGTATGTTGTCATTACAACATTCAGGTACCGCCGTTCGTTATGAGATGCGGTAATGTCCCACTATGTCTTTGCGCGTTCCCAGAATGTCTTCTTCATAACAGCGCTGATGCGGGCTGTTGTGATGAATCACATAGGGGATCCCCTGCTCATTTCTCCGATCTGAGATAATCCCGATGTGCTTTCGAAAAATAACAATATCTCCGCCCTGCCAGCCCTCAATATCCTGAACGTCCAGGGTGCAGGAAATGGTGTTGTTCTGAAACCAGACCCGGAGATTATTGACGCGGCGGTAATCGATATTGGGATCCGGTGCTTTCACATCGTAACGATCCGGATGCTGACGAATATCCTGATCGACCAGATCCCTCAGGTCAAAACCTGCCCCTTTCAGGGCGGCCGCAACAAGATCCGTGCAGACACCGCAGCCGTCATTCGGATACCCGCCTTCATAATATCTGCTTTTATATTTCGGATGGGTCTCGGTATAATGCAATGCACTTTGCAGTATGTCCGTCTGGTCGTCCATTCCATCGCCATCGGCATCTGTCCCGCTATGGTATGCGGTGATACAGCCAGCGAAACGGTTCGCTGGCCTGGCAGCAGATGTATCATTCCGGTTCACTCGCCAGAGCACAATCGCTGCAAGCAATGCAAGCACAAGTATCGAACCCCGGACCAGAATGCCCGGACGTCTTTTGCTTCTTTCGGTCATCGCTTTTCCTCCTCCCCGAATCCGCTTCTCTTCCCATCAAGAGCAGCAGATGGGCGATTCATCTGCCTTCTGACTGGTCACAGCGCAAAGCATAAAGTTTCCGGTCAGGCAGGATGGCATTCAAGGCCGCTGCATCATCTGACCTGACGCAGGGCAGATCCTGCAGGTCCTGCAGGTTCGGACAGGATGATTGCCTTCCATGTCGCGATATCATTATAAGAAATCCCGCTCTGCCCGTCCATCTGAACCGATGTCGAGGAAATTTTCTAATATGTATTATTGACCGATCGGTCGATTTATGCTACACTGCCATTTGTTGACCGAATGGTCGATTATTTGGAGGAATGTATGAATCGAGAAGAAAAGAATCAGATAACCCGGGGAAAGATACTCTCCAGCGCCATGACAGAGTTTGCGGCCCACGGATATGAGGCGGCCTCTCTCAACACAGTCTGCGCGGCCGGTGGGATCTCCAAGGGGATCATCTACCACTATTTTGATTCAAAGGACGGGCTGTATCTGGCCTGCCTGCGGGAATGCTTTGATACACTCACGGAATACCTGAAGAGACATATTTCGGAGGAAACCCGGCAGGAAGATCTTCTGACCGATTATTTCCAGATCCGCATGAACTTTTTCCAGGCGCATCCGGAGTACGCCCGCCTTTTCTGCGGCGCCGTTGTCTTTCCGCCGGATCACCTGCGCGGGGAGATTCTGAGAATCCGTCAGGATTTCGATGCCCTGAACGACCATTACCTGACAAGGATCCTGCAGAACCGGAGACTTCGAAACGACCTGTCCAGAGATGAAATTGTCCGGGCGTTCCGGATGTTCCAGGATTCCCTGAATGCAAGTTATCAGAACCGGGAAGAATTGAAAAAACCGGAGGGGACAGCTGCCGACGCGGAGAACACAGAAGCAGAGACAGATATTGCGGTGCACGAAAAGGACTGCAGAAATCTGGTGCAGATTTTCCTGTATGGGATTCTGGAAAGAAATTGACTGCCTGAAATCCGTGAAGAATGCGTCAGTATGAAATTTTACCAGGCAGTTAACAATACAGAATTCCAGAAAATTTCAAACTGCGATTCTTCAAACAGGCGGACACTTCAATGTCGGTATGAATATGACTGTTTTGATTCCCGGAAATTACGAATGAACCGGAAGCTGCGGAAAGGAAGTAAATAGATATGAACGGACTGATAATGGTGCTCCGCTGGGTGGGCATGCTGGTTCTCGCCTGGCTCTGCGGCAGACTGATCACAAAAATCAAGATGCCGGCGATTCTGGGATGGCTGATCGCCGGCATGGTGTTCGGCCCGTACGGAGTGGGGCTGCTCTCGCAGCCGATTCTGGATGCGGCCTGGTATAAGATCATCATTACGTGGATGCAGTGTGCCTTCGGCCTGATGCTGGGTACGGAGCTGATCTGGTCCAAAATCAAGTCGTACGGGCGGGCGCTGATCCTGACGACCCTGTCCCAGTCTCTGGGCACCTTTGCGGTGGTTTCCGCGGCCTTTGCGGTTGTTCTGTATCTGACACATCAGCCGGTATGGCTTGCGCTGGCATTCGGCGGCATCGCTCTCGCGACGGCACCTGCACCGGCCCTGTCGATCGTGCAGGAATTTCACACAGAGGGGCCGGTGACGGATACGCTCCTCCCCATGGCCGTTCTGGATGACATCGTCGGAATCGCCGTCTTCTTTACCGTCAACTCCTTCATCGCCAGCCAGGTGTCCGGCGGCGCGGTTCCCCTGTATATGATCCCCGTGATGATCTTCCTCCCGATCGGGATCGGCGTACTCACCGGGATCCCGGCCGGGTGGCTTCTGAAAAAGAGACCCGGGAAAGCGGGAACCCTTCTGATTCTGGTCGGCGGAATCACACTCACCGCGGCAGTCGGCCTGTTTTTCAACCGGGTGGTTTTCACGAACATCACACTCAATTACATGCTGATGGGCGTTTCCTTCTCCGCGGTTTTCTCCAATCAGATCCCGCCGATGCAGCTTGATCAGGACACGGCATGGTTTCATCCGATTCTGGCGGTCAGCCTGCTGGCCGCGATCGTGGATCTGGGGGCACCCCTGGATTATCATCTGATCCTCGGCGCCGGTCTGTATACCCTGGTCTATATTATCTCCCGGGCTTTCGGCAAGTACTTCGGCGCCAGAGCGGGTGCCCGGGCAACGCATATGCCTGTCACCGTGCAGAAGTATCTGGGGCTGACACTCCTGCCGCATTCCGGCGTCTCCCTGGTGTTTACAGGCATCATCTGCGGCGTTCTCGCCGCCTCCCGGCCGGAACTTTCCACGCTGGTCAAGGGAACCATCGCGGCGGCCGCGGTGATCAACGAGATTATCGCGGTCATTGCCGCCAAGAAGGGGTTCGAGCTGGCCGGAGAAATCAGGAAAGGGCTGCGAAAGGCAGAAGCGCAGAATCCGGATTAATAACACCAATGAACAAAGTACGAATCAGCCTGTTTCCTGCAGGAGGCGGACTGATTCGTGCTTTTCTTTTTACCTTTTCTCCCCGATCGGGAGACGTTTTCACACTGCCAATACGCCGGAATCTTCGTTCTTGTTTTCACTGCCTTCAGAAGAAAGATATGCGTTAAAACTTCATGATGGGATATTGACAAAAGCACATCATTGATATATTATAATGATAGTAAATCAATCAAATGCCATCATTTCCGGCGGAAAGGCAGTTTTATGGATGCCACCCAAAAAGAAATTGCTGCTTACCTTGCGGAAGTAAAAGCATCCGTCAGGGCCAGAAAATACCGAATTGAGCTGAATGAAAAGCGAATAGATAA
>OMZJ01000181.1 GCA_900315495.1 uncultured Lachnospiraceae bacterium
TTCCAGAACGGTATCGACTCTATCTATTATCATTTGGAAAACAACAGAATTGTTGTAGATTACCCGGATGGCTGGTGGCCGGACAGGGCATATGAATGGGTGTCAGACGTGGATGGTGCGGACGAATATATGCCGGGGATTCTGGTCAGTTATGCCGGAGCGTCCGTAAAGTTCAGAAATAGCCTGTTTGAGAAATCAGCCTATGTGTATGACAATGAACTGGCAACGCTCGGCGCGATGCTCTGTATGGCGGCAGGCAGGGGTGAGCAGGAGATTTGCCAGCTCTTCTACCAGTTGGGTATTGAAGATGCAAATATCGAAAACTTCAATTACGGCGGAGAAAATGCTTTCAGCATTGCCCACCTTCCGATTTGGCTGAACGGCGAAGAGATGAATCTCATATTCATCGTTGTCCGGGGATCCGTAGTCAAAAGAGAGTTTATCGGGGACCACTTTGCGAAGGCGAACCGAGAATTCCTGGGTTATATGGCCTACGACTATGTTGAAGACTTTGAGAAAAAGGTTTGGGAGGCCGTGAAGGCGTATGCCAATGCCCACGAGGATCTGTATGATAAGTCACGTGCCTTTTTCATTACCGGGCACAGCCTTGGCGGCGCTACGGCGAATCTGATTACTGCACTGGCAAACAATCCGGAGACGGGGAATAGTTGGATTTTCATGGACACCGATGTTTCCCATGTTTTTACTTATACCTACGGTGCAATCGATTCCATCAAGGTGGATGCTCCTGTCACGATCGGCTACCAGAATATCCACAACATTTACAATTTCTTTGACACCTATGGCCCGAACGGAAGGGATACCTTGTCTGCGGCGGGAAATTCCATGTACGGAAAGTTTGGGCATATCGATAAATTCGCCTATCGGTTCTCCTGGGAGAATGATCTGGAAACATCCAAAAACCATATCATCGATAACTATCTGCGGGCAATTGTGGAGGGCGCCGTATCGTGCGAGAGCCCGTATTCCTACTGGGAAGTTCACTGCCCCGTGGACGTGGAGGTCTTGAAGGACGGCGCGGTCGTCGGGCGGATTGTGGACAATCAGGTGGATGAGGCGCTTCTTGCTGCGTACCCCGAGGTGGCGCTGATGGTGGTGGAGAATTCCAAGCACATCGGCGTGTTTGACAGCCCGGAAGCGTATTCCCTGCGGATCACGGCGACGGATGACGGCGAAATGTCGGTGTCGACCATGTCCTTTGACGATACCGGCGAAAGCTACGGCGCTGCGGAATATCCCAACGTAGCCATTAAAAACGGGCAGGTGTTCTCCATGAATCTGCCTGCGCCCAACAAGGAAGAAAGCGGGGAGCAGACGCCGGAGCTTCTGGTAATGGATGGAGACAGGATCGGCGGAAAGGTTAACGCAGACGGCAGTATCTCGCCGGTTAAGACAGCTGGAAACGGACTTCAGCTTGCTCTGCTGATAGCGATTGCGGCCATTGGCGGTCTAATTGTATTTCTTGGAGGTAGAAACATGAACGAAACGAAGAAAATAAAATTTCCGGTAGCAGCGATTTTCTGCACAGCCAATGTGCTACTGGGGCTAATAAGCATTTTTATGACCTATGCCTCACTTCCACATATGCCCTGGAACCGGCTTCTGAACACCCTACTTCTTCCAATTCTTTCCCTGATTTCGGGGATCGTGCTGGCAGTGGTGCTGTACCAGCGGAAGCGGAGACTAACCCTTTTCCTCGCCTTGGGGCTGGAACTAGTCATACAGCTTTTATGCATCTGCGATATTGTGTTTAGCCGTGGCTTATTGGGGCCGGCTTGGAAAGATCTTCTCTTAGGCCAAGCAATTGCCGCAGCGATTGCGCTTCTGTTATTGCTGTTTGCTGCCTTTCAGGACTGGAAGGAGAAATCCGGTATTGCAAAGTTCAACCGGGCGATTTGGTTTGTTCCCGGTATTTTGTGCCTGGTGTGCAATCTATCTGACCTGTATCAGGGATATGTGGCAATCATTAATCATGCACCAGACCATGGCAGAATCATGCTGAGTATGTTTTCCATTCTGGCAGTGGGGCTCCCCATGACCTTCTTGCTGGGCTGGTGGCTGACGCATCCCTATAAAAAGGAAAGGGCTGTCTACCAAATGCCTGTTGCGCAACCATATGGACAGCCTTACGGACAGCCGGTCTATCAGAGCGCTGGTGCTTCAGACGCCGCACAAAAGGTGTTTTGCACCAACTGCGGTCGGGAATTGCTGCCAGACGAGATATTTTGCGTCAACTGTGGCACCAGACGTCCGGAACCGCCTCGGTCTGAACCGGATCATGCAGAACAAAAGGTATTCTGTACTGGTTGCGGCAGGGAGCTTCCGCCGGATGAGGATTTCTGCGGTGCCTGCGGTACAAAGCGTCCTGTAGATAAAGCAAGTGGGCATACAGTGTACGGCGGTCATATCGACCTATAAAATAATGGGATTGATACTGGAACCGTTTTCTGTACACAGTGCGGTGCTGCTATGGACAGCCATTCCATGTCCTGTACGAGATGTGGTGCAAGACTGAAAAATGATCCGGTAGGATAACCGGGCGCATCGCTTGCTTTTTATTGTCACACACAAAAGAATTTTTACAAAAAATTAGTAGGAGGAAAATCTATGAGAACAAACGTAAAAGTACGGCTATTATCCGTACTGCTGACCGTAATCCTATGCGCCACCATGCTGACTGCCTGCGGAAAATCTTCCGGGAAAAGAACGCTATCAGTCAGCTTTCCAAAAACTGCACGTGTAACTGATCAAGGGACAGAAACCATTACGAACTATTCACATGACAGAGTCATCGTTCATGAGGATGGTTATATTGAGGTTTGTGGAACGATGCAAAGCGGGGATGAAACATACAGCGTGCAATGGCTCTATACATCGGACGGAAAACCGGTAGGCAGCCGCGAGGAGCAACCGTCCGGCCAGAAAGATACGGTGCTTTTATTGGACAATTATTTTGACTTTGTACCGGGAGAAGACGGCGTTGTAAAGGTAGAAGGAAATACGGTCTATTATGAAGACCATTATGAGGTTTATGACGTACAAAACGATATAATCCGGGAAATTACCGTTTTTAGCGATGATCAGCCCGGGAACCATTTCGAAATGAATGAATTTGGTCAGCTAATGGAAATGGAACTTTACGATTCAAACGGTGTTTATTTGAAGGTGGAGAATACATACGAAGAGATTCCTGTCGAATCATGATACGGAGATACTAAGAACAAGGAGGATTTACTTATGAACGATACAAAATACAAAAACGATCCGGTATGATAACCGGGCGCATCGCTTTTTTATAGTGACAAACAAAAAGACTTTTACAAAAAATCAGGAGGGAAAATTATGAGAACAAATGTAAAATTACGTCTATTATCCGTACTACTGGCGGTTGTCCTATGTGCCACAATGTTGACCGCCTGCGGAGGCTCAAAGCTCGATGGCACATATCACTCTCAAGGTCTTATTTCCCAATCGTTTACTTTTGACGGAGATCAAGTGACCATGTCTGCTTTTGGCATCAATGCCAGCGGCACATATCGGATCGACGGCGGCCAGATCATTATTACATATACCCTGTTCGGCCAGGAATACACCTGGGAGCAGTCCTTTTCACAGTCGGGAAATGTGATTAATATCGGTGGCACCGAATTCAAAAAATAACGAAAGTGAGGGATGCATTTTGAAAAAACTGATTGCACTACTGCCGCTCTATTGTCGCTGAGCGCTTGCGGAGGTGGCAGTGATTTGCCGTCCTTGTCCGGGTACTATGAATGTGAGAGCTATGCCTTTGACATCAGCGCCTTAGAATTTGAGTCGGACGGAACCGTAACGTTTTACATGGACTGGAATTATACGGGTACATACAAAGCAAAAGGTGATGGTTATGTACTCGAGATCATCGGCGGGCAGAGTTCTGTTTCCGATCTGCTGGCAAAAGAGAAAAACGATGCTTACAAGATTACCGTTGAACCCAATGATGATGAAACGCTTACGGTGTATCTGAAAGCAAAGAGCGGATATATCTACTACGGAGATCCGTCCGCTGTCTTCTCGCCAAAATCGTAAAAATGGGCACTGATACCGCCGCTTTTATAACGGCGGTACAGAAATAAAAATACGAAAGGAAAAACAAGGAGGAAAAAATTATGGGTGGAATTATTGCAGCGGTCATTCTGATTGTTGCAGCTATTGGCTTCTCGGCATGGTGGAAAGGGCGCTTGATTGGTCAGGGAAAAATCATCCAGCGTGCGAGTGATTTTGTTGAATATGCGGAAATTTTTACCGTTCGCCCTATCCCCAACGAAGAGTATGCCGCGGCCTTAAAAGCATTGGATTTAAAGAAAACCGGTACTTCGCTGGAGGGAAATACAAAAGCCGTCAAATTTACCGGTATATATTTCAGTGCGAGTATTCGCTGTGTGGAACAGACTGAGACAAACAGCGTATATCGCTTTGAGTTTGATAGCTGGAAAACAAAATATGGAAGGCCTTCCTTTGAAAATGAAATGAATATGCTCCTTACCGCGGTGGAGAAAATGTTCGTCCAGCTTGATCCAAATGCTCAAGTGTCTACGGTCAAGAATGAAATCACGACAAAGCGTAGTATTTTCTAAAGAAACCGGAGGACTTTTATGAAAGAATTTGCAATTTTAGCCGCAATTGTAGCAGTGCTTATGGTGATTTGTAAACTTGTCTATAACGCAATTGCAAAAGCGGCAGATAAAAGTAAAGATATGAAAGACAGAGCATCGGGTGCCTATAGGGAATCCGAGAAACAAAATTTAGCAGACCGATTCAAATAATGGAGGAATAGAAATGAGAAGTAGAACTTATGCGTATAACGGCATCATCTTAGGTATTTTGTTTGGTATGGCGGCTGGAGCCTATACGGAAAGCGCCCCAATTGGCGTAATTGTTGCGATCCTTGGAAGCGTGGTCTGTTTCCTGATCATTCGCTTCCTCGAAAACTTACTGGGGCGGGGTATTGATAAAGCGACGGATGCAGTGGCGAACCAATTTGCGAAAAGAGGTCAAAAAAGTACGCCTCAGTCCGGTAATCTGGCAGACCGCTTTCAAGCTTCTGTACCTTCTCAGCCAACTACTACACAAGCCGGTACATTTTGCACAAAATGTGGCGCTGCAGTAAAACCCGGTAGCACCTTCTGCGTGAAATGCGGAGCAGAACTGAAAAAGAACTGAATACGAAACCCAGACAGAAAAGGCCGCAGCAATGTGGCTTTTTCTGTTGCAATCCTCTCCTAAATTGATTCACTAGCAAGCAAAAAACAAGAAATCTCTGCAACGGAAAAATCCTCAACACTCGCAACGGTGCTGAGGATTTTTCTTTGTCCAAAATAATATTTCACTCGCTCAATAAATCTGTGTCAAAATCTAGTTTCAAATCATTTCCGTCTCTTGAAATAACCCGATATGCGCAAACATCGACTTTTTCCTGTAAGTCTTCTCTCAATATCTTGCCTAAGTCAATCAGATAATCGTCGTTGGCTTCTTCCTGCACGATAGGTAGGAGCTGTTTTCCAACCTCAGACAGTGGATAGCTTCGGTAACGGAAGGCGCTGGGCTGCTCACTATTTGGCTCAAATAAAATCATCAGGTCAGAGCCGTTAAAGAATCCGTCAGCTCCGTCCTCGCTAACCTCGATTTCGTTATCCACTCGTAGTGCGCTGATTAGACCGGTTTCTTCCAGTGTGAGAATATCGCCCATACTTAGTCCATAGCTCTGGTTGACAGACGAGTCTGAAAGATCTGTGTCGCAAAACAGGAAAGAGGTTCCATCGGATTCCTGCAGGACAAGCGCCACCGCATTCTTAAATGCCAACGCCTCACTGGCAGTCATATTTCTGAGTACCTCAATCGTTCGAAGGGAAAAGCTTCCCGGTTTCTCAATCTCTCCGGCAAGTACCCGTGCCCATAACTGCTGCATATCTTCAGCGCGGATGTTCCCAGCTGCATCAAAGAAACGCAAGAACCAATCAAAGTCGAATTCGGAGACTGTCGCAGCGGCATCATCGCTAAGTTCAACGTTTGCTTTTTGGGCAATCTTCAAGAAGTTGTTCCACTTATAGAAGTCATAGGTTGTAAGCTTACCTTCGCGCGCCAGTGACTGGATGGCGGATGAGAAATCGCCGGATTGAATCTGTTCTATCGCTACAGAAGAAGAATTCTGACCGGCAAACAATATCGTCATGACACCATGTACCACCATAGGAATGGCGGCATCTATTACCGCCAACTCGGTATCGCTCGGCAACAGAGCTTCTTTTTGGAACTGGAATAGATCTGGTATATTGCGGTTTAAACGTAGATTATGCAATTCCTGCTTGACATCTTTCGTGATATATTCTTTTGACTTTTTCGTAAATTGCAGCGACTCCCGCAGTGCGATGACATAATACCAGTACGGATCTTCTAACTTCCGCACACTTTTCTCTAAGGAATAAATTGTTTCTTTACTTGCCAATGTTCTTTCCCGTAAGAACATATGGCAAGCAGATATGACCGTCTTTATACCCTTTATTTTCAGCTTTTGGATATTTTCAAGAAGATCGTCGTCAGATTGTTTTGTAATCTCTTCGCGTCGATCGGATGGAATGGCCTCCAGACCGCTGATATATTTATTGGCAGTCATTCGGTCTACTTGCGGCCAACCCTTTGGGTCCCTTCTTATATTCCCGCTAAGGAACAAATTCATGACCTCTGGCTGAGAATACAGCGTATGTCCGGCAATCAAGCCATGATAAAAAACTGGAAAACAAAAAGGTATTCGATCCATATAGTCCACCCCCATTATGCGTTATATGCCTGTCTGCGCTCTCTGCGGACTGGCATTTTTCGTCGTAACAAACTCGTAACTTCCGCTCAATTACGAAAGAAGCTCCTGACAGCTATAATAAAGCCATCAAGAAAAACAAGAGCAAAATGTTTCCTATATTATAAAACATTTCTCACTTTTCTTCAATCCACTACAAGGAGGTGAATTATATGAAGAAGACGATTCTTCTTCCCGTGGGCATCTTTAATGGTGGCCGCGAGGGTCAGGAACTTCCGAGCGGTGTATTTTGCTGATCTCGGATAAACCAAGTGCAGGCGGAGCCTCAGCCAATGAGGCTCCTGCCTATCTTCATTCTAATGAGACGGAGGTGATGTGAAATGGAGCGAGACTATATCCGCCTAGACTACTGGACGTCAGACCGCTCCCTGGTTGTTGACTTTGTATTTTGGGATCGTGGAGCTCGCGGATGGCGAATTTATATTATTTCACAAATCGATTACCAAGGCCGGAATTGTTCGTCCCATGCGGCGCATTGGCTCCACGATAACGATGACAGCTATCCTTACATTTGCTGGGCGGGCAACATTGAAACGCTGGAACAAGCAAAAAGCGTCGCATCACTCTGGGCGGAATGTACTGCTAGATATATTCGTAGTCGCCAGAGCTTTGATGATATTGCCAGCCGGCTAAAAGACCAGTTTAGCTGGGAAGACGATTATTACTATCATTACACGAATCTACGGAGGTAAAGAAAAATGACAACGAAAAAAGAACCAAAACCCTACATTATTACCAAAGAAGTTTTCTCTCAAATCCGTGAGACCATCGGCTCCCGCATCCCGGAAACCGGAGGTATTCTCGGAAGCTCCGACGGGAGTCACATCGATTACTTCTACTTCGATGAGACCGCCAATGTAACCGGAGCAACCTATGAGCCTGACAGAGATAAGCTCAACCGCGTCATCCAGCAATGGTATGAGGAGGGTATCGAGTTTGTTGGCTTTGTTCATTCCCATCCTCGAGGAGTCATTCGTCCATCCAGCCCGGATAACCTCTATACCGAAAGAATCATGAAAGCGTTAGAAATGGAATACTTCGTATCGCTGATCGTGCAGCCGCATTGCTCCCTCCAAGGCGAAAAGGCGAAGCTCTGTGCATATGTCTACTACCTTGCAGACCCTTGTCTCTATTTCGAGTTTGGACATGTAGACGAGGCAAGTTCCGGTTTTGAATTTCCTGCTATTACCCCTGATGAGGAGCAGGACTGCTCTTATCAGGGCATGCTTGCGAAAAAGTACCTGTTCTCTAAGGATGAACTCAACGAGCGAAACAAGGAACTCTTCCCAGCAGACGTACTCGCACGCAAGACGCTTGCCGTCTTCGGTACGGGTGGCTCTATCGGATTTGTTCTGGACTTGGCACGTTCCGGTGTTTTGAACTTTGTTCTCATGGACGGAGATCAATTCGAACCGCATAACATGAGCAATCAGCGGGTGACTTACGGCGACATTGGAAAAATCAAGGTCGAAGCACTCAAAGAACAGATTCTGAATATCAATATGGACGCAGAAGTAAGAACCTTTTGTGAGTTCCTTGACGATACCGTAAACGACGAGGACTTTGAGAAAATGATTGGCGCTCAACTTCACACCTCTCCAAAGGATATCCTCATCTGCGCATGCACAGATAGTTTCGAGGCTCAGGCAAGGTTGGCTGCGCTGGCCATGAAGTATGGAACACCCTTTATGGCTCCGCAGATCTATGCGGGAGGTGTTGGCGCAGAGGTTGCGTTCAGCTACCCGGGCGTGACCCCAAGCTGTCCACGCTGTGTGCTGAGATCTCGTTACAATGCCTATAAAGGTGGCTTTAGAAATACTGTTACATCAAAAAGCACTCCTATTTCTGCTATTACCCACTCCAATGCGCTGGAAGGACAGATTGCACTGATGCTCCTGCTCTATCACGAAGGAGACGGCAGATATGCCTCGATGCTGGACAAGGTTGCTGACCGCAACCTGGTACTAATCAGGATGTCTCCAGACGCCGAGGAAGTGCTTGGTATCAATCTATTCCATAATGCCGTAGACGACACCTATTCCTTCTTCGGTGAGGTGGTCTGGATTCCGCAAGACCCTGTCAGTAAGGCGAACGGCTTCTCTGAGGACTGTCCGCTCTGTCATGGAAGCGGCGATTTAACAACTCTTGTGGGCGAAATTCTGGACACACGGAGGTGTATGGAATGGAAAGAATAAACTTATCTGTACTTAGCGGAGTATCCCATGAAGGGATGCTCCAGCTCAAAAGCTATGTGGATATGACCGGATCGGATGCGCAGTATCAGTCCTACGATTATGAGTGTCTGTTTCCTAAAACCTGCAATCCTCGGGAGGTCTGCCTGAGCTTCGTCAAGACGGCTGACGGATATGCCTTTCGGGTAAATCCCCACTTTAGGTATGACGGCGGCAATGCTATCATGGTGCTTCTCGCCGACCAAGGTACAGTCTCTTTTTCTTCCTGGCAGGAAGTCGAACAAGCTCTCCGCACTTTCACCGAGGAAAATGCAAGGTCTTCAACTAGCGGCTCTGATCTCGATTCTTTGACCGACTGGGATGAAATATCTGTGCCGGAACCGTCCGAGCCAAAGCCCCCGAGTTTCGAGCATCTCAAGGAACGTCTGCAAAAGATGGTGATTGGTCAGGACGATTCCACTGAAACCATCGCCTATGTTGTGGCGCAACACCTTGCCAAGACGCATGCCACAAAGCCGGTCGGTATTTTAGCCTATGGGCAGCCAGGGGTCGGTAAGTCCGAAGCTGCAAAAGCACTGGCAAAGATCCTCTCCCAGGACTGCGAACAGGAATACGCTGTGTCATGGACAGACCTCAATAACTTTACGGAGGCATTCGCAGTTAATCGCCTGATTGGCGCTCCTGCCGGATATGTCGGATACGAGGATGAAGCTGTTTTTGAAGTGGTTGCCCGAAATCCCTACACGGTATTTATCTTTGATGAGTTAGATAAAGCACACCCCGAGGTATTGAAAACCTTCATGGCCATTTTGGACGAAGGTCGCTGTGCATCCCGAAAAACACTCAGCGATGGCTCAAGGGAGTTTGATTTTAAGCACTGTATTTTCTTCTTTACCTCCAATTATGACCTAAGCTCCAATCAGCCTGCAAAGCGAAAGATTGGTTTCGCCACATTGGATAGTGTGGAGGATATCCGCATGGAGGGAAATGAAGTGAACATTAACTACCGGGAAGGTCAAACTGATTCCGTATTGAATGAATCCTTACCTATGCGCATCTACCGGGAGAATGAGGCAGCACGAAGGGCTCTTATTGGGGTAGGAGTACTCCGGGAGATTGCTTCCAGATTCCAGTGCTTTGTCAACTTCAAGCCCCTTTCCACCAAAGCGAAAACCTGTATTCTGGCCAAACAAATTGTTGAGATGGGTTTCGAGTATTCCCACGCCATCTCCTACATTGCGCCAGGTATCATGCAAAGTCTCATTGATGCTGCTATGTCTGGCGACAGCCTGACGGTACGCTCCTTTAAGTCGGTTATTGAAGGTTACTTAGCTCCCGTATTTGCAAGGACAGAAGTCATAGAAAACCGAACATATCGGCTTGAGGGCACTCTGGATGAACCGCAGATGATTCCTGCAGAGTAGAGGCAACAATGCCTTAAAACAACATATTTCAAGCACCTGTGCAAATATTACAACATCATTTTTTGTATGCCGCAAAATGTGCGTTCACCTCTGTTGGAGGGTGTCGCGTCGCTGTAAAAGTGAAAACAAAATTGACTTATCGTCAACCTGATTTTGTGGTTTACTCACTGCAAAGGCCGACGAAGCCTGGCACATTAACAAATCGATTGGGCGGTCGCTGTGACCGCCCGGAAAGGAAAACTATCATGCCTACGAAAAAATATTCCACCATCCTTGCCGATCCGCCTTGGAGCATTAATCAAAAAGGGAAGCGAGGAGCTGTCATGCATTATCAACTCATGTCTTTAGAAGATATTAAAAATATGCCCGTCGCCGATCTAGCGGAAGAAAATGCACATCTATGGCTGTGGATTCCAAATGGGTTGCTCCAAGAGGGATTAGACGTCATGAAAGCCTGGGGATTTAAATATCGCGACCCCTTTTACTGGATCAAACCCCGTCTCGGGTTAGGAAACTACCTGAGAAATGCAAGCGAAACGGTTCTGTTTGGAACACGTGGAAAAGCTCCTGTGAAGTTTAAAGCTCAGCCAAACTGGCTCTTTGCGCCACTTCAGGATCATTCCCATAAGCCGGAGGAAATGTACCCCATTATCGAGCGCGTATCTCCCGGCCCGTATTTGGAACTGTTTGCCCGCAGACCGCAGCCGAACTGGGATGCGTGGGGCAATGAGATTGCATCAGATATCATCATTCCCGGCTATCCGGTTCCGGAATACAGCAATAAAGTCAAAGAAAGTGAGGAGGCGTGATTATGTATGAATTCACCGGAGAGCCTCATTGGCAAGATTCTCAAATGGTCTTTTGCCCTTTTTATAGCTGCAATTGTACTCCGCTGGACTGTATGTATCATCATGGAAATCTGGTGGGTACTCGTACTCCTGGCCGCCGTTGGCATTGGCATTTATGTCGCTTTTCGTGTCTGGAAGAACCGTCATGGAGGACAATGGTAAGAAAGGAGAGCGAACTATGACCAGTCATCAAATCGAAACCATATGCTGGAAGGAGTTCGTCTGGCGGCGGTCATTCAAACTGGAACAGGTTCATGAGATGCTGTCGCACCTGGCCACCATATCTTCTCGCGGAGCCGTTATTTGGGAAATCCGTGCAAGGGACGGATTCGTCAGACACCTGTTAGGAGCGGATTCGGAAAGCATCCATAAAATTACCGAAGCGCTTCAAGTACATGGGGATATTGAGTTCTATCCGGTTGACGAGCATAACCGCAAGGCAGTCAATACGGTAAGGCAGATAAAAGTATCGCATCCAAGCTTATCGCTCCGCACAGATATTACGGAATCCACCATTCGGGCAGGGCTGGCAGCTATGGCAGCCACCGCCCGTGGCGAGGAAGCGGTTTTGCAGATTATCCTCGGCGCAGCTTATCCGCCCAGCACGATTCCAAAGAATCTTCCAGATCCAAATGCCGGATGGTTGCAGGCAGTCCTCGGGAATGTAGCGCAAGCTTCTACCGAGACCCGAAAATCTATTAAAGAGAAAGCCGAGCAACACAGCTTTCAGGCCGCAATTCGTATCGGTGTTTCCGGGACAAGTGCGAAGTATCGCATCAACTGTATCTTGAGCGCACTGCGCACATTGGAAGCAGCTGGCGTCAGAATTTATGACGAAGCCGAGAAACCAGCGAAAATAAACAACGCTCATGTGCCATGGCATTTTCCTTTAAGGTTATCTGTCAAGGAACTTGCAAGTTTTCTGATGCTGCCGTCCGGCGATGAAGAGCTACCTGGAACATCGGATATTCATCCCCGGGCAATGTATCCACCTACATGGTATCGGGAACCGACAAACAGATTCAATAGCCGTTCGTTTGGAACAACCCTAAACCCGGCAAACAGTCAGAAGCTTAGTATTTCGCCGGACGACAGCTTGGAGCATACGATACTGCTCGGGCCAACTGGCTCGGGAAAGTCTACGGCCATGCTGAATCTGATATTGTCAGACATCAACGCCGGACGCAGTGTGCTGGTGATCGACCCCAAGGCGGATCTGGTAACGAGCATTCTGGAGCGCATTCCAAGCTCCCGGGCAGACGATGTCGTCGTGATTGACCCTTC
Source organism: uncultured Lachnospiraceae bacterium (assembly GCA_900315495.1). Taxonomy (GTDB): domain Bacteria; phylum Bacillota; class Clostridia; order Lachnospirales; family Lachnospiraceae; genus Anthropogastromicrobium. The sequence continues at coordinate 12,620 of OMZJ01000181.1, forward strand.
CGACGATAACCCTGTCGGATTCAATCCCTTGGCTTTGCCGGGCAATCCTACCCTCATAGCCGATGCTATTATAGCGGTCTTTAAAGAAATCTTTTCAGATAGCTGGGGCGTCCGAAGTCAGGATGTACTTAGTGCGGCACTACTAACTTTGGTTGAGACGGACAAAGCATCGCTGTTATGGTTACCGCCGCTTCTGACGGATGAAAACTTCCGTCATAAGATTACAAAAGACGTAAAGGACAAAATTACGCTCAAACCATTTTGGGATACTTTTGATAACCTTCGCCCCGCCGAACGTGAGCAATGGGTTGCACCTGTGCTTAATAAAATGCGCCAATTTCTGTTCCGACCGGGACTGCGAGGCATATTAGGACAGAGCCATCCGAAGTTTCAGCTAACGGATTTGTTCTCCCAGCGTAAGATCGTCCTCGTCCCCTTAAATCGCGGCACTGTTGGCGCAGAAAGCGCCAGACTGCTGGGCAGCCTAGTGGTAGGCCTGACCTGGACGTTAGCCCTTTCTCGGGCGAACGTCGCGCCGGAGCGCCGCCATTTGGTATCCCTGTATATCGACGAGCTGCAAGACTACCTGACCTTGCCTACGGATTTGTCGGATGCTTTGGCTCAGGCCAGAGGCTTAGGGGTTGGTATTACCATGGCACATCAATATCGCGCACAGCTCCCCTACGAGATTCGTGCCGGTATCGATGCCAATGCAAGAAATAAAATCATCTTCGGGCTTAACGCCAGCGACGCCAGAGAAATTGCCACGATGGCTCCTGGATTGGAAGCGTTGGATTTCATGCTCTTGCAAAGATACCAGATCTATACAAACTTCATGTCGGGAGGCAGACAGACGGGTTGGATACAGGGAAAGACAATCCCCGCTCCACCGGCACTTCATACGGCAGCTGAAATCAAAGCACGAAGTCAGACTCACTATGGCCGCTCCAGCGGTGAGGTTGAAGCAGAATATCTCAAACTATTTGAGGAAGCCCCGAGCCTGATCAGTCCAGATCTTGACGATTCCGTCATCGGTCGGAGGAAACTATGAAGACGAATCGCCCGACTTTCCGCAGCGATGAACATGCCGGTGTTTCTCCCGACATATCGGCACAAAAACCGTTTAAGGGAAGCGACCCCTACCGCCTTGCAGCGGTAGCCTATTCCACCAGCGAGGAGGTGATCCCCATAGGAGTCAGAGTCGGAAGAAACCAACTAGAAAAATACAATGAAGAGCTTTCAACGCGCGACCGAGAGATTCTCGCATCTCTAAAAAAGTGCAAGTTTCTGCTTACCGGGCAGATCCAGCGTCTACATATAATCAATGCATCTACGCAGAAGGCTGCTAGGCGAGCCGCCGCCAGAGAGCTTCGCAAGCTGAAAGACTATGGACTGGTTGCTACTTTAGAACGAAGAATTGGCGGAACTCGTGCCGGATCAGGCTCTCTCATCTGGCATCTGACCGAAGCCGGAGAACGGTTCTTAGTCATGGATAATCCGGAGCAATATACACGAAGGCGCTATCTCGAACCTTCTAGAATGTTCTTGAAACATTCTTTGGCTATCTCAGAATGCTATGTTCAGCTTGTAGAAATCTGTCGAAGGATTCCGGGGTTGACATTGCTTACTGCAGACTGGGAGCCGGATTGCTGGAGGTCATATACGCAGCATGGCAAAATCGTCTCATTAAAACCGGATCTGTTCATAGCCACAAAAATCGATGGCTACGAGGACAGGTGGTTCATTGAGATCGATTTGAGCACAGAATCGCCGTCTACCATCATCGACAAATGTGACCGCTATCGCGACTACTATCGTTCCGGATTAGAGCAAAAGCAGTTCGGTGTATTTCCGGTAGTTGTGTGGCTAGTGCTGGATGCTGGGCGCAAAGATCGGCTCCGCACAGCCATTCAAGAAGCATACCCGAAGGGAGGCAAGTTATTTATTGTCATTACGGCAGATGAATTTGAACGCCTGATCCGGCAAGGCTTTGACGCAAAAGATCTCTGCTAGAGGCTGTCCTCTGGCAGAGACATCAGAGGCCTGTGGCATGCAAGTCGGGGCATCCTGCTGAAACAAAAAAGGCCAGATGACTGTTTTTACTAATTTTAACGAAAGGAATTACATGGTACAAAGACCAAGCCAGGAAGAGATTGAAAAAGGCTTAGCGGAATTCAAGGGCGACTATAAGAGGCTCCTCAGAAACATTACGAATTGTTTGGAGTTCGATTATAAAGCAATCTGCTCGCTCAGAGCGCTCTTAGCTGATTCCGAGGAGGATATCGACGAAATCAAAAAAGCCATCCGACCATATGTCGTAGGCCTCATTTATGTGATGATCCTTGATGGAAAAGATCAAAATGATGACGAGTCCTGGGAGGATGAAGAATGATGCGAAAAACTCTTACCGAACAGCAAATTAAGAGCAAATACATCTCTATTTCAGAGTGTCTTGCTATCTGCTACATCCAAGCCAAGAGAATATTGGAAGACGCAGAATTACTCGATATGTATACGAAGCCCATCAAAGAAGACCTAGCCTGTTTCGCTCAAGAATTTATGCAGCTTTGTATGTAGCAAGCACCTTTTAAAACAAACACAGCAAAAACAAAACATTAGAGCCTTTTGTAGTCTATGCAAAAGATACTCTCGGCTTGCATACCCCAGGCCTTTGGCAAAAATGCAATTGCTTGGATTCAAAACGGATTAGTCGGCGTTTCCGGCTAAGTACCTTATACACCCCAAAAAACAGACTAGCTCATAGTTGTACATTCTTCAATAATGGCCGGAGGCCTGAAGCGTGCAAGCCGGACAAACATAATCAGTAAACGACAATCTATCTATTTTAGACTATTAACTTTAACGAAAGGAACAGTATGGATTATCACACACTCGTCCGTCTATATGACGCACATTGCGACGCTATCAGCGAGCTGGAGAATGCTTGTGAACACTTTAACCAAGCAGTTATCGACATGCACAGCTACGACATCTCGTTGATTGGTACGACGGAACAGCTCCGTGAGCTTATAGATAAGCTGGAGTGTTGCTACAAAAGCATTATTGAATTTCAGGATAAAAAAGATAAGGAGTCGGAATCAAAATAGGTTTTTCGTGAATTGAGGCGTTTGCCTTCGGCTTGCATACTTCAGGCCTTTGGAAATAACAACACTTAAATAGAGGAAATTTATGAACCACACATTACATTTTAACTTTAGGGAAAACGGTATGTCGTAGCAAATATGGCATTAAGAGGAGATAGCTCAGGTCGTTTGGTTATTCATCCTTGCCGCTTTCCAAAATTAAACGACAGTACATTAAAGGTATATAGCCACGCCGAAAGGAGGTTAAATTTCGTGGATATATCATTTTCGCAAATCCGAAATTACTTCGGACGCACCTTAACATCGTAGCCTCAGACCGTTCTGGGAAAACACCGTAACCCGCAGAATAGCTACATCATTTCAAAACAATTAGGAGGACATGACAATGATGACGAAAACTATCAAGGAACAGATTTTGGCCGTCCGGGATACCGGAGAGACCAACATGTTTGACGTAAACGCCGTTCAGTACATCGCCAACCGCGAAGGTTACTATGAATTGGTTGTTTATCTGATGGATAACCGCAAAGAGTACAGCCACTTCATCATGACAGGCACCGCACCGGGGCTTGAATATGATGATGAAATGTAATTGAAAGCCGTAGGAGGGGGGGTATTTCTATGACGCTGGATTTTAGCAACGATGAAACCTATACCAAAGAGACGGTTCTCGCAAATGTCAGATACGCAGTATTTGACCCGAAATCCTTACGGGAAGACGCACTCTTTGCTGCATTCTTGGATATGGCTGTTACCTTTGCCTTAATGGATTATTCCAATCCGGACAGGCCGAGATACAAGATTATCGATGCCGTAGATATGGTTTCTTTAGATATTCGTCTTGAGGAAATCATGGAAGCTGCCAATGAGAACTGCAGGAAAGCCGGATACCGCATCATGCTGATGGAAGACGCCATATTCGAGATTACTGGAATAGAAATCCCGAATGACATGCCTTGTCCGATGTATGTCGGGACAAACCCCGAGCGCATACTGGGAGCGTCTATCCTGATGCATGAAACTTACCTTGAAGAACTGGCGATGCAGATAGAGGATGACCTCTGTATTGCGCCGTCAAGCATTCACGAGGTTCTCATCTTCCCGCTTTCCCGCGTACAGCCGGGGAAAATCATTGAGACTGTACGGGATATAAACCGGACAGAAGTATCACCGCAGGAGAAACTCAGCGACAGTGCATATATTTATCGCCGAGGTTCTCACGTGCTCTCACAGGCCACGCTTAAGAATCCTGATAATCTCACTTGCTAATTATTCGCCGAAGAGTGATGAATGTGTAAAGGAGAAACAAATCATGTGGAAAGAAGGAACTATTGGTATTCCGGTAAAGAAAGTGACTGAAAAAGAATACATAGCGGTTCACTACACCTTGAAGGTATACGATGAACCGAGCAAATTCGGTATCAATCACGGTAAAATCTCAAAACTGGAATTAAAGCAAGATGGCAAAATTGTCGCTAATTATGACCGTGGCTGGGATATTTATCCGACCACAAAGGAAGCCGAAATGGCGCTTTGCATCTTGTTAAACCGACACAATTAAAGGAGGTCTCTATCATGACGACTATTAAATATGCCGCATCCGGCGAGCAGAGAAAGAAACTTGTAAACGCCTTATCCGAGATTCTGGAGTGTGAATCGAAATATCTCAAAGCTCCAAGCTATGGATATGAGGTCGGTTCATGTGTTGTGAACCGTACCGGAGATATTGAATTCCCGGACACTATGGCTGAGAAAGAAGTAGAAGCCATTGTCAAAAAACTTACCTGGCATGGCTTTGAACAGATTCTGGACGAGCCTGCGGAGGAAGCTGATAATGCTCCAATATCGGAAGCTCCTTCACTCGAAACGGATGGTTCTACTGAAGAAACCAAAGAGGACGTTACGGAAACGACAATTGAGGCTTCTGAAGAAACTTCAGAAGTTCCCACTCTGCCGGAAGGCAACTTTGAATCAACAGAAACTGCAGAAGAAGCTGCCGAGGAACAATCGGAGGAAACTTTTGTTTCAGAAGCAACTGATCCGAAGAAAATTGTTATTGAACTGCCAGGCTCCTACCTTGATGAGGCTGAGCTTGGACGGGTCAGGGCGATTGTTGCCAGCAAAGCGACTGTTCTCAAGAAAGCGCTTGAAACAGACGATTTGTCTATCGAGCGCAAAGAGGATAAGATTTGCTTCCCGTGGTTCACTAATCATGGAATTGACGGTGAGGCGAAAGCATATATGCAGCTTGTATCCGGTATTGCGAAACGAGCTAAAATGCTTACTCGTGTTACTGCTACAGAAAGTCCGTCCGATAACGATAAATTCACGATGCGGCTCTTTCTTGTATCTTTGAACTTTAAGGGAGCAGAATATGCCTTCGCCCGTAAGTTCTTGCTTCGCAACCTATCTGGAAACAGTGGCTGGCGAACCGAGGAAGCTAAGGCGAGGCATGACGCCCGGAAAGTCAAGACGGAAATTGAAGCTCCGGAAGTAACGATTGGACAGGCAACCATTAAAGGAGGCGAATCTGATGCAGGGATTTCCGAATAAACAGGTTATTGAGAGGCTACGAAAGACATATCCAATCGGAACGCGCGTAGAGCTTGTTTCTATGAATGATCCTTTTACTAGGCTAATGCCTGGAGAGCAAGGAACCGTACAGTTCGTTGACGATATCGGAACGATCTTTGTCAACTGGGACTGCGGCTCCAGCCTAGGCGTTGCTTATGGCGAGGATATTATCCGCAAAATTTAGGGCTATACCCACTTACAAGCCAGCCCCATTGTGGGCTGGCAATTCTATAGTTAAGACTATCGTACATTAACAGGAAGGAGGCCATTATGCGCCCAGAGACAAAGCAAAGAATTGCTTCACTCAGAAAAGAAAACTATTCCTATGCTTTTATCGGGAATACGCTGCATATTTCGCCCAACACGGTAAAATCGATCTGTCGCAGAAATGGTTATGAAGCATTTGGAA
>OMZJ01000056.1 GCA_900315495.1 uncultured Lachnospiraceae bacterium
GCAACGACGGATGAACATGCAGCATTTTCGATCTAAGAATCCGAATATCGAGTTAATCCTTCGAAAAGCTCTATGGCACAAGGGGTACCGGTACAGAGTCGCATATAAGGAGCTTCCTGGGAAACCGGATATTGCCATAACAAAGTATAAAATAGCTGTATTTTGTGATGGTGAATTCTTTCATGGAAAAGACTGGGATGAGTTGAGAAGGAAACTGGAGAGTAGCAATAATTCAGAATATTGGATTAAGAAGATACAAAGGAACATTGATCGAGATCGACAGGTGGACAGCGAGCTAAATGGTATGGGATGGATTGTTTTAAGATTCTGGGGAAAGGATATAAAAAATAATCTTGACGAGTGCGTCAGTTGTGTTGATGATGCCGCCTTTTCTCAAAAAGTAGATGAAATTTAGCAATAGAAAAAGAATAGCGCAGGTATCGTCATTAAGCCAGAGAAGTAAACTGTCTGCTTCAATGATAATACGGTCTGGGGGGCATCTGTGACTATGCTGGTGAACTTAATTGTTTCATCAAATTCTTCTATGACGTAAATTATAGTGGGTCAATTTTACTTGACAATCAACAACGCTTGGCTTCATAAGACAATTGGATTTTCGGGCATGAAGCGATGAACTTCATGCCTTTTTTTCTTGGAAGGGTATCAATTTGGGAAAGAAATCGACAAAAGAGAACAAGAGCATTTACCAGATCTGCCGGGAAGAAGCTGGAATGACCAGGGAGGAAGCTTCCGAAGCAATGGAATTTGTCTCCGACAGTCGGATTGAGAAGTTCGAGAGCGGAAGATCTCCGGTCCAGCCGGAGGAAGTTCTGGCGATGGCAAAGGCATATAAGAAACCTGCCCTCTGCAATTATTACTGCTCGCATGAATGCCCGATCGGACAGGTATACGTTCCGGAGGTGAAGGCAAAGGATCTGGCACAGATTGTTTTGCAGACGCTTGCAACCATGAACACTCTGGATAAGGCAAAGGATCGGTTTATCGAGATTACGGCTGACGGGCAGATCTCTGATGACGAGATCCTGGATTTCGTTCAGATCGAGAACGGAATCAAGGAGATCGGACTTGCGGCAGATTCCCTGTCTCTCTGGATGGATAACACGATTGCAAGCGGCAGGATTGATAAAGAAAAACTGGAGGAGGCCAGAGCGACGATAAAAAACAGGAATAAGGAATGACATCATAATTCTCCAAAACAGAGGAATAAGGCATCCGTTTTCTCTGATCTCACAATGTATTCCGGAATGTGGCGTAGATAGAATGAAGCCATCAATAAACATAAGGCTTCAAATCAAAGGAGATGCACTATGAGGTTATATGCGAATGATGTCCGCTCCAGGATTGCGATGGCAAGGCTGCTCACAAAGATGGATGAACAGCCTGAGTACAGCAGAAAAATCGGAGTTGAGGACGCATCATATTTTCGTTCTGAAGTCGTCAATGAAGAGAAAGAGGTAGAGAAAAATGTTGAGTCTTCTGGCACTGATATTTATCGTGGTCGGGCTTTTTAAGCTGACAGGTGTTGTGTTCCACGCTGCCGGGAAGATCCTTGGAGGAGTTCTTGGCATCATCGGATGGCTGATCCTGGCAGGACTTACGGTAACGCTGTTCGGACTGGCACTGTATGCGATTCCGATTGTTCTGGTCATCGGAGTGATCGCACTGATCGTCGGTGCGGCGTCATAACGGAGGATAAGATGATGTATGGAGTTTATGACAGGGATAAAGAAATAAGAGAGGCTGTCGGAGCCGGTGAGCGTGCTCTCAGTAGCCTGCGTGAAGCGGAAAGACAGCTGAACAGTGCCGGAAACTGGGGACTGGTCGATATCTTCGGCGGAAACACGATTTCTGGTCTGGTGAAGCATATGAAGGTGAATAATGCCAGCCGCTGTGTGGATGATGCCAGAAGGGATTTGGCGGTGTTCCGGGACGAACTTGGCGATATCCGGGATATCGAAGGCCTAAATGTCGATATTGATGGATTTCTGACATTTGCGGATTTCTTCTTCGACGGATTTGTGGCAGACATCTTCGTACAGTCCAAGATCCGTAAGGGACAGCAAGAGGTGAAGGAAGCCATCCGGAGGGTGGAAGATATTCTGCAGGCACTGCGAAGGTATTGAAAAGAAGGCTGCGGGACGGTCAATGCCAGGCATCATGAAGGATGTATTTACAAATACCGCTAACATTTAAAGAATCTTGGGAGGAGTGTCGATTAAGTGAGCGAAAGAAAAACAGGAAAACCAGACAGCACTATTGTGTTGTAACCTTACCTGATGCTTGCCTTGAGTCAACATTCCAGAGACAAAGTTTTATTGGAGAAATAACGTTGGAAAAAGATTTAAGCCGTTTCCGTGATGCTCAAGAACGGGACTATCAGCAGGCCCTTGTAGAGATCAAAAACGGAAGAAAAGAAACCCACTGGATGTGGTACATCTTCCCTCAGATTCACGGGTTGGGTTCCAGCAGTATTTCCCAGTATTATGCAATCAAGGATTTGCAGGAGGCAAGGGACTTCCTGAAGGATCCGATACTTGGGAAGAACCTGAATGAGATCTGTAAAACGCTGCTTGCCGTGAAGACAGACGATCCGCACGGAGTTTTCGGGAGCCCAGATGACATGAAATTATTGTCCAGCATGACATTATTTGAACAGGCGGATCCGGATAATAAGATTTTCGCCAAGGTGATCGATAAGTTCTATAACGGCCGGAGGGATCGGAAAACGCTGGAGATTCTCCGGAATGAAGTTCCGCCGGAACTTGGTGACAGACAGATTTATGACATACCCATCGGACCGGTGTGCATGTCGAAAACAGAACATGAAGCATATATGGAAGAACGCCGCATCAGAAAAAGCAGGGAGAAGAGACGCTGATGGATACGAAGAAGATTCTCATTGTTGTAGATATGCAGAATGATTTCATTGATGGGGCACTAGGGACGAAAGAAGCAGTCGTAATCGTTCCGGCCGTAATTGATAAAATCAAAAGCTATCCGCAGGAAAATGTTTATGCGACGCGGGATACGCATCCGGAAAATTATCTGGAAACACAGGAAGGAAAATATCTTCCTGTTCCGCACTGCATTAAGGGAACAGAGGGATGGGAGATCCGGAAAGAGATTGCAGATCTGATTCTTTCGGAACACGTTTTTGATAAGCCGACCTTTGGCTCCGTGAAGCTGGCGGAAGAGATGAGCCGGCTGGCAGAAACTGGTCCGATTGAAATCGAATTAATCGGATTGTGCACGGATATCTGCGTTGTCAGCAATGCGCTGCTTCTGAAGGCATACCTTCCGGAAGTGAAGATTTCCGTAGATCCGAAGTGCTGTGCCGGAGTCACGCCTGAGAAACATGAGGCGGCGCTTGAGACGATGCGTTCCTGCCAGATTCAGGGACTTTAATAGCTGTACAGGAACGGGTGATATCTATGACCTGGGAATCCTTTTACGACAATTATCTGAGCTGGGCAGACAGTACCATTGCGTCCAGACTGTCACAGATTTCAGATCTTCAGAATGCTGATCCGGCAGAAATTGTAGAATGCTGCCAGTGTATTGACGATAAACTTGCTGTAAGACTGCTTCGGAAGGCAAGAGCAGCAGGGGTATCCTTTACAATTTCTCAGGCAATCGAACTGTGGCCTTGCATTGATGATGAAGCGATGATTTCCGAGATTATAAAGGCGGCGGTCGGATCCTGTTCCCAGGAAGAACTGGAGGAGCTGAACGGATACGTCTATGACGAGACGATTTCAGCAGTGGCTGAGAAGTTCGGACTGCATGACCCGAATGAAAATGCCATCTGGAAGCCGGGCGTCCTGCAGAAGCAGGTGGACGATCTGGCTGAGAGTGCCAGAAAACTTGCAGATAATCTGAATCAGATGAATAAGAGGCTTTCCAGGACAAAACGACGGAGAAAGCCTAGATTATTTGTTTTTCTCGGCGTTATGGGAGATACGAAAGGTTCGTCACAGGCGTGTGGATTCCGGGTCGGAGATCATGTTCGGGTGAAATATCGTGGGCAGGAAGGAACGGTTGTAGATATCAATAGCAGCCTGATCATGGTTTCTCTGGACGATGGAAGATATGTCGATTCTTATATTGCTTCACAGATTGAGAAGGCATGGTAAATCAGAATTTGAAAGGCGGTTGATGCATATGAACAAGATTACCAAGATTACATTTAAAC
>OMZJ01000057.1 GCA_900315495.1 uncultured Lachnospiraceae bacterium
CTGTACCGGCATCAGAGCTCCGCCAGCGTCAGGTCCGAACCATGTCCGAGGTTGAATTTTGTGAAAACCTTCAGTCGGATTTCATCCTTCCCCTCCGGCACGACAATCTCGTTGCTGGTGCGCCGCCCCATGGAAGGCTCAACGTAGACGACGATATGCCGCATCTCATCCGGGATCTCCGTCTCCAGATGCTCTCCATTTTTTAATTGAAATACCCTGTACAGCGTCTTTGCCTCCTCTGACGGCATCAGGTACATCCGGGACATCTCCTCCGCGGACACAAAAAGCGTGTACTTCAATCCACTGCCGGTCATCGCCCTTTCCCGGTCAATCGTCAGCCTCATTCTGCTCTCTCCTCGGATTCTCCATTCCACACGGGTTTCTGCCTACGCACCGGTCCGGAAAAATCCACAAACTGCTCTCATTTTACCAGGGATCCGCCGCAGTGGTTTCCGCACCCGTCACAGTTCCGGTTTTCTTTTCCTGCGCTTGTTCAGCGGTTTTTGCTTCCCCGCTCAGCGGTCATTTCTCCGGCTGCTCAGGAGAATCAGCCGAAGAAGCTGCAGCATCGACGAAAGAGCTGCCGCCACATAGGTCAGGGCTGCCGCAGTCAGAACCTTCCGGCTGTCAGCGACTTCATCCCTGCCCAGAAGTCCGTACTCCTCCAGCATTTTCAACGCCCTGTGCGACGCGTTAAACTCGACCGGCAGCGTGACGAGCTGGAAAATGACGCCTGCCGAGAACAGCACAATTCCCACCATCACAAAAGTCTGCGAGAAGCCGAGAATCAGTCCGATCATCGCAATCCAGAATCCCGCATTGGTGCCGAAATTGGCAACCGGAACCAGCGCAGTGCGCAGACGCAGCGGCACATAGCCAGTTGCGTTCTGCACCACATGGCCGCACTCATGGGCAGCCACGCCCAGCGCGGCCACCGATGTCGAGCCGTACACAGTGTCAGACAGCCGTACGGTTTTGGACCGCGGGTCAAAGTGATCCGTCAGATCTCCGCCGACGTGCTGAACCATCACATCATAGATTCCGTTGCGCCGCAGGATCTCCTGCGCCACCTGTGCGCCGGTCATCCCGCAGCGGCTGCGCACCTGCGCGTATTTCCGATAGGTGCCTGTCACATGCGCACTCGCAATCACCGAGAGCAGTACACCAAGAATGATCAGAAGATAAGTCGGGTCAAAATAGTAATAATAGCCGTATCCCATCTCTCGTCTTTCCTTTCCAGCGTTTTCCGGCCGAAAAATCTGCCAGTTCTGTTATCATACTGCTTTTTACGCCCGGTTTCCACCGGTATCTCCGAGGTCCGCAGATTTTTCGTTCCGTGAAGCTCCCCTCCATCAGCGGTTGGCCTTCTCCATAAACCAGCGGTTGTCATCCTCGAGATACAGATGCGCATCTTTCCCGCACACGCGGACCGTATACATGATTCCGACGCCGCCCGCGCGGCGGCTGGCGCAGCGCTCCCGGCCAAGGACCCGGTCCACGGTATACTGCCGCCCGTTCTCCCAGAAAAAGGAAAGGGGCGTCACGCCGCGGTCGGGATCAAACTCCGCGATGACCCGGACATAGATTTTTTCACAGTGCTCCTCCTCCCCGAACGGATTCTGCGATGACGTCTCGATCATTTTTCCCATGGCCTTGTCCCTCCGTGACTCCGGATTTTTCAAGATATTCCGAAATCTTTCTGATAAAGGCAACTTGTTGCCTGTCTTCCGGTAAAAGTATACCTCACTCTTTCGAGTGAGGCAACCAAAACAGCTCTTGTCAGCAGCAGACCATCGCCCGGTCCATCGGCGCCCAGGCATGCCGCCCGAGCCCCATCTCCAGCGCGGCCACATAGGTATCCGCATAGCAGACCAGCTTTGCCTCCGTCGACTTCGGCCTCGGGCAGCCCGGAATCGGCCACATGTGGCTGAGGATGATCTCCTTCTCATGGTCTGTCAGCGGGAAGAATCTGGATACATTCTCCACCGACAGCTTCGGGTGAAGAACCGCATGCTGATAGTTGGTGTACGACATCTCCCGGGTATCGTACAGGTAATAGTCATGGAACATGGCCGCGGTGGTCATGGTCACGATATCCACTTTCAAGTGATGCTTTTCCGCAATATAAAATGCACAGTTGGCGACGTTGCACACATGCTGATAGGTGGTGTTGTCTCCGTGCTGGCGAAAATTCTTCAGACGCTGAATCTCGGGCATCGCTTCCAGACCGTTCATCGTGTCTGAAAAAATCTTGAAGTCCTCGTCGGAAATCTTTACCAAAATACTCTCCTCCAAAAGAAGTAAGCTCTTTTCTTCCCCGCAGCGGGAAAGGCAGAGGATCTATCTGCGTCATGTATTATACCGCATGGAGAAGAGCTCTGGCGCATTTGCGGAAAAATTAAGAAAAATGCAAGATTTTCGGTTTCGTCTGCGTCCGGCCGAATCCGGGAAACCAGGCGGCTCCCCTGTGCCCGGGAATCTCAGCTGATCCGGGCAAACTGCTCCCGGTACAGATCTGCATAGATGCCGTTCTGTTCCATCAGCTCGCGGTGTGTTCCCTGTCCTGCAAGGCATCCGTGATCCATCACAAGGATCAGATCCGCCCGGCGGATCACAGACGGCCGGTGTGTGAGGAGGATTGTCGTCCGCCCCTTCATCATCTCCTCCATGGATTCCTGGATGAGAACCGCGGTGCGCGTATCGGCCATGGAAACCGATTCATCCAGAATCAGAATCGGCTTGTCCTCCAGAATGACCCTGGCCAGGGTGATCAGCTGCTTCTGGCCGTCCGAAAGTCCCGCGCCGCCCTCACTGATCTGCGTCAGATATCCCTCCGGCTGCTCGGAGATAAAATGTGCCGCATGCGCCGCTGCGGCCGCCGCCTCCACTTCCTCCATGGTCGCCTCCGGCCGGCCGCAGCGGATGTTTTCCAGAATCGTCCCCTGGAACAGCCACGGATTCTTCGGCGCCATGGCAATCAGAGCGCGGAGGCCCGGGCGGTTGAAATCGCGGATATCGTATCCGTCGATCCGGATCGTTCCCTGATAATCGTCGTAAAAGCGCATCAGGACCTTGACAATCGTTGTCTTGCCGGAACCGTCCGCGCCGACAATCGCAACCTTCCTGCCGCCCGGAATTGCAGCCGTGAAATCGACGAGCGCCCCGTTCGCCTCTGGGTCGGACGTTCCGTCTGCCCCGTCATATTGGAACGACACCCGGTTGAAGGAGATCTCTCCCCGCACCTCCCCGGCGCGGACAGGCCCCTGCGCGCGCTCTTCCTTCTCCGGCTCACCCAAAAATTCAAACACGCGCTCGGAGGCTGCAATGGAACTCTGCAGGATGGCAAACTCCTCCGCGATCTCGGTGATCGGCCCGGTAAAGTTCCGGATGTACTGGAAGAACGCCTGAATATCGCCGACACCGATCACGCCCCGCATGGCATGAAAACCGCCGAGAATGGCGACGGCAACGAGTCCCAGGTTGGCGGCAAATTCCATCGCCGGCTCCATGGCACCGGAAATCGCCTGCGAACGGACCGACGCCCCGTACAGCTTCTCGTTCAGCCCGTCGAAGGTACCGTCGGAAAAGCCCCGTGCGGATGCCTGCCAGGAGAAGGCTTCTTCGATCTCTCCGTTGACCTCGCCGAGGAGATCCTGCTCCTGCCGGAAATACTTCTGGGAGTGCCTGGAAAAGATCCGCATGATTCCGAATGCCGCCGGCAGGATCAGCACCGCCGCCAGGGTCATGACGGGATCAATGGTCAGCATCATGACAAAGACCCCCGCGATCGTGGCGGCTGAAATCGTCAGCTGGGAGACACTCTCCGAGACGCCCTGCGTGACCAGGTCCACGTCGTTGGTGACGCGGGAGAGAACATCGCCGTAGGAGCGCTGATCAAAATAGGAGATCGGCACCCGGTCGATCTTTTCGGCGATCTCCCTGCGCATGCTGTAGCCGACGTCATTGGCAATGTCCGCCATAATCAGCCCCTGCAGCATGGAAAACACCATGCTGATCAGGTACAGTGCCAGCACCTCTGCCAGGATACGGCTGATCGCGCCGATCTCGATCGTTCCGGTGCCGCGCACCTGGGCGAGCAGCCCGGTGAAAATCTCGTTGGTTGCGCTTCCCAGAATTCTGGGGCCGAAAATGCCGAAGAGCGTGCCGGCCACCGCACAGGCGAGCATGCGCAGCATCTGCCCGCGGTAGCGCATCATATAGGAAAACAGCTGTCCGACTGCCTTCCGGAAATTTCCTGGTCTGTGCGAATCTGTCATTCCGCCCTCTTTCCGGCCGCTGTCCCGGGATCCTCCCCGGTGCTCTGCGACGCTGCGATCTGCCGGTACACCGCGCACTCTGCCATCAGCTTCTGGTGTGTGCCCGCGCCGACGATCCGGCCCTCCTCGAGCACAATGATCTGATCCGCGTTCCGGATGGTCCCGATCCGCTGGGAGGCGATCAGAACCGTGGATGCGCGGCAGAACTGCCGGACAGACTGCATCAGTGCCGCCGCTGCCGACGCGTCAAGCGCGGAAAAGCAGTCGTCAAAGACATAGATCTCATGTCCCCCGGCCAGTGCCCGCGCAACCGCGATCCTGGCGCGCTGTCCCTCGGAGAGATTGGCGCCTCCCTGCAGCACTTTTCCGTCCAGAAGCTCTTCCTCCGTTCCCTCCGAGCCCGGACCGCGCACTGCCCGCAGGGCGGCCGTAAGCCGCGCTTCCGGGAGATCTCCGTTCCCCATCTGAAGGTTCGACCGCACCGTACCCGCCGTCACGACCGCCCGGCGCGGCAGATACCCGATGCGGCTGCGCAGCTCCTGCAGATCCATCCGGCGCACATCGACGCCGTCCACCAGGATCTGACCGTCTGTGACATCCGCAAACCGCGGGATCAGCCGCAGCGCCGTGGAAATGCCGGATCCGGTGCTGCCGATCACCGCGGTCACGGTGCCCCGTTCTGCCCTCAGACTGATCTGGTGCAGAACGTCCTCCCGGGCGTCGGGATAGCAGAAAGAGACATGCCGGAATTCCACCGTGCCTTCCGGGGCCGCCGGTTTCACCGGAATCTCCGGGCTTCGAATCGCGGGCACCGTGCCGCAGACCTCCTCGATACGTTCCATCGACGCCTTTGCGCGCGCCAGAAACACTGCGGCGGAGGCGATCAGAAGAAACGACGCGATGATCTGTGTGGCGTGGATCAAAAACGCCAGCATCACGCCCAGCTGCACCTGCCCTGCGCTGACCCCCGCGGCACCGGTGCCAAGAATCAGCACGGTAATCCCGAACAGAATGAATGTCATCACCGGAATCATCAGGCTGAGCATCCGGTCCACCGAAAGGCTGACGCCTGTCAGGTCCTGATTGGCGTCATCGAAGTGCTTTTCGGTGATTTTTTCCGCGGAGAAAGCGCGGATGGAATACATCCCGGTCAGCATTTCCCGCGCGGTCAGCGTGATCTGATCGGTCAGCTTCTGCATCCGGGGGATTTTTCGTTCCACCCGCAGGAACAGCACCAGCATCACCCCCAGCACGGCACCGACCCCGACCGCCAGCGTCCACGCAAGGTACGGTCCGTCCTCCAGGATTTTATAAAAGCCTCCCGCGGCCAGCACCGGGGCAAAGATGATCGTCCGGAGCATCATCACCGCCGCCGTCTGCACCTGCTGTACATCGTTGGTACTCCGGGTGATCAGCGAGGCAGTCGAGAAGCGGCGGAATTCCTGATCTGAAAACGTCAGGACCTTGTGGTACAGCTCCCGGCGGAGGTCCCGGCCCAGCGCCGCGGCGGTCCGGCCGGCAAGTTCCGCCGCCAGAATCGCGGTGGCACAGACAATCGCCGCCATCAGGGCCATCCGGCCGCCCAGCCGGAACAGATATGCGGTTCGGACCGATGCAAAATCAATCCCCTGCGCCTCATACTCCGCCTGGACGAACTGCACCGCTGCCGTGCGGAGGATGGACTGCGGATCCTTCTGCAGCCGGTTTTCCAGCGCCTTTGCGGCCGCTTCCTGCGTCATTTCGTCCGGGCTGATGTTTTCCTGCCGCATCAGCCACAGGCTGAGTCCCGCCACATCGAAGATTCCGGCCAGCTCCGCCCGCTGCGTTTTCGTGAGGGGATTGAGTACCGCAATTCCGTCGCCGCGGTCCCGGTAAGATGCGGCAATCCGCTGCGCTTCGGCAGGAGACACAATCCGCTGAAGCTGCTCAAAGGTCTCTGTCCGGAGTGTCTCCGGGACGGAATCTTCAATGCCCTGCTGAATGATTCCGACGTCGATCATCGCAGCGATATAATCCGGCAGGGTCAGATCCGCCCACGCCTGCGTGCACAGGAGCAGAACGATCAGAATGACCGCTGCAGTATGTTTTTTCAGATGTCCGAGAATTTTCAGCATGCACGGTTCTCCCTGTTCTGTTCTCCGGTTCGTCCGGATCCGTTTCCCGCCGTCACCGCTGCCGCGCGGACACGGACAGAATGTCCCGGCGGGAGCCGCCGCCGGGACATTCCTCACACCAGTTTTTCGGAAATTTCACCGCTCTCCGCAAACGGCCCGGGCATCGGCGCCGTGCCGCGGTGCCGCCCGAAATAATCCGCGTCAAAGATGATTTCCGTTCCGTCCGGATTTTCGAACCGCTGCTCCGGCTCAAAGGCCTTCCCGAGGGTTTCCGTGCTGACCACTGAAGTCCGGGGCAGTTTCTTCCCGGATGCCGCCAGTTTCTCCAGCACTTCCGCCAGGTTGGTGGAAAGATACCACCCCTCTGTCCCGTCCGCCTCTTTCTTCGGCACCGCAGCGATCGTGACCGGAAGTGTGTCATCGGTCAGCTGCTCCGTCTCCTTTTCCCAGGCCTGTGCGCCGTTCAGGTAGAGATTTCCGGACGCCCAGACCGGAAGATGGCTGTAATACCGGTCGCTCGGCGCGGAACCCATGCCGCACTCCCCCGCAAACTGCCGGTTCCACTCCGCAAAGGTCGGATAGCCGTCAAACGGGAAGGTTCCGGTCTTCACATTGCAGTCATCCCAGCAGTTGGGATGCGCAGCGCAGCGCTCCATGGCCGCCTTCAGCGCCGGCCGCATGGGCTTCTGGATGAAGATGTTGTTGCAGAAGCGGTCATCGCCGTGCAGGAATGTCATAAATCCCGCCACCTCGGTGCGGTGCGGCACGTGGTACGGCGTATAGCGGGAGGAGTTGAGCGTCTTCGCGCCGTTGTCCGTGCCGATGCCGACGGACACGAGACTCCCCGCAATGAGATTGTGCACCAGCGCAAATCCCTGTGTGGCCGCCTTGAAGGCGCGGTCCGAGAGCAGCAGGTTGTTGTCGATCAGCGTCGGCCCGTGGGAAACCTCCACAAAGATGTCCTCTCCCATGCCGGCCATCTCCTCCTCGTCCGGGTGCTCCGGCAGAACAGGCAGTGTGTTGTCGTGGAACAGGTTCTGCGTCACCCGGGTGCCCTGTGCCTGCCAGTCCAGCCAGAGGCCGCGGGTGCAGTGGTGGATATGATTTCTCCGAATGATCACGTCGATCGCCGCGTGCATCTTGATGCCGCCGATCTCCGCGCCGGCCAGGTTCTGCTTGTTGTTGATGCGGAAAATATGGTTGTCCTCGATCACGGAGAACACGCCGCCGAGATGCCCCACGATGCCCGTCTGCCCGCAGTCATGGATGCTGCAGCGGCGGATGATGTGGGAACCGACGGTCTCTTTGCTCCAGCCGTCGCGCTGTGCCTCGAGAATGCACTCGCGCTCGGTCTGTGTGCCGTCCTTGTATTTTTCATGCAGCCACTTGTTGTCGTTGTCCTTCTGCAGGTACTTGCCCAGGGAGATGCCGGAGCACTTCGACTCAGAAATATCGCAGTCCTCGATGATCCATCCCTTTGACCAGTGCGGGCCGATCATCCCCTCCTGATATGCAGTGGGCGGCGCCCACTGGGTCGCGGCCTTGCAGACGGTGAAGCCGGACAGCGTGATATAGCCCACTCCCTCCTTCTGCGGATAGAAGCAGTTTTCGCGCACCGTGATCTCCACCTTCTCCGCATTGGGGTCCTTCTGATGGAAGTTCGCGGTAAAAACGGTCTCATCGGTTTCCGGATCCTGTGCCGCGTGCCAGGTATAGACGGAGAAGGCGCGGTCCCAGGACGCCCGGTATTCCTCCGGCGCATAGACCCCGGACAGATCCGTCACCTCGTACATGGATTTGTCATTGAGGAACACATCCCCCGTGTGCGCCCGGAACGAGGCCATGAACCAGTCGCCCTGTACCAGGGTCGTATACGGATTGTACGAGCCGAACAGGCCATTCCCGACCCTTGCCGTCCAGACACCGGGATGGCCGGCGACCGGCTGCCAGCCGGACAGCGGCTCTGCTCCGGTGATCACCGCTGCCAGCGGCCTGACCGACCGGTAGACGATCCGCGCATCCGCTGTTCCGGCATTTCGGGGATCCACATTTTCGCGGTACACGCCCGGCGCCACCAGCACCTCATCCCCGGGGCGGGCGATGGATGCCGCGTCGCTGATTCTCTGATAGGGTCTCTCTTCTGTACCGGTTCCGCCCGGTGCGGCTTTTTCATTTACATAAATCTGCATTTTTCTATCTCCTTCCGGCTTTCTGCGTTTGCCGTCATATTTCTGAATGTTCTTCCTCTGCGCGGCATTTCACCCATTCTGACAGGCCGCCGCGCCGGGTCTTACTGCCAGTCCGGTGTCTTTTCTCACATTCTCTCCCACCGCTTCACGGCGCCCTCTGCCCTTTTTTCCTGCCCTTATTTCTCCAGATGCTCCGCAAACCAGCGCACGGCATAGGAGCAGGACGCCCGCGGCGTGCCTCCGTTCTTCCGGATCTGGTCCACCGCAGCCTCCACCAGCCTTCCGGCCATTCCCTGCCCGCGCAGGGACGCATCCACCCATGTATGCGTAATGGTATATTCGGCTTCCCCGATCTTTGGAAAAAGGACCTCGGCGACCTTCGTACCCGCATCGTCTGTCACAGTAATGCCCGTTTCTTCTGTTTTCCAGTTCATTTCGTTATCCTTTCGCGATCTCATGTTTTTCTCAGTATAGCAAATTCTGAGAAAAAGGGATATCCGACGGCGGGATTTTTTCTCCCGGCAGATTACTGCCGCGGATTCTGCCGCTCTGCGCGGCCGATATTGAGCACGATTCCGCACGGCCGATCCTGCGGCAGACCGGCATCCAGGAGAATCCGGACCGTCTTCTGCAAAGCGTCCTTTCACGTATGACCGCCCGGATTGCAGTGCGCGATGGCAAAATCGCCGGCGCCTGCGGCCCGGAGCAGGAAAAGAGTTATACAGATTTCTTGACACAATCCACTTTTCA
>OMZJ01000058.1 GCA_900315495.1 uncultured Lachnospiraceae bacterium
TAAATGGATATCATCAGTTCTAATCCCATTATAATTTATCAGATCGGAGGGATAAGAAAATGAAAATTTGGATTCACAGACTAATCGGAATTGTAATTGCGGCGATTGTATTGCTGTTTGTCTTCTTTTTTGTTAATGCAGCAGGATATGGATGGTTTTTTATCAGGAGCACAGGATCTTCAGGCACCTCTGTATTATCGGATAAAAAAGCGGTTTCTGAAATAGAAACCGCTGTAAGAGAAGCGCTGTCTCAGGGAGATAAGGTTGACTCTTCGAACCACAGTGAAGAAGTATTCGGTGATACAATTTTTCTGGTCAATGGAATCTGCCCGGTTCAAATAAAAGGGGCCTATGTTGAAACGAAATCCGGAACGACGGAGAGAGAGGGCGTGATCTTATCCGTAGGTTTTTCTAAAAGGCATCTCGACGATGCACAATATTCGCAGATTCTGGGACCTGCGATAGAAGCAAATTTGGTCCGTCCCAGGTAATGTCTGCTTAGGGGAGGGAGGAGAATTTGTTGACTATACCGGATCGCCGAATTGTACGGGCGTTATTTTGTTTGAAAATATTCAGATCACATCAGCGACACAGTCGATTGCCTGGCCTTTCTCTGTAGGTTATACCATATCCGGTTCATCGGCAAGCTGGACTTCTCAGATGTTTACCAATACGAATATTGCCGGAACGTCCTATTCGAATTTATCCGTTTCAGCGAACGGAACCTTGCAGATATTGTTCACTGACGGTGGAGATGTGTATATTGATGGCAAACAGATCCTCCGCCCGATCGCAAACATCGTCTATCCATGATCGTCATTTTGCCGACAGGGTTACAGGAAAATAGCCGGCTTTACATTGAAAAAAAGTTTCGGCCCGGGGCATCTGGCTTCCGGGCCGAAGCTGTCTGCGGATGTTCGTAACCCCGCGACAGCAGATCGGATCATCCGCTTCCCGGAGAACAGGATCTTTCTGAAACGCAAAGGAGACAGGACCCTTCCGGTATGCGAAGGCATCTTGGAGAAAACGCCGGAGTCATGTATAATGCCACCGATCAACGATTTTTGCGATGGCCGTTTTGGCGAGGGTGCCATGGCTGTCGGAGAATTCGGAAGGCACGGCCGGATCTTCTTCGGCGGTGTGTATTGTCGGGGTGCTATATGGCTGGTTATCAGAACATCAGTCGGAAAACCCCGTGGCTTGCTGTGGGGAATGGTCAGTTTGGGGGACTGGGATGAAATTGACAGGATTTCCGTTTTTACTTTGCTTTCTGCCTTGCGTGCTGATTCTGTACTGGTCCTTCCGCCGGTTTTATCGTGTCCAAAACGCGATCCTGCTTGCGGCCAGCCTTGTGTTTTACGGCTCATACGGCTGGAGAAATCTGTTCTTTCTCGCGTTCAGTATTGTGATTACCTGGACGTGCGGGCTGGCCGGATGGAAGGTTTCCGGCCAGGGAGAGGGACGGCGTGCGGGGAAGGGAATCTGGCTTTTCGGCGTTTTCCTGAATCTTGGCATGCTGGCGGTTTTCAAGTATGCCGGGTTTGCGGTGGAAAACGCAAACCGGGTTCTCGGAGCACTCCACAGGCCGGCCCTTCCGCTTCCAGCCCTGCTTCTCCCAGTGGGGCTCTCTTTTTATGTCTTTCAGACTACGAGCTATCTGCTCGATCTTTATCATGGAAAGATAAGGCCGGAGCGGAATCTTCTGACCTATGGCGCTTATGCGGCCTTCTTTCCTACGCTGATTTCCGGGCCGATCCAGAAGAGCTGGCGAACCCTACCGCTGTTTCAGAAGCGCCGCAGACTGTCCTATGCGGACTGGCAGGGCGCGCTCTTTACCTTTCTGTACGGGGGCTTCCTCAAACTGGTGATCGCAGACCGGCTGGCCCGGTTCACGGACCCGGTTTTTGCCGGGTTTGGCTCCTGCTCCAGCGTGGTTCTGCTGCTTGCAGTGCCTGCCTATGCGGTGCAGATCTACGCGGATTTTGCGGGATACAGCGATATGGCAATTGCGGTGGCGGGACTTCTTGGCTTTTCTCTGCACAGCAATTTTGAGCGCCCCTATCTGGCGCTGACCATTGTGGACTTCTGGCGGCGCTGGCATATCTCTCTGACAGACTGGTTCCGGGAATACCTGTATTTTCCTCTGGGAGGCAGCCGCAAGGGAAAAGTGCGGACTTACTGCAATGTGGCCATCGTCTTCCTCGTCAGCGGTCTCTGGCATGGCGCGCAGTGGCATTATGTCTTCTGGGGCGGCCTGCATGCATTCTACCAGATCTTCGGCCGGTTGACACTTCCGGCAAGAGAGCGCTTCCGCCGGAAGGCGGGCATCCGGTCGGAGTCCGGAATTTACCGGATCTGGCAGCGGCTCTGCGTATTCTTTCTGACGTCCTTTGCGTGGATCTTCTTCCGGAACGGCTTTGATGATGCTTGTTCTTTCCTTGCCTGCCTGTGGAAAAACCGGAAGCTTCCCGCGCTTTCGGGAGACGGCGGCCTGCTGACGCTTTTCCCTGCGGCGGAGATTGCGATCAGCTTCGCTGCGGCTGCCCTTCTTCTGGTGGTTTCCTCCGTGCGGGAGACGGGAAGGGACATCCGATGGTTGACAGGCAGAAAGACTGCGGTCCGCTTTGCCTGCGGCCTGCTGCTTCTGACGGCAGTCGCTGTGTTCGGTCTGTACGGGCCAGGCTACTCCGGCAGCGCGTTTATCTATGCGGGATTCTGACAGGTACGGCGTCGGACCCGGTCCTGGTCTTGGGAAACTTTTTTTCGTACAGAGCGTGCGGCAGACCAATACAGGGCAGAGGGGATACCGCAGAAGAAACACCGCAGAAGAAACACCGCAGAAGAAACACCGCAGAAGAGACCCTGCGGTGAAACAGCGGCGGAGGAATACAGAGGATTATATGAGTAAGAGAAAGATCTGGACGCGGCGGGGGTGCAGAATCGTACTGTTTGTCCTGACCGCCGTATTCATGCTGTACTGTCTGGACAGGATCCTTCTGGTCAAGCGGACGGACGGCATTCTGACCATGCAGAACTTTTATGCGCAGGATCCGGGGACGGTGGATGTTCTGATTCTCGGCAGCAGCCATGCGGGAATGAATCTGGACACCGGTGTGCTGTGGGAGGAGGAAGGGATCGCCTCCTATATTCTCTGGGGAAGCATGCAGCCCTTCTGGAACACGTATTATTTCCTCCAGGAGGCGCTCAAGACACAGACACCGGACGCCGTGGTGCTGGACGTGTTTGCGGCGACGTATTCCTTTGAATACTCCGATGACGCGCGGCAGGTGACGAATACGGCCGGGATGAAGCCGTCTCTGACAAAGCTGAAGGCAATCCGGCATTCTGCCCCGCGGTCGCGCTGGATCGATCTGGCGCTGGGGTTTCCTCTGTACCACGACCGCTACAGTGAAATCACGGCGGAGGACTTTCAGTATTTCTTCTGGTCCCGCCGGCAGACGGAGAAGAAGGGATGCGGCCGGCGCTTCGGAACGGGCGAGGTGACGCTGGAAAAGGTCACAGGGGAGGAGCCGGCTGCGCCGCTTTACGAAAAGGAACGGCAGTATCTGCTGGAAATCATTGATCTCTGCAGCCGGCGGGGCATTCCCCTGATCCTGATCAATACGCCGACGGCGCACCGGGCGGCGGAGCAGCCGTACTACCAGGCGGTCCGTCAGATCGCGGCGGACACGGGGGTGCCCTATTACAACCTGAACGAGATGGACGACGTCACCGGCATCACAAAACAGGACTACTGGACGGATTCCGAACACCTGAATTCCGAAGGGGCGGCCAAAGTCAGCCGGTGGCTGGCAGGTCTTCTCGCGTCGAAGGGCCTGGCGGCGGACCGCCGGGGCGATCCCGCGTATGCCAGCTGGGATGAAAACGTGCGGTATCTGGAGGCGGACTACGCGGCCGAAAAGGCGGCGGCACTCTCCGGCCGCTGAGGGTGGACCGCGCCGAATTCGACGGTTGAGATCAAGCGACATCCGTGATAGAATTACTCTGATATGCTGTCGGCAGCATATCCGGAGACCGGCAGAATCACCGGATCCGTGTCAGTCAGGTCATCTGTGACCTTTCAGGAGGGAAAGCAACTTGAGCATAGTGACAAAACTGTTCGGCACACACAGCGAGCATGAAATCAAGCGCATTCAGCCGACAGTCGATAAAATTCTCGGCATGCGGGACCAGATGATGGCCATGTCCGATGAGCAGCTGGCGGCAAAGACGCCGGAATTCAAGGAGCGTCTCGCAAAGGGCGAAACGCTGGACGACATCCTGCCGGAGGCCTTCGCCGTGGTCCGCGAGGCATCCCGCCGGGTTCTGGGCGAGGAGCACTATCCGGTCCAGCTGATGGGCGGTATTATCCTGCACCAGGGCCGCATCGCGGAGATGAAGACCGGCGAAGGCAAGACCAACGTGGCTGCGCTGGCATCCTACCTCAACGCGCTGGAAGGCAAGGGCGTGTATGTCGTCACGGTCAACGATTATCTGGCGCACCGCGACGCCGAGAACGAGGGCAAGGTGCACCGCTTCCTCGGGCTGACGGTCGGCTGCGTCCTGAACAGCATGAACAGCGACGAGCGCCGGGAGGCCTACAACTGTGACATCACGTATGTCACGAACAACGAGCTCGGATTCGACTATCTGCGCGACAACATGGTCATCTACAAGGAGCAGCTGGTGCTCCGCGGCCTCCACTACGCCATCATCGACGAGGTGGACTCCATCCTGATCGATGAGGCCAGAACCCCGCTGATCATCTCTGGCCAGAGCGGCAAGTCCACCAAGCTGTACGAGGTCTGCGACATTATTGCCAAGCGCCTGCAGCAGGGCGAGGCGTCCGCCGAGTTCTCCAAGATGAACGCGATCATGGGCGAGGAGATCACCGAGACCGGCGACTTCATCGTCAACGAGAAGGATAAAACGGTCAACCTCACCGAGCAGGGCGTCCACAAGGTGGAGCAGTTCTTCCACATCCGCAACCTGGCCGACGCCGAGAACCTGGAGATCCAGCACGGCATCATCATGGCCCTCAAGGCCAACTACATGATGCACCGCGACCAGGACTACGTGGTGAAGGACGATGAGGTACAGATCGTCGATGAGTTCACCGGCCGTATCCTGCCGGGGCGCCGTTACAGCGACGGCCTGCATCAGGCGATTGAGGCCAAGGAGCATGTGAAGGTCAAGCGGGAGAGCAAGACCCTGGCCACCATCACCTTCCAGAACTTCTTCAACAAGTTTGAGAAGAAGGCCGGCATGACCGGAACGGCCCTCACCGAGGAACAGGAGTTCCGCACGATCTACGGCATGGACGTCATCGCGATCCCGACGAACAAGCCGGTGATCCGCATTGACCATGAGGATGCGGTCTACAAGACGAAGAAGGAAAAGTTCAACGCCGTCGTCAAAGAGGTGGAGGAGACCTATCACAAGGGACAGCCGGTGCTGGTCGGCACGGTCAACATCGACACATCCGAGATGCTGTCCGCCATGCTCAACCGCCGCGGCATCCCGCACCAGGTTCTGAACGCAAAGTACCACGAGTTGGAGGCGGAGATCGTCTCTAAAGCCGGTATCCACGGCTCCGTGACGATCGCTACCAACATGGCCGGCCGCGGTACCGATATCAAGCTGGATGACGAGGCCAGAAAGCTTGGCGGCCTGAAGATCATCGGCACCGAGCGCCACGAATCCCGCCGCATTGACAACCAGCTGCGCGGCCGTTCGGGCCGCCAGGGCGATCCGGGCGAATCCCGCTTCTATGTCTCCCTGGAGGATGACCTGATGCGCCTGTTCGGCTCCGAGCGCCTGATGGGCATCTTCAACGCGCTGGGCGTGCAGGAGGGCGAGCAGATCGAGCACAAGATGCTCTCCTCCGCGATTGAGAAGGCGCAGAAGAAGATCGAGGGCAACAACTTCGGCATCCGTGAGAACGTCCTCAAATATGACGAGGTCATGAATGAGCAGCGCGAGATCATCTACGGCGAGCGCCGCCGCGTGCTGGACAATGACAACATGCGCGACGTTGTGATGAAGATGGCCGACACGCTGGTGGACAACTTTGTTGACCGCCTGATTGGCGACCAGCAGTCCCCGGAGGAGTGGGATCTGATCAACCTCAACATTGAGCTCCGCGAGATCATCCCGCTGGACGACGAGATCACGCTGGAGGGATACTTCCCGAAGGGCGGCGCGACGAAGGAGAAGCTCAAGGAGCTTCTGCGCCAGAAGACAGAAGAGCAGTACCGGAAGAAGGAAGCGGAGTTCGACGACGAGAACAAGATCCGCGAGCTGGAGCGCATTGTCCTGCTCAAGACGATCGACCAGAAGTGGATGGACCACATCGACGATATGGATCAGCTGCGCCAGGGCATCGGCCTGCAGGCGTACGCCAACCGCGACCCGCTGAACGAGTACAAGCTGGCCGGCTATGACATGTTCAATGACATGATGGCCAGCATCCGGCAGGATACGGTCCGCCTGCTGTTCCACGCGAGAGTGGAGGCACCGGCGGAGCGCGAGCAGGTGGCCAAGGTGACGGGCACCAACCGCGACGAGAGCGACGTCAAGGCGCCGGTCCGCCGCAAGGCACCGAAGATCCAGCCGAACGATCCGTGCCCGTGCGGTTCCGGTCTGAAGTACAAGCAGTGTCACGGCAGATTCGCGGCGGATGCGAAGCAGTAATCGGCGGACGCGAAGCGGCAGGCGGCAGGCAGAAGCAGTCAGCCGCAGCCGCCGGGACCGGGCTGTTCTGAAAGGCCGCGTGCGGCATGCGGCTGCGCCGGATCCTGAGAAATGAAAAAGCCCCGGACAGACCGGGTCCGGGCACCGGGCCCGGGTGATGCGTGGCGGCAGCGGCCGCCGCGCAAAGGCCTGGAAATTTTGGAGGAATTATGCTGGAACTGGATCAGCTGAAACAGAAACTGGAAACTCTGCAGCAGCCGCTGCGCAATCTCGGCGATTCGCTGGATCTCAACGTCAAAAAGCAGAGAATCGCGGAAATCCAGCGCTACATGGAGGCACCGGATTTCTGGGACGACGTGGACCGCTCCCAGAAGATGACGCGGGAGCTGAAAACCCTGCAGGATACGGAGAAGGAATATTCCGATCTGGAGAGCCGCTACGAGGACATCGGGATGCTCATCGAGATGGGGAATGAGGAGAACGACCCGGAGGCCGTGGACGTGGTGAAGGAATCGCTGGATTCCCTGTCCACGGATCTCGAGAAGATGCGGATGAAGATCCTGCTCGACGGCCAGTACGACAACAACAACGTCATCCTGCGCCTGAACGCCGGCGCGGGCGGAACCGAGGCCTGCGACTGGGCGAGCATGCTCTACCGCATGTACACCCGCTGGGCGGAGCGCCACGGCTTTACCGTGGAGGTTTTGGACGAGCTGGAGGGCGATGAGGCGGGCATCAAGTCGGTCACCATCCAGATCAACGGAGAGAACGCCTACGGACTGATGAAGTCGGAAAAAGGCGTGCACCGGCTGGTGCGCATCTCCCCGTTCAACGCGGCGGGCAAGCGGCAGACCTCGTTCGTCTCCTGCGATGTCATGCCCGACATCAAGGAGGACCTGGACATCGAGATCAAGCCGGAGGATATCCGCATCGATATCTTCCGCTCCAGCGGCGCCGGCGGCCAGAAGGTCAACAAGACCTCTTCGGCCATCCGGATCACGCACTATCCGACCGGAATCGTCGTGACCTGCCAGAATGAGCGCTCCCAGTATCAGAACAAGGACAAGGCGATGGAAGTCCTCAAGTCCAAGCTCTTCATGCTCAAGCAGCAGGAGAATGAGGAAAAGCTTTCCGGCATCCGCGGGGAAGTCAAGGACAACGCCTGGGGCAGCCAGATCCGCTCCTATGTGCTGCAGCCCTACACCATGGTCAAGGATCACCGCACCGGCATGGCCGAGAGCAACGCCAATGCGGTCCTGGACGGCGATCTGGACGAATTCATCGCGGCTTATCTGCGCTGGATCAAGACAGGAGAAAAGGTTTCCGACGACACCGGGGAATAACGGAAACGTCAGCCGGGGACGGCGGACAGGCCTGTGCCCTCAGGGGACGGAGCGCACAGGGAAGAGATTTGCTTCAGAGCGGGATGTCAGCCTTCAGGCGGCATCCCGCACAAACATACCACAGGCTTTGTTTCGCACGGCGCCGGGCGGCGCGGCGGGATCTGCCTGCGACAGCCGAAAGGATTGAATTTATGAAGAAAGCTGCGGTGCTTGGCTATGGCAATATCGGTTCGGGGGTTGTTTCGACACTGATCGAAAACCGGGAGCATATCGCCCGGATGGCCGGCGAGGAGATCGTCCCTGTGAAGGTTCTGGACCTTCGCAGTTTCCCCGGCGACGTGATGGAAAAGAATGTTGTGCGGAACATCGAGGAGATTTCCGGTGATCCGGAGATTTCGCTGGTCGTCGAGACGATGGGCGGAACCGATCCGGCCTTTTCGTTTGTGAAAGCCTGCCTCGAGGCGGGGAAGCACGTCGTCTCCTCCAACAAGGAGCTGGTTGCGGCCCACGGGCCGGAGCTTCTGCAGACCGCGGCGGAACACAAGGTCAATTTCCTGTTTGAGGCCAGCGCCGGCGGCGCGATCCCGATCATCCGCCCGCTGGTCACCTGCGTGACGGGCGACCCGGTCACAAAGATCTACGGCATCCTGAACGGAACCACCAACTACATGCTGACGCAGATGTCCGAGGCGGGAATGGATTACGACGCCGCGCTGCGCAACGCGCAGGAACTGGGCTTTGCGGAGCGCAACCCCAGCGCGGACGTGGAAGGCTTTGACTCCTGCCGCAAGATCGCGATCCTTGCCTCCATGGCGACCCATTCGTTTGTCAACTTCAAGGAGGTTCCGACGGAGGGCATCGTCCACATCACCGTGGCTGACATGGAGCTGGCCGAGCGGCTGGGCTACGGCCTCCGCCTGCTGGGCACGTTCCGCCGTGAGAATTTCCGCATGTTCGCCCGCGTCTGCCCGATGCTGGTGCGGGCGGATCATCCGCTGTATGCGGTCAAGGGGGCGATGAATGCCGTCTTCGTGCAGGGCAGCAAGATGGGCGATCTGATGTTCTACGGGCAGGGCGCAGGCAAGTATCCGACCGCTTCCGCGGTGACAGCGGACCTGATCTCCTGTGTGCGCCATCCGGAGGGCGGCGAGATTCCGTTCACCCTCTCCGAGACGCTGCACCTGACGGATGCTTCCATGGACCGGAGCCGCTGGTTTGTGCGCTTTTCCGCAAACCCCGGCAAGAAGGTCCGGGACGCGCTGGGGAAAGAGGGCAAGGCGGTGTCCTCCGCGGAGAACGGTTTTGCCTTCATCACCGGGGAACTCACCGGGCAGGAAGTCCGGGAGAAGGCCGGCGAGGGCCTTCTGGCAGCTTACCGCCTCGCATAAGTGCGGGAAAGAAATCGGATGGAGAAGAGAAATACCGCAGGGGGAAGTGCCGCGCGGGAGAATCCCGCAGGAGAAAGACTGCCTGAGTCAGAGACTGCTCTGAAGGATCCGACGGAAGACCGGGTGTTCTGCCGGGCGCTCCTTGCGGTGACGGCCGGTGCGCTCCTGTTCGCGTGGGCGGTGACGGCCCTGCATCTGGAACCGGTGTTCTTCACACCGTGCCTGTTCCACCGCATCACAGGGCTGTACTGCCCGGGCTGCGGGGGCACCAGGGCGCTGATCGCGCTTCTGCGCGGCCATCCGCTCAGAAGCCTCCGGCTGCATCCCCTGGTTCTGCCGGGAATCCTGTGGGCGGCGGCCTACCTCGGCTCGCACCTGCTTGCGGCGTCCGGCGTCCGGAAGATGCCGGTCCTTCGGATTTCCCGCCGTCCCCTGATCGCGGGGATTGTGATTCTCGCGGGGAATTTCGTCATCAAGAACCTTTGTCTGGCCGCGTTCGGGATTGACCTCCTGAGCCGGTGATCCGGACCGGAATCTATGGAGCTTCCCGTCTTTGCATTTTCGGCGCAAAAAACCGCCCTGAAAAGCGCCCGCTGGTTCAATGGCCAGCGGGTGCTTTTCAGGGCGGTTCTGTTTTACAGGGCCGGATCCATCGGTATCCGGCACAAATTTGTTCTCTTTGCTTTTTTTCGGCCGGCGAAATCACCTGTGTGACCCGTCAGACCGATGGATGAAACGAAGGCAGCATTGCGCTCAGGTCATCGGCAGGTCGGACAGGGCGCCCGACGTCTCCGCCTCGGTGGCAGCTTCTGTCGCTGCCTCCGTCTGCGGCTGCGGGAGCGGCAGGTTTCCGCTGGTATCGCCGTTCATGAGCATCCGGTAGAGCTGATTGTAATAATCGGCAAATTCCGGATAGGTGTCCAGCAGATACGGCAGCAGCACATAGGTGATGATCAGGGAGCCGATGATCAGAACCAGAAGTACGATACTGATGATCATGGCGGCGATCGCCTGCGTGTAGAAGCGTTTGCGCGGATTATTGTAATACTTCGAGAGAATCGACAGAACCAGCGCAAAGATCAGGCAGACGATGGACGCGTAGGGGCTGCAGCAGAAGACCGGAATCGCTATCAGCGAGAGGAAGAGAGAAATTCGCGCCAGGCGGTTGGCCTTCTCCTTGGGCGGCGGCACCGGGTGGCCGTCCTTGTCGTAGTAGCGTTTCTGATGCGCGCGCTCGTAATTGTATTCCTTCCACGGATCATAGCGGTCGGAATCCGAGGGATCCGGCGATCCGGAAGAACTGCTCCAGCCCGTGCCGGCTGCCGAAGACCCGCTGTCCGCGCCGGAGCGGTTCCCCTCGCGGGACTCGGAAGAAGAATTTTCCGCCGCATCGGAACTGAATGGTGCGGACGAAGACCGGCTGTCATCAGAACCCGTGCTCCTGCCCGCTCCGGCGGTAAATCCGCTGTTCGTGCTGGTGTTGGAATCCGGCGAACTGGACGAAGCCCGGGAATCCCCGGAATTGGTACTGCGGCCGGTGTTCCGCCCGGAATCCTGCCCTGCATTGTTTTCTTCTTTGGGCTGGTCCCACCAGTCCTGCCGCTCCGCGCTGTTGGAGAAATCCTCCGCGCTGGAGTGTGTACTTTCCGTATTCTCCCGGTTCCCGCGGGAGCGGTCCGAATCCCCGCGGTCGGGGGAATCGGGACGATTGTTATTTTCAGAGTCCATAGAACCTCCTGACAATGATCTGCATAATGAGGATATTATAGCGCGCGCTAAAAGCAGATGCAAGGCGGCTTCTAGGGCTGTTTCACGCATAAACTATACAACATAAGTCCAATCAATTGCGACCGTTATTTTGGATTTATAAGTGTTGTTTTTATTACGCAAGTATGCTATTCTACTAAATAGAAATAAGAGGGTTAAGTCAAGGCATCGGCAACGCAAAAAATTATCTAAACCGGGTATCATTTGGGTGTAAGAAAGTTGGTATCCACGTGAGACTTTGCATTAAATCAGGCTGAGATTCAGTTGTAACTTGGGCATTCTCCGGCATCAACAGTTCCACAGTTCTGTATCCGGTATTCCAGCATAAGAACGGTGTCCCGGAAGGTAATGAAGATATTTATACACACTGATTTCATTGGCTCTTGCGGTATCTATGGGATAGACCGTTGCACTGGTATTAGCGCGCACAGTGTCGTAAAACGGCCAATTTGTCCTTCTGACGGTACACAAGCGGATGGATTTTTCCGTATCATTAAA
>OMZJ01000115.1 GCA_900315495.1 uncultured Lachnospiraceae bacterium
CGGATCTTTCACTGGATTCCAGATCTCTCATCCATTTTCGGATCTCCGATCCGATCCCTGCTTCCCGACTCCGGCCCTGATCTGCAGGTCTTTCCCGAAGCCCCGGGTCCGGTGTATCGCAATACCGGGTTCTGCCGGGATTCTGCAGGCGCAGAATAAGCCGGGGCAGAAAAGATTCTGCCCCGGCTTGCCATGGCCGGCTGTGTACCCGGCTGCCATGCCGGCGGTGCGTTCTGCTGCACCTGCCCGAACCAGCCGGCTGCGCATTCTGGCAAAACGCCTGTCCCTGTGCCTGGCTGTTCCGGATTCTTCGGCCGGCATCCGTGCCTTCTCTGCCTGCCTGTACTTTACACGCTTGCACTGATTTTGGCAAGAGTCCCACCTTCGATCAGCATACCCGGTACGGTCGTGATCTTCTTGATCGCCGACTTCGGGTGCTCGATCTGATCGATCAGATCGCGGGCCGCCGCACTTCCCATCGTGACCACATCCTGCTTCAATGTCGTCAGCTTCGGGTGAATCGACTGGCCGAAGGCAATGCCGTCGTATCCGACGACGGAGACATCGTCCGGCACGCGGAACCCCATGTCGCGGATGGTGCTGATGCCGGAGATGGCCGTGACATCATCCGGATAAATAATGCAGGTCGGGCGGCTGCGCCGTGCAAGCAGGCTGCGGGTGAGCTCTTCTGCCAGATCCGTATCGTGATAATCGCACTCCAAGATGTTTTCCTCCGGAACCAGCAGCCCGAGTTCCTCGCAGGTGCGGTAGAAGCTGGCCATGCGGGCCCCTGTGACGGACGACTGCGCGCCGTGGAGGAACGCGATTCTTCGGTGGCCGCAGGCATAGGCCTGACGGACCACATCCCGCATGCCGCGGACGTTGTCACTCATCACGGCGGAACAGTTGTCGAAGGTATAATCGATCGTTACCACCGGAAGTCCGCAGCGCACCAGCTGGATCACCTCGGGATCCTCGAAATTGGCACACACAATGACCACGCCGTCCACCCTGCGGTAGCGGCTGTGCTCTGCATAGCTCATGCGCTTTCCGCCGACAAAGTGGCTGATGAAGGTGATATCATAGCCGCTGATTTCGGCCGTCTCCTTGACAGCCTCCAGGATACTGGCAAAAAACTCATGGGTCAGACCGGTATGCGCTTCATCGTAGAACAGGACACCGATGTTGTAGGTGGTCTGTGTCTTCAGCGCCCGCGCCGCCGGATTCGGGACGTAGCCCAGCTCATCCGCCTTTTTCTGGATCATCGCCCTCGTCTCGGCACTGATGTCTGTATGGTTGTTCAGGGCCTTGCTGACGGTTGCCACTGAAACATGACACATCGCTGCGATTTCTTTCATTGATACCATATTTCCAACCCTCTGTTTCAGGAAACAGTTTAAACGTTTTCGCTGATTCTATTTTAGCCCGTTTTGCCAGTAAGCGCAAGCGCTTTCCGGAAAAGCCGATACTTTTTTGCCTGCCGCTGTGCAAAGCAGACAATTCACCGGCGATTTTTCCAAATTTCTGATTCTATTTCAGGAAATATTTGCTTCTTTGAAAATATTTTTCGATAACGTTTTCGCCGTTTCATATTGCTTTTCAGCGAAACTTCCGCTATAATTTTGCCAGACAAATGAGTGTTCACGGCAGGCTTCCCGCGCCGCGAGCGCGATTTATTCATCAGAAAGGACGTTTACTATGAGATTCGGTGCTTTTGATGACGCCAGACGGGAGTATGTGATCACCACTCCCCGGACGCCGCTCCCGTGGATCAACTACCTTGGCTGCGAGGAATTCTTCTCTCTCAAATCCAATACCGGCGGCGGATACAGTTTTTACCGGGACGCAAAGCTGCTCCGGCTGACCCGTTACCGCTACAACAATGTGCCGACCGATGACGGCGGGCATTACTTCTATATCAAGGACGGGGACACCGTATGGAATCCCGGGTGGAAACCCGTGCGGACGGAGCTGGATTTCTATGAGTGCCGCCATGGCCTGGGCTATACCATCCTTACAGGGGAAAAGAATGCGGTCCGCGCTGCTGTCACCTCCTTCGTGCCGATCGGTCAAAACTGCGAGATCAACCGTGTTGTCCTGACGAACAAGGGCGCTGCGCCGAAAAAGCTTCAGCTCTTCTCCTACGTGGAATTCTGCCTCTGGAACGCGATGGATGACATGACCAACTTCCAGAGAAACTTCAGCACCGGCGAGGTGGAGGTCGTCCGCGGCGGTTCGCTCATCATCCACAAGACCGAATACCGCGAGCGCCGGAATCACTATGCGATCTTCGGCGTCAACACACCGGTCAACGGCTTTGACACCGACCGTGAGACCTTCCTCGGCGCCTACCACGGGTATGCCGATCCGCAGGCCATCGAAGAGGGCTGCTGCCGCGGCAGCATCGCCTCCGGCTGGTCTCCGGTGGGCGCCCATCAGATTGATCTGACGCTGGCCCCGGGGGAAAGCCGCAGCTTCATCTTTGTTCTGGGCTACTGTGAGAACCCGAAGGATCAGAAATGGGAAGCGCCGGGTGTGGTGAACAAAGCGCCGGCGAACGCGATGATGGCTGCCTTTGATACCGACGAGAAGGTCGACGCGGCACTGCAGCAGCTGGCGGACTACTGGACGTCCCTGCTGGCAAAATACCAGGTACAGTCCCCGGATGACCGGTTGAACCGCATGGTCAATCTCTGGAACCAGTACCAGTGCATGGTGACCTTCAACATGTCCCGCTCGGCGTCCTACTATGAATCGGGCATCGGCCGCGGTATGGGATTCCGGGATTCCTGCCAGGATCTTCTGGGCTTTGTGCACCTGATTCCGGACAAGGCGCGGCAGCGGATCATTGATATCGCTTCCACACAGTTCCCGGACGGCAGTGCTTATCACCAGTACCAGCCGCTGACCAAACGCGGCAACTCGGATATCGGAAGCGGCTTCAACGACGACCCACTCTGGCTGATCGCCGGCACCGGCGCTTATCTCCGTGAGACGGGAGATTTCTCTATTCTGGACCAGATGGTGCCGTTTGACAATGACGAATCCAGCAGCAAACCGCTGATGGAGCATCTGCGGCGCAGTTTTCATTATACCATCACCCACAAGGGACCGCACGGGCTGCCGCTGATCGGCCGCGCGGACTGGAATGACTGCCTGAACCTGAACTGCTTCTCCTCCGAGCCGGGTGAACCGTTCCAGACCACCGGGCCTTCCGAGGGGCCGGTGGCGGAATCTGTCTTCATCGCGGGAATGTTCGTGAAATACGGCGCGGAATATGCAGAGATCTGCCGGATCCGGGGACTGTCCGAAGAGGCATCCGCGGCGGAGGCCGAGGTGTCAAAGATGAAGGAAGCCATCGAGACCGCCGGCTGGGACGGGGAATGGTTCCTGCGCGCCTACGATGCATTCGGCGAGAAGGTCGGCTCACACGAGTGCGGCGACGGAAAGATCTACATCGAGCCGCAGGGGTTCTGCGTGATGGCCGGTGTCGGGACGGAGGACGGAAAGGCCGAGCAGGCGCTCTCTTCCGTCGATCAATATCTGGATACCAAATACGGCGTGCAGATTCTGCAGCCCTCCTACAAGGAATATCACCTCAATCTCGGCGAGGTTTCCTCTTATCCGCCGGGGTACAAGGAGAACGGCGGCATCTTCTGCCACAACAATCCGTGGATCTCGATCGCCGAGGCCTGTGTGGGACACGGTGACCGTGCCTTCGAGGTCTACCGGAAGATCTGCCCGGCCTACCTGCAGGACATCAGTGAAATTCACCGCACGGAGCCATATGTCTACTCACAGATGATCGCTGGCAGCGAGGCAAAGAACTTCGGTGAAGCCAAGAACAGCTGGCTCACCGGCACGGCCGCATGGACATTTGTCAATGTCAGCCAGTATCTTCTGGGAATCAAGCCTGATTTTTCCGGACTGCGCGTGGATCCGTGCATCCCGGCGGATTTCCCGGGATTTTCCGTGCGCCGCACCTACCGCGGGGTGACCTATGAAATTGAAGTAAAAAACCCGAACCACGCGCAGAAGGGTGTGAAGAGCCTGACGGTCGACGGAAAGACCGTCGACGGAAACCTGATCCCGTATGATCCGGCGAAAAAGCTGGTGAAGGTCACCGCCGTTCTCGGGTAAGCTGCCATATGCAGTTTGCGAAACCTTTTCGGGAATCGGAAAGGAACCTAAAAATCCGGGAAGAAGACCAGACTGAAATAGAATCGATCGAAGAACCGCCGTCTCACAGTAGTGAGGCGGCGGTTCTTTCATACATCTTTCCTGTTCGATATTTCCGCGGGGAGAACTGCGTTTCTCTGAGAATTCTCATGAAGAATCCTCATGAAAAGGATACCACTTCTGTTTGAAGAACGATCATTCTCTACCCGGGAAGCTCCATCGCAAAAGAGCGGGAGCTTCTCCGGGCAGAACGGTTACAGGTCGCAGGAGATCCACTTCATGACGAACTGTCCGAACCGGGATCTGCCCTGATAGATCGACTTCGTGAACGACTGCACGAACCGGACGGCATCGGATTTTGTCTGTTCATCGAAGGTATGCGTACTGAAAGCCGCTTCCAGGGACAGGCTCTGATACCATGCCACAAGGTCTTCCGTCAGGAAGGTGTATTTCTGCAGCGCTTTCTCCGGATCGGTGTACTCGTCGAGAAGAAGTCCTTCCTCCTCACTGACCTTCTCGGTCTGTGCAAGTGCCGCCCGGACCGCGGTTTCGGGGCTGCCCCGGTATTTCTTTGCCCGCTCTGACAGGATGTGGGCGCACCGCGCCCGGATCAGAAGCACAATCAGTGCGGCGGCGGCCAGGAGGATCAGTAGCGGCGCGAGCCAGGGCAGGATTTTCTGCAGGAGATCCTCCCCCGCGTCCTCCGACGGCTGCGGCAGCGTCTGGTTCTGATTCTCTTTGTTCTGCGACTCGGTATGCGGCTCCGTCTCCGGCTCCTCCTGCGGCTGTGTTTCCGGCTCCTGTGTGGGCGGAACATACAGCCCCGGATCCGGTGCCGTGGTCGGCTGCTGCAGATCGTCCTGCAGCTGCTGCTCCGTAGTCGGCTCCATGCTGTCGATTTCATCCTGCGCCACTGGCGGGTTTGTCTGCTGGCGGTCATCCGCCATGTCTTCCTCATTGACAAATCCCGGCGTCACCTCGATCGGCACCCATCCGGCGCCGTCGATGTAGATCTCCGCCCACGCATGGGCAGTGTCGTCCATGATCTCATTCGGGCCGTTCCCGGCGGTCAGGCTGGTGGTGAGATATCCCTCCACATATCTTGCCGGAATTCCGAACAGACGGAACATCAGGACGGCTGCCGACGCAAAGTGCGTGCAGTAGCCCTCCTGACTGGTATACAGGAAATACTCGACGAAGTCCTCACCGTCCGGCGTTGCGCCGGGAACCGTGGTATACTCCGCCCGGTCCGCCAGCGTGGTGCGGACATACTGCACTGCGTCGGCAACGGAGGGGAAGGACATGCCGGAGAATTCCGCCCGGAACTGGTCCAGTCCATCCTCCGGGACCGACAGATAGGTGTCCCGCACATACTGGCGGTAGGCCGTATCCTGCGTATTGGATGCACCGGCCTGTTCCAGCGCATCCAGATTCGACAGTTTCTGGGTGTTGAGATACAGGAGGTTTAAAATTGTCCGGTCCGTGATGTCCGCCGTATAGATATCCGCGGACTCACCCGCCGAAAACTGCGAGATGTCTGCGCCGTAGGGGATGTAGGAATACCGGTCGTTCGCGTCGACATTGGTGATGACAAACTGGAGCGGGCCGTACACGCTGGCGCTCCCCGATGTCTGCAGGCTCTGCAGGACCTGATCGTACTGCGCCGACAGCTGACTGATATCCATGCCTGCGCTCGAAGACGCCTCTTTCTGTGCGTCGGTCAGCCCACTCCAGCCCTCGCCGGTATAGTTGCTCCCGACGTATCCGCGAATATACAGCGGTGAAGTAAGTTCCGCCGAGATATCCAGGTACAGATCCAGCTCGTCGTAGCTGCGCACCTCCTTGACATTGCTCAGCCGTCCGCCGTGGACGCCGGCGCTGCGGATGATATCAAACGGCAGCCAGTCCCACTCTCCCCGGCGGAGCTTTTTCCAGAAATCCCGCAGGTCTTTCGCCGCCTGGCCGCTCTGAATCTCCTCGCGAAGCTCCTGCTGGGTGGCATATCCCCGGTTGATCTGCGGGCCGACCAGAAACCCTGCCAGAAGGGACAAAACCAGAATAAACACCGCAGCAATCACGGACGTCTGGGACCGCAGCCTTGTCAGTGACCTCGTCCCCATCTGCACCAGAACGGCGTTTGGGCGGTACGGATCCCGGATTTTGGTAAACTGCAGGAAGATCAGGCCGACCAGCCCCGCGGCCATGCAGAAGACCCAGGGGAGCGGCAGAAATGTTCCCACCGCAAGGCACAGCGCCGCCGGGACCGCCATCAGCACTGCAGCCGGCGCGGCATTCAGCCAGACAGTGAATGCCAGCGTCATCGGCAGCAGGAACCAGGCGAGAATCCAGACCAGGCTGAACATCTGCAGCCCGGCGGAGACGGTCTGTTCCGCCGCCAGCGGAATGTGGGTTCCGTAATAGCTGTTCATCTTCGTGGCGTACAGGTTGAAGATATTCTCCAGGCCGGCGCCGATCTGCCGCCGGAAAAGCAGCAGAATGACACCCAGCAGCACACACAGCGCCGGAACAATGATCCGCCGCTGTTTCGGCATCAGCAGGAACAGGGAAGCATAGACCGCGCTGACCGCCGCTCCCGTCACCGCAATTCCGGCGGTGCCGACTGGCACGGAAAGCGGGGAAAACAGCGCGCAGGAGAAGCCGGCCGCAGCGAGCAGCAGATAGACAATCCGAAGCACCGGATACAGGAAGGGGTTGGCTGTGCCCCCGTCCTGTCTGGTGTCTGCTGTCACGACAGGTTCGACCAGAATTCCCTTCTCGATTCCCTTCTCTTCTTTTTTCTTTTTATCCAATCTCTCTTCTCCAGGAACAAACCAGAAATCCGCCGTCAGATTTCGATCAGATCTCTGACGTTGTCAATGGTCATCACACTCTTTTTCAGGCGGTCGCTCTCATCCAGGAACTCGATCATGTCGCGCGCCGGATCCATGGAGGTGATACAGATTACGCGGTGGAACGGCAGATTCGGATGATCCTGTGTGTATTCCTTCCAGCCAAGGATCGGCTGCCGCCGGCCGTGTGTCAGAAGCTTTGCCATGGCCTCCGTGAGTTCCCCGGCGTTGCGGACCACTGCCTCCTCAAAGCGCAGTGTCGCGGCATCCCGGCACCAGATGATGCGGTGATGGCACTCTTTGTCCAGAAGCGACATGGAGAGGGAATAACAGAGCGCAAAAACAGACTGCGCCTCATCGATATCCTGATAGCGCAGATCCAGGAACAGGGCAACCGCGTTGCTGATCGGGCGCGACAGCTCCTTGACCATCAGCGCATCGACCCGGGCGCTCATCTTCCAGTTCACACGGGACAATTTGTCTCCCTGCCGATACTCTCTCATCTGATAGATCTCCGAGGGATCGTCGCCGGCATGGTGTTTGTCATACTCCTCCGCGTCCTCATCCCATACCTGGCTGTCTTCCGTGATCACGGTCTGCAGCTCATACAGGTGAGGCATGATGACCGTGTCCCGCACGAAATTCAGTTTTTTCCGGCGCGTGAACAGGCCCAGATAATCATGAATCCCGGCCTCCTCCACGACCAGCCGCACCACGCCGCAGTAAGTCGAGGAAAAGGTGAAGGGCACCCGCACGGAGGATCCCGCCGCACAGCGGATATTCATCCGGTATTCCTCTTCCTCCTCGTCCAGGCGGTTCTGCACGGTAATCACCAGATCGGCGGAAGTCACCGGGAGACGTCCCCGGTTGTGAAAGCGGATCATCTGCCGGGCTTTTTCGCCCGACTCCACCACGCCGTCGGACGCGGGGTCCGCCGAGAGTGTGATGTTTCTCTTCAGATAGAACGTGGAGGCAAACAGCAGAAACCACAGAGAGATTTCAAAACCCAGCAGAATGCCCGGAACCGGCCCGTCATACATCAGCCCGATGTAAGCCGTGATCGCCA
The DNA here is from genome assembly GCA_900315495.1 of uncultured Lachnospiraceae bacterium. Lineage (GTDB taxonomy): Bacteria > Bacillota > Clostridia > Lachnospirales > Lachnospiraceae > Anthropogastromicrobium. The sequence continues at coordinate 8,095 of OMZJ01000115.1, forward strand.
TCAGGATAAGGTAGACTGCTTTTCTTCCCGTCATCTTCTCTTCAGCCCTTCTTTGCCTTCGGCTTTTCAATCACCGAAAGGATCTGGTTCAGGATCTGCTCTGCGGTGACATTGCCCACTCTGGCCTTGGTGTTCAGAATCACACGGTGCTGGCACACATCCAGGAACACCGCCGCGATGTCATCCGGAACCACATAATCGCGGCCGTGCATGTAGGCGTAAGCGCTGGCCATGCGGGACAGGGCGATGGTTCCCCGGGGGCTGACGCCGAGGGCAAGAAGCTGATGATGCCTGGTGGCGTTGACAAGGCTGACCAGGTATTGATACACCAGATCGTGCATGTAGACCTGCTCGACCTGTTTTTTCATCGAAAGGATCTCATCCACCGTCAGGGTCGGCTGGATATCATCCACCGACATCTCCTTCTTGCTCTTGAGCATGGAGATCTCATCCTCCGGCTTCGGGTATCCCAGAGACATCCGGATCATGAAGCGGTCCATCTGCGATTCCGGCAGCATCTGCGTGCCGGAGGAACCGGTCGGATTTTCCGTGGCAATGACCATGAACGGCTGCGGCACCTCGCGGCGGACCGCATCGATCGTGACCGTGCCCTCCTCCATGACTTCCAGAAGGGCAGACTGGGTCTTCGGGGACGTGCGGTTGATCTCATCGGCCAGGAACAGGTTGCACATGACCGCGCCCGGATAGTAGACGTATTTTCCCGTCTCCTTCTGCAGCACGTGGTAGCCCGTGACATCGGAGGGCAGCACGTCAGGGGTAAACTGCATTCTCTTCTGCTTCAGGGAGAGCGCCCGGGAAAAGGCAAGGGCCAGCGTGGTCTTGCCCACGCCGGGAATGTCTTCCATCAGGATATGTCCGCCGGCCAGAAGAACACACATACATTTTTCGAGGCTCTCGTCCTTTCCCTTGATGACCGTCTTGATATTGTCGATTGCCGTCCAGATTTTTTTCATGTTCTGCGCGTTATCCATTTTTCTCCATCTCCGTAAGTCTTCTTTCCTGCCGCGTGACCGTGTATCTTCCGGGCCATCCGCCCGTGCATCCTGCCTTCCTGTTTCTTCCGGACAGATGCCGTCACGTCTGCTGCATTCCGGGCGCAGGACGTGCATCTGCTGCAGCCCGTTTCATCGAAACGAATGCGGACCGGCAGCGGCTCAGTCCGCTGTGTCTTCCTCCGTCGCGGATTCGTTCAGTGTGCCGTTCTGCAGTCTTGTCATAAAGTCAGCCAGCTGCGGGTCGGAATCCACGGCCTCCTGCAGTCTGTCATTGACGCTTGACACGAGATCCTGAACCTCCTGCCACTGGGATACCTGCTCCATGTAGGAATCCACCTCGCCGTCATGGCTGCGCATATCGATGTACAGGCTGCCGTCCTCATTGGTGCAGACATAATAGCGGTGGAGATCCGGCACCGGTGTGGAGATATTGAGGTACTTCTGGTCATAACAGAGGTAGACAATGTAGGTGCCGTCCACCAGGCCGTTGATGGTATAGCAGGTAATGTTCTCAAAGCCTTCGGTGTAGCTGGCCTCGGTCTTCAGCGCCGCCTCGTCGATCGCGTCGTCCCGGACGATAATGTCATTGAGGGCATCGATGTCCGCATCCTTCTCCGCTTCCAGCATCCGCTTCATCAGCGCGGTGACCTCGGGATTGCTGTCCGCTGTCAGGCGCCCCTCATTCCCTTCCGCCGTCGTCGTCTCCGTCCGGGTGAGTTCCACCACGGAGACCTCCCGACTGTCAATCCTGCTGTTGGACGAGAAAAAAAGAATCAGAATCACCGCAGCCACGGCGGCGATGATAATAATCACATAAGGCAGCGGCGACGGCCGTCTCTGTCTTCTCCTTTTTCGCATATTCTTTCGTGAAGCCATGAATCCTCCTGAGTTTTCTGTTTCTGCCGGGACCGCCGGCTGTTCGTACCGCTCCGCCTTTTTGCGCAGCGTCAGCCCCGCCGGCGGATTTCCTCCTCCAGCAGTGCGGACACCGGTCCCACCGGCATCTCCTGTCCGGTCCAGATGCGGAAAGATTCCGCCCCCTGGCCGACCAGCATGGGAATCCCGTTGACAGCCGTGCATCCCGCCTGCGCTGCCAGACGCAGAAGCTTTGTCTGCAGCGGATGATAGATGATATCGGAAACGATCAGCCCCGGACGAAGGAAACTCCTGTCCGGAATCAGACAGGCCTCCGACTGCACTCCCATGCCGACGCTGGTGGCGTTGGCCAGAATATTGCTCTGGCTGATGCTGTCCCGGAGTGCCTCAAAACTGCCAAAATCCGACAGAATCAGCCGGCAGGTGCTCTTTTTTGAAAGCCGGCGCATCAGTTCTTCCATCTGGGTGAAGTGCGCACCGCGCCGGTTGAACACGTGAATGCACTCCATCCCCTCCAAAGCGGCCCGGGCGACAATGGCCCGTGCAGCCCCGCCGGCGCCGAGGACCGTCATCCTGGCGCCCGCCGGATTCCCGCCGGCACTGCGGAGGGAACGCAGGAAGCCGGCGCCGTCGGTGCTGTACCCGATCAGGTGCCCGCCGTCATTCTTCACTGTGTTGACGGACTGCATCAGCGCGGCCTCCGGGTCCAGTTCCTCGCAGAGTTCCGCCATCCGGTACTTGTCCGGCATGGTGCAGTTCCAGCCGGCGGCCTGCAGGGCGACCAGCCCCTGTACCGCAGCCGGCAGATGCGCTTCATCCGCCGCAAAACACAGATAGCGGCAGTCGATCCCCAGAAGGCGGAACGCCTCGTTCTGGATCAGCGGTGAAAAGCTGTGAGAGACAGGGCTTCCGAGAAGCCCTGTCAATCTTGTGGTTCCTGAAATGCGGAAATGGTCTTCTGCCATTCTTGACTCCTGTTGTCTGCGCTGCGGTTTCCCTGCCCGCGGAACGCACGAAGCCCGTGCCCGCAGATCACGGATTCCTCCGCCCTGCCCCGAACTGTACAGGTTCCCGGCCGCAGAAATGGTCTGGAATGCATGGCGCAGGTAAATACACTTTAAACCATATGCTGTGTTTTTGCAAGTCTCCGACACAGACGGGCCGGAGGCGGCCGCTCTGTTCCGCGCCCGCCTCCGTTTTGATCACCGCACGAGAACGATTCGGTCCAGCGAGCGCATATAGCGGTACACGTGGTCGGAAAGGACGTCTTCCTCCTCTACCGCGGTGCGGTTGACCGACTGCACAATGTCAGCGCAGGCAGCAGCGGTGATCCCCGAAGAAACCGGCAGCGCCAGAAATTCATGGACGCTGCTGGGCAGCAGGAACAGGTCCCCGCCGATTCCGTCCGAGACCGTGCGCAGAAAACCCGGATACAGAATGACGGCCGCGCCGTAAAAGCCGTCGCGGCAGCTGAGAACCTGCAGTTCCGGTGCCGGATGCCTTCCGCCGTTTTCCCCCGCAATCACGTTCGACAGAAGTTCCTCAATGGGGGTGCACACCGGCGGCAGCAGGGAAGGCATCCCGGCCATCGCCGCCCGGTACAGCTGCGGCTCCAGAATGCCCCAGGCCCGGAGATGATCCTCGCAGACGGGATAGATCTGCCGCTTTCCGTTTGCCTGCGGAAAGGACAGATAGTAGGTCAGGTACAGATCCAGAAATTCCCGGTGCGGAAAGCGCAGTGGCCCCGCATCCATAACCTCCCGCCGGGTCAGGCGAAACGCAATGCGGGGGGAAGCCTCGCTGAAGCGAAAAAAGAGCTCCGACTCATCCTGCCGGAACGACCCCTGCAGAAAAAAGGACCGGATCTCCCCAGCGATCTGTCCCAGGGTACACCCCGCCTCCGCCAGGCGGAAATACGGCTCCATACAGATCAGGGGGCAGAGCTCCGCCCCGTCTTTTCGAAACGCGATGGCCCGGTACGTGCTGCCATCTTTCTTTTTGAGATTTACGGCATGAACGGAAACACCGTCCGGTAGGCTCGACATGAGCTCTTTCCTGACGGCGTTGAACAATTCGATTTGATTCATTGGCTGCTCCTTCGCATTCCGGCTGTGACGAAGGAAACAGATGAGAGAAAATGCGCCCAAGAGGACTCGAACCTCCGACACCCAGATTCGGAATCTGGTGCTCTATCCACTGAGCTATGAGCGCTTATTCTGCTCCCGCCGGAGAACCGGCGGAAGCAGGGGTTGATTCAATCAATTGGACTCCGGAAAAGCCTTTGAAAAACTCAGGCTCTGGAGAGGTACTCACCCGTTCTGGTATCGATACGGATCTTATCACCGGTATTGACGAACAGCGGAACGGTAACCGTCGCACCTGTCTCAACCGTTGCCGGCTTGGAAGCGCCGGTTGCTGTGTTGCCGCGGATACCGGGCTCGGTATCTGTGATCTCAAGCTCCACGAACAGCGGCGGCTCCACTGCGAAAGCCTCGCCATTGTAGGAGTTGATGGTGCACATCTCGTTTTCCTTGACGAACTTCAGGGTATCGCCGATCAGCTCGGAGGAAAGAGCGACCTGCTCATAGGTATCATTATCCATGAAGTAATACAGATCTCCATCCTTGTATAGATACTGCATGGTCTTGCGCTCAATCCGTGCCTCGGGGAATTTCTCAGTGGGACGGAACGTTCTCTCAACCACGCCGCCGTTTTTGATATCCTTAAGCTTCGTTCTCACGAAAGCCGCACCCTTGCCGGGCTTAACATGCTGAAATTCAATGATCTGATATACGGTGCCGTCGATGTCGATCGTTTTGCCGTTTCTGAAATCTCCTGCTGAAATCATACTAACTCCTCCCTGATTGGATTGCTTAACAATTATATCCCGTTTTGAACTGCTTTGCAACATTTTTTTACGGATTTCAGGGAAGAAAGGTGAACTGCATCTCCCAGTCGATCACCGGATCCTTCAGCTGCACCTTTTCAGCGAGCTTCGGCCCGCAGGAATGGGATCCCACACCGCTCTGCCGGTAATCAAAGGCCGCCTCGACGGCATCGGATTCCTCCAGCTCGAAGTTGTGTTTCTTCGCATCCATTTCTTCGACGGTATAGGGGAGCGCCTGGAAGGAGAAGGGACGGGCTCCCTCCGCCTGGACGCGGCCGATTTCCGCCATCCGGCAGCCGAAGTGGCTTCCATTCTCCTGCGGGAACACATAATCCTCCAGCAGGCTGTGGTAGTCCTCGCCGGAAAATAATCCCATCCGGCTTGCCAGATGCTTGTCGGGGTAGCTCTCCCACGGCCCGAAGCCGAAATAACGCCAGGATGTCCGGTCCTTCGGCAGGGACATGCTGAGGCCGAACCGAGGAAGGAACGGGAACACCGGATCAAACTGTCCGTGGAATTTCATCCGGATATTTCCGCACCCGTCCGCCGTCCAGACCGCCTCAGCGCGGATAAACGGCTGCCGGGCCACCGAACCGATGGAAAAGCGGCACGAAATTTCCACGCAGCCATTGTTCTCCCGCAGGTCCGTGGCATAGACCTTCACGGTGCTCCGGTCGTATCCGGCATACCGCCAGTCCTTCGCATCCTCCCAGTCGTTGTTGGTCGGCGCGCGGAATGTGAGGAAGCGCATCGGGCGGACCAGTTCCTCCGTGCCCGCCAGAGAAATACGGTCAAACACGCCGGTCTTCCGGTTGAAGCAGGCAGAAAAGCTGCCCCTGCGGATCTGATAGACTTTGGATGACTCCTCGATTTCCCAGCTCTCCGTCAGGCCTTCCCCCGACAGGGCGGGAAGCGCGGTCCGCTCCTCCCCGGAAAACAACGGCATCTGGTCAAAGCCGAGCTCTTCTCCCGCCGGAACCAGAGGGCTCCAGCCGGCCTTTGCGCGGTATGTCACCGTCAGATACGTGTCCGCCGGATAGTGTCCCGCATTTTCGGCAGGAAGAAGTACGGTCTGCGTCTGCCCCGGGAGCACAGAGGGAAGGTCTACGGTGCCGGAGGACACCGTCTTTCCCGCAGTCTCGATCCCATAGGTCAGGGTCACCGCATCGCGAAGATCCGTATAGTCCAGCCGGTTCCAGAGCGAAATCTGCAGCGGACGGATGCCGGTCAGGCGGCTTCTTGCCGGGCGGATGCCCTCCTTCCACTCGCGGAGCGCCGTATGGGGCCGCCGGTCGGGGAAGACCATCCCGTCCATGCAGAATGCGCCGTCATTGGGATACTCGCCGTAATCGCCGCCGTAGAAATATTTCGTCCTGCCGTCGGGGGCCTGACCCTCCGCGGTCGCGTGGTCGCACCACTCCCATACAAAGGCGCCGATGATGCGCGGCTCCTTCAGAATCACCTGCAGATAGTCCTCGATGTCTCCCGGCCCGTTTCCCATCGCGTGGACAAACTCGCACAGAATAAACGGTTTGACCGAAGCCGGATCATTCAGGTATCTTTGGATTTCCTCCACCCGCGGGTACATGCGGCTGACCATGTCCAGATCCGACTGGTCATTTTCGATGCCCGGCGGTGCCCAGTGCGCGCCTTCGTAATGAATCAGTCGCGTCGGATCCGTCTTCCGGATCCAGGCGGCGGCATCGACCAGATTGCGGCCGTATCCGCTCTCGTTGCCGAGGGACCAGATCAGGACGGAAGCATGGTTCTTGTCCCGGACGACATTGCGGATCTCCCGGTCCAGAATCGCGTCGTGGAAGGCGGGGTCCTGGGAGATCTTGCCGAACTTCCGGTAAATCGGCTCCTCCCCCACGGTTCCCATGGTGCCGTGGGTCTCGTAATCCGCCTCCGCGATCAGATAAAAGCCATAGCGGTCGGCCAGCTGCGGAAACCACGGTGCGTTGGGATAGTGGCTGGTCCGGATCGCGTTGATGTTGGCCCGCTTCATCATGGTGAGATCGCGCATCACATGCGCCCGGTCCACGGTATACCCGGTGACAGGATCGCTGTCATGCCGGTTGGTGCCAAGAAGCTTGACCGGCCTGCCGTTCAGGCGCATGACGCCCTCCCGGACCTCCACCTGCCGGATGCCCACCATCTGTCGGATGACTTCCTCCCTGGTCTGCAGAAGCAGGGTATAGAGCACCGGCGATTCCGCGTTCCATAAGGAGGGATGCGGGACGGAAAATTCCAGCCACGCATCTGTGTCGGATGCTTCGGATGTCTGTATCGGTCCGGCGGACGGCTGCCCGTCAGGATCCGGCCCCGCAGTGACCGACGCCGGCAGGTTCCGTGACGCGGAGGAATCCGGCCTCGTCTGGCTCTGCGCCGCTCTTCTGCATGCGGCGCTTCCGATCACCGCTCCCTGCGGGTCCAGAAGGGACGCTGAGGCTTCCGGAGTTCCGACCGTCCGGTCAATCCGGAGCCGGACCAGGGCTTTCCCGTCGTCCAGAATTTCTGTCCGTACCGTGTAGTCGGCGATGTGATTCTTTGGCCGCACGAGCAGCGTGACATCCCGGAAGATGCCGGAATAGCGGTATTTGTCCTGCGCCTCGAGGTAAGTACCATCCGTCCACTTCAGGACCAGAACCGCCAGGAGGTTTTCTCCCGGCCTGGTGTACGGGGTGATGTCAAATTCCGAGGGGCTGTGGGAGACCTGGCTGTATCCGGCAAAGATTCCGTTTACCCAGACGAAAAATCCCGCTTCCACACCCTCAAAATACAGGTACTGCTTCTTCCGGCAGTCCTCCTCCGACAGGGAGAAGGTTCTGCGGTAGGCCCCGCAGGGCGTCTGGTCCGGTACATAGGGCGGATCGTAGGGGATCAGATAATCCCCGCCGGAATAGTGCTTCGCGTCGTACCCCAGCGACTGCCAGCAGGATGGTACCGGGATCGGTTTAAAATCCCGGCGGTAATGCTCCGTCTGGTCAAACGACGGCTCGATAAAGGTTCCGTCCACATCGTCCGGCGACGGATACCAGGCAAACATCCAGTCCGGCCCGGAGAGGAGGCGCGCCTCCGGCTGCGGATCCGCCTCGGAAGCAGATGCCTGCGCGGCCGGCACGGAAGACATCGAAACGGCTGATCCGGTGCCTGCGCCGGACATGCAGGCTGCCCCTCCCGTGCGGGCTTCGGGCACATAATAGCAGCGGGGTTCTTCGGTCCCCACATGAAGAATATTCAGATTTTCATAATAATGCGGCAGGTTCATGGCTGTTCTCTCACTCTTTCAGGGAGCCGAGCATGACGCCCTTCACAAAGTATTTCTGGAAGAAGGGGTACGTGAAGAGCACCGGCAGGGTGGTGAAGATGATCATCGCGTATTTGAGCTGGGCATTGCTCATCTGCTTGCGGGCCAGTTCCTGCGCGGCCGAGGGACTGAGCACTTCCGTGATCTGCTTGGTATTCTCGACCAGGACGCGGCGCAGATAGAGCTGCAGCGGCTGCCAGGTTGTGTGGGGCAGGTAGACCATTGCGTTGAACCAGCTGTTCCACACGCTGACGATGGTGTAGACCGAAATGACGGCCAGGATCGGCTTGGACAGCGGCAGGTAGACCTTCCAGAGGATCTGGTAGACGCTGGCACCGTCAATCTTTGCGGCCTCGCGGAGGCTCTCCGGCAGGCTGCTGAAATAGGCCTTGACCAGGATGATGTTCCAGATCGAATAGCTGACCGGGATGATCTGGGAGAGCGGATTATCGTACAGTCCCAGCTTGTTGATCAGGAGAAAGGTTGGAATCATGCCGCCGCCGAAGTACATCGGGATCAGCAGGAACATGTTGACGAACTTTCTTCCGATCAGATGCTTGTTGGTCAGAGGATACGCGACCAGGACGCAGGTTAAAAGCATCAGGAGCGTCGTCGGAACGACATAGATGATTGTGTTCAGATACGCCCTCCAGAGCTCCGGATCCTGCACCAGCACCTTGTACGCATCCAGCGAGAAGCCTTCGGGAAACAGATACACGTTCATCTGGGCCGCATTCTCCGGCGAGCTGAACGACATGATCAGGACATAGTACATCGGGTAGACGCAGAGAAAGCACAGCAGCGCGACCACCGCATAGATCAGAAGGGTATAGCCGGTTTTTCCTTCCCGGATTTTATTCGGATTTTTCCTGAATGAAGCCATGTTCTCCTCCTTACCACAGGCCGTAGCCGGTGAGCTTGTTGCTGACGATGTTGCTGAAGTACGTCAGGGCAAACCCGATCATCGACATGAACAGGCCCGCCGCCGTGGTATAGCTGTACTCTCCGCCGATGATACCGAGACGGTAGGTATAGGTGCCGATGACGTCGGCCACATCGTAGGTTGCCGGCGTGTAGAGCAGCAGGATCAGGTCGCTGTTGGTGGAAAGAATGCTGCCGATCTGAAGAATCAGCTGGATGGCAATGATCGGCTTCAGGCCGGACAGGGTGATGTGCCACATCTGCTGGAATCGGTCGGCGCCGTCAATCTTGGCCGCCTCGTAGAGTCCGGGATCAATCGAGGAGATCGTGGACATGTAGAGGATGCTGTTGAAGCCGAAGGTCTTCCAGACGTTTGTGAACGTATAGATGGAGGGGAACGCCGACGGCTCCTGCCGCCAGTTGATGTTCGGCAGCCCGAAGAGCGTCAGGAATTTCGTCACCAGCCCGTTGATGTCAATGAAGGAGATCACCATGCCGGCGACCACAACGGTGGAGATGAAGTAGGGCATGTAGCTGGCCGTCTGCGCGAATTTCTTGAAGTGGGGCCGCTTCACCTGGTCGAGCAGCAGTGCGAAGATGATCGGCATGGTGAATCCGAAAATCAGGTTCAGCCCGCTGAGCACCAGGGTGTTTTTGATCAGACGGGCAAAGTACTCGCCCTGGATGAACTTGGTAAAGTTTTTGAGCCCGACCCAGTGAACTCCCTTGCCGAAGAACGGATCTCCGGGCCAGTAGTCCTGAAAAGCGATGATAATGCCGAACATCGGGCCATACGAAAAGATTGCGATGAGAATAAATACCGGGAGCATCAGAAGATACAGCTGACGGTTCTCGCGCAGAATCGCCTTGCTGTACTTCGGCTTTCCAGTCTTTCCTGCCTCTGTGACTGCCTTCTTTTTCATAAATCCGGGAAGTTTCCTTTCTTTTGGTATCATTCTGCCGGAGAACGGCACCGATTCGTCCGCGATGAACGATTCCGGATGTCGACGACCCTTGCAGCGGTGCAGGGCCCTGACAACAGGAGGGCCGCTGCAGAAACTGCAGCGGCCGCCTGGTCTCATATCAGCCTGTTTTCCGGAACCGGCCTCTCTCCCACCGGATCCGCCGGTAACCCGCGGGGGATTCCGGCTGCCGACTCACCGGGAAGAATCGGTCCGGCCCTGCGGCTTATTTCGCGCTCTTGGTCCGGTCGTAGCGCGCCTGGTAGATTCCCATCAGTTCATCCAGCCCAAGACGCTTCAGATCCGCCATATAGCTGTCCCAGTCGTCCAGACTCTTCTGGCCGAGAATCAGCTTCGTGAGAAGCTCCTGCGAATAGGTGTCAAGATCTGACAGGATTTCGGTGGTGCGGTCTGCCTCATCGGCGGTCGCGACGGCGAGCATCGTCAGCGGGGAATAATTGACGGTGTTGTCCATATCCTGTGTGAACACCCAGTCCGCAAAATCTGCCTTGGCCTGATAGCCATCCGGAAGACCTGCGTCCTTGCCCAGCTGGATGCCGGCCTTGAGCTCCGTGGACATATCCTTGTTCAGGTCCATTCTCGGAAGGACATTGGAGCTCCAAAGCGCGCCGTACATCAGGCTCATGATCGAGTTGTCGATGTCGTCTCCGGAGAGCTGCTGATAATCGCCGTCATCATTGAACTCGAAGTTCACGCCCTCCACGCCGTGCTCGGTGAGCTGTACATACTCCGGTGTGCACATATAGTCGAGCAGCTTTGCGATTGCCTCCGGGTGCTCGCACTCGTTGGTCACCGCGTAGGTGCGGGACATCAGGTTCTCGCCGCTCTGGATTCTGACCCAGGGCTCGACATGATCCTCTGCCTGAATCACAATCGGCTCCAGTTCCGGCGGCGTCGCGCCGTTTTGTACCTGGATGGACGGCTCCTCCCAGGTCTGCGCTGCCCAGTTGGCTTCGCCGGCCATCTGGTTTGCCGCCAGTCTCGTATTGGTCTGGTTGTTGATATCCACCATCAGGCCGTCGCTGTACAGCTTCTGCATGTACTCGATGTAGTCCTTGATGTTGTCCTGATACCACGGGGACTGGATCGTATCGGTATCCGGATCGATGAAGCAGAGTGCCGGGCCGAGACGGAACCACTGGGCGATGTCGGAGCCGAAGCTGGCGAAGTTCATCGTGAGGACCTCGTCGGCGGCGCCGCTGCCGTTGACATCCTTTTCCTGGAAGGTCTTGATCGCGTCGTGGAACTCATCCAGAGTCGTCGGGGTATCCAGGCCGCAGGCCTCGAGCCAATCCTTGCGGATGTTGAACGCCAGCGCCGCGCCGGTCTTGACCTCTCCCTTGTAGGTACTGGTCTGAATATCCGCCAGCCAGTAGACCTTGCCGTCTTCCAGAGCGAGACGGTCTGTCACGAACTTGCCGTCGCCGTTCTCAAAGAAGTCCTTCGCCGTGCCGTCGGAATAGTTGTCCCAGATATCGGTGAGGGACACGATGGTACCCCGGTCAACCAGCCGCATCTTGGTCTTGTCATCCAGCGGCTCGATATAGACCATGTCGGCCCCGATCTTCCCGCTGGCGATCGTCGTCTGAATGACGGTGTCATACTGGTCTTCCTCGATGAGGTTGAACTCCAGCTTCAGGCCGCGCTTTGCCAGCTCATCCGTGAAGGTCTGGTAGAGCTTGCTCTCCCCGGAATCGATCCAATCCTGCAGAGAGACGGTGCCGCCGTCCACGGTCGTGACCGTATTGTTGATGCCCATGATGCGGATCGTGGTGAGCCCGTCGTCAGAATCGGCAAATGCGGCTGCCGGAAGCATGGACACGGACATTGCCGCAGCCAGTGCCAGAGCGGTGATTTTTCCAGCTTTTCTTTTCATCTTTTACCTCCCTGAAAAAGTGAGAAATAGAAATTGAGATGATTATAATGGCTTTTGATATACATTGCAAGGCAAAAAAAGAAACCGGATATCTTTGATATCCGGCAAATTTATGAGTGTGCTGTTTGTATATGATTATTATATATTCATCTAAGAAAATTCCATGGCGGAAAGACCTGCGTGCGCGGAACGGTATCCAGGGGCGCCTTTACGACGGCAGACGGATGATTGTGAAGAAAGGCACAGCATCACCGGGACGGTTCCCGTGCCATCTTACGGTGACCGCATCCATTCCCGCTCTCACACAGACGCGCCGGGATTCTCCCTCTCCCGCTCATTGTCCATGAGGATCCGGATGATCTCCGTCGCTTTTTCCGGTGTCAGATGATCCGCCGGCAGTTCGATGTCGCAGGCGGCGCGGTACCGGTCCTCCCGTTCCGAGAGGAGGCCGCTGATCTTCTTTTCCGGATCAGGCCCGACCAGGAGCGGGCGGGTGGTGTCATCCTTCAGCCGCACCGAAACCGTCGCCGGTTCCACCTGCAGCCAGATGACCATGCCGATGCGCCGCATAATCCGCCGGTTCTCCTCCCGCAGGGGGGTCCCACCGCCGCAGGCCAGCACATGTGCGGCGGAATCCCGCGCGATTTCCTGCAGCGCTTCCGTCTCCAGCACCCGGAAATAGTTCTCTCCGTGGGAAGCAAAGATCTCCGAGACGGAACAGCCCTCTTTCTGTTCGATGTATTCGTCCAGATCGGTGAAAGGGAGTCCGGTCTGGTCTGCGAGAAGTTTTCCGATGGTTGTTTTTCCGGCTCCCATAAAGCCGATCAGTACAATTCCCCTGCTCATGGACGCCCCCCTGGTTTCTGCCCCGGCGGATCCGCCGGTTTGCTCTGCATTTCCCATGCCGCCGTGTCTTCCGGTTCCTGTGCCGGCCTTCTTTCCGTTCCCCGTGCCGGCGTGCCTTCCGGTTCCATTCCCGACTTTTCCTCAGGCTGTTCTCCCGCTTTTCTCCGGTTGCGCCACTTTTTCCGGATGCGGAAGGAGAAAACCACCGGCTTTTCCGGGATTCTCTTCAGAATAATCTGGATCTCCTCGCGCCGGCCGATCCGGCCGACCAGCGCCGTGTGGCGGATTCCCGCAAGGTTGGCGCCCAGAATGTCCGTAAAGATCTGGTCTCCCACAAAAAGCGTGCTGTCCTCGTCAGTCCCCATGCGGCGCATTGCCTCCCGGTATTTGCCGGGCAGGGGCTTTGCCGCGTCACAGACAAAATCGGACTGCACCGCCCGTGCGAACGGGAGGACGCGCGGCTTTACATTGTTGCTGAGAAGGCACGTGGCCAGCCCGAGTTCGTGCAGCCGGCGAAACAGCACAATCGCGCGCGGATCCGCCGGAGCACCGTGCTCCACCAGCGTGTTATCGATGTCAAAGAGCACTCCCCGGATGCCGGAGACGGCCATTCTTTCATAGTCAATGTCATAAGCGGAGGCGTATTCTTCCTCCGGATAGAGACTGAACATCCGCGGTGCCCTCCTCTGTCATTCTCTGCTGTTTCCTGTCATTTCCCGGTTTCTTCCGGCCGCAGGTTTTCCGGGTTCTCTTTCTGCAGCCTGCCTGCCTCTTTCTCCGGGAGGTTTTCTGCCTCTTCCTGCTGATCTGCAGCTTTCCGGGGCTTTTGATCGATATCTTCTCCCTGGACGGTATCTTCTCTCTGGAGCTGCTTCAGTTCCCTGGCGAACGTGTCCACATCCGTGAAGGAACGATACACACTGGCAAACCGCACATAGGCCACCTTGTCCAGCCGGCGCAGCTTGTCCATTACCAGCTCGCCGATGTCCGTGCTTTTTACCTCACTGATACCCGAGGCGAAAATCTCCGTCTCCACCTCGTCAATCAGCCGGTCCATCTGCTCCGCCGAGACAGGGCGCTTGTGGCAGGCCGCAACCAGCCCCTGGCGGATCTTATCCCGGTTGTACGGCTCCCGGCTCTGGTCCTTTTTGATGACCATCACCGGGTACATCTCCGCCCGTTCCCATGTGGTAAAGCGCCTTCCGCATTTTTCGCACAGCCGGCGCCGTCTGGTGGCCGTGTTATCCTCATTCGGCCGCGAATCGATCACTCTGGTATCTTCCGCACCACAGTAAGGGCACTTCATTCCCGCCTCCTGAATAGCCTGCGCGGGCGGAATCCGGCCCGGCAGGGGAACCTAACTTCTCTTCCGCAGCACAGCCGCCCGCCGCGGCCGATGGCTGACCGGTTACTCTTTCACCGCCGTGCCGAACTCCGACAGCTCCAGCCCTTTGTTTCTCTCCAGAACCATCTGCGGGCTCCACTCGTTCTCAAACAGCAGGAGCGGTCTCCCGTAGTTGTCCGTAATGATCTTCATATCCGTGGTTCCGTTGATCTTGTCCACATCGAAGGTCTGCCAGTTCGTGACCCAGCGGATATATTCGTAAGGCAGGATATCCAGCGCGATCTCGACGTTGTATTCGTTTTTCAGGCGGAACTTCAGGACATCAAACTGCAGCTCGCCGACCACGCCGACGATGATCTCCTCCATGCCGGTGTTGCGCTCATGGAAGACCTGAATGGCTCCCTCCAGCGCAATCTGCGTGATTCCCTTGACAAACTGCTTGCGCTTCATCGTATCCGCCTGGCGGACCCGCGCAAAATGCTCCGGCGCGAAGGTCGGGATGCCGCTGTAGGTGATGTGCTCCTTCGGATCGCAGATCGTGTCGCCGATCTGGAAGATACCGGGATCAAACACGCCGATGATGTCGCCGGCGTAGGCTTCCTTCACGATCTTGCGCTCCTCCGCCATCATCTCGGTGGACTGCGCCAGACGGATGACGCGGTTTTCGCGCACGTGGTTGACTTCCATTCCCGCCTCATAACGGCCGGAGCAGATGCGCATGAACGCGATCCGGTCCCGGTGATTCTTGTTCATGTTGGCCTGGATCTTGAACACGAACGCCGAGAACCGGTCGTCAAACGGGCTGATCACGCCCTCTGAGGATTCCCGGGGCAGCGGCGGCGTGGTCATGCGCAGGAAATGCTCCAGGAAGGTCTGCACGCCGAAATTGGTCAGCGCGGAGCCGAAGAACACAGGGGTGAGCTGTCCCTCGTCCACCCGCTTCTGGTCGAACATGTCCACCGCCCCGTCCAGAAGCTCGATGTCCTCGGTCAGCTTCTGGTACTGGATGATGCCAATCTTGTCCTCGGACCCCTCCACATCCAGCTCCTGGCTGGCAATCTCGTGCATGCCGGCGTCCGCCGCCACGAAAGTAGTGATTTTCCGGGTATTGCGGTCGTAGACGCCCTTGAAGTTCTTACCGGATCCGATCGGCCAGTTGACCGGGCAGGTGCGGATGCCGAGCACGTTCTCGATCTCATCCATCAGCTCGAAGGGATCCCGCGCATCGCGATCCAGCTTGTTGATGAATGTAAAGATCGGAATGTGCCGCATGACACAGACCTTGAACAGCTTGATCGTCTGGGCCTGCACGCCGCGGGATCCGTCGATGACCATGACCGCGGAATCCGCAGCCATCAGCGTGCGGTAGGTATCCTCGGAGAAATCCTGGTGTCCCGGCGTGTCCAAGATGTTGATGCAGTAGCCCTCATATTCAAACTGGAGAACCGAGGATGTGACGGAAATTCCCCTCTGCTTCTCGATTTCCATCCAGTCGGAAACCGCATGCTTTGCGGTCTTGCGGCCCTTGACGGAACCCGCCTCATTGATTGCGCCGCCGTACAGCAGGAATTTTTCGGTGAGGGTTGTTTTTCCTGCATCGGGGTGGGAAATAATGGCAAAAGTACGTCTTCTCTTGATTTCGTTATCGTAACTGGACATATCTATGGAATCCTTCCTGATGCCGGCATCTCCGGCTTTCTGATTTGTATCGCGCGGTCTCCTGCTCCCTGTTCAGAAAGGATTCTAAGGCTGCTGATAGAGGGGATTGATGCTGCGCTCCGTCTGAATGTCCGTGGGTTCCCCGTGTCCCGGATAGACGCGGGTCTCTTCCGGAAGATTCGTCAGGAGCCGCCGGATGGAACGCGCCATCGCGGATTCGCTTCCCGTCGGGAAATCCGTCCGCCCATAGCTTCCCGCAAACAGCGTATCACCGGAAAACAGGATCTGCCAGTCCGGAAGCTCATAGCAGACGGAGCCGGCCGTGTGCCCCGGGGTCTCGAAGACCCGGATCCGGATTCCGGCGATGCTCAGGATCTCGCCGTCCCGCACCAGCCGGTCGGCTTTTGCGGCAGCCGGGACGCCGAATTCCATCGAAAGATTTGCCTCCGGTTCGGAGAGAAGAGACGCTTCCTGCTGCCCTGCAGTAACCGGGATTCTCCAGTGGAGCGCGGCTGCCGTACAGGCGCCGATATGGTCAAAGTGCCCGTGCGTGAGAAGAATGGCTTCCGGCACAAGTTCCATCGCCGCGGCTTCCCGCTGAATCCGGGCAAAATCCGCCGCCGGGTCGACGAGGAAGCCGCCGCCCGCCGCGGACCGGACCAGATAGCAGTTGGTGGCGATCGGTCCCAGCCGCAGCGCGCGGATCTGCGGTTCCTGTGTACTTCTTGTATCCATTCTGTCTATTCCTGTCTTTCTTCTCTGCCCGGAAGTGTGATCCGAAGCTTTTCCGGAGAGTCTCCGGGATTTTTCCCGAAGGATCTCCTGTTTCTCATTCCTGATATTTTCCGGTTTCGTTGCCCGGAGGTTTCAGATTCTTTCCCGAAACTCTCCGGCCTGCTGCCCGAAGGTTCCGGATCTTCTGATCGAAAATTCCCTGCCCCGTTACCCGGAGGTTCTCCGGATATCGAGGACATCCGGGATCTTCCGGATTTTTCCGACCAGATAATCGAGACTCTCCGTGCTGTCGACATTGAAGGACATCGTGATCGTCGCGGTATCCTGCTTGCCCTTGCGGGAGGTCATGGTGATGATATCGATCTCCTTCTCGGTGAAGATCTTGGAGATATCCGCCAGAAGGCCGGTTCGGTTGCTCGCATAAATGCTGATCTCCGCCAGGAACTTTCTGTCGCTGCCCAGCTGGCCCGTCTGCCATTCGGCATCGGTCAGGCGGACTTTCTCGCTGTCCGGCAGGGAGATGATATTCTTGCAGTCTGTGCGGTGGATGGTGACGCCCCGGCCCCGGGTGATATAGCCGACGATCTCATCCCCCGGCACCGGCGAACAGCACCGCGCAAAGCGGTACTGCACATCGTCCAGCCCGCGGACCACAATGCTGTTTTTGCTGTGCTTCTGCTTCTCTTTGTCCTGGCTCTGCGGCTTTGCCTGGGATTCGGCGCCGGAACCGCCCCGGACCGCATTCAGCACTTCCTCGTCCGTGAGCTTTTTCTTCTCATCGGCGCGGTACAGGTCAATCAGCTTGTTGACAACCTGCCCTTCCTTCAGGCCGCCGTGGCCCACCGCCGCCAGAACGGACTCCCAGTCGCGGAAGCCGTACTTGGCGATGACCTTCTGCTTGTACTCATCCCGGAGCAGATCCGCCGGTTCATACCCCTTGGTCCGGATCTGGGCGAGCACCGCGTCCTTACCCCTGGCGATATTGTCCTCTTTGCGCTCGGCCTTGAACCACTGGTTGATCTTGGTCTTGGCCTGTGCGCTCTTGACAATGTTCAGCCAGTCGCGGCTCGGCCCCTTCGAGTTCTGGGAGGTGATGATCTCGACCCGGTCGCCGTTCTGAATCTTGTAATCGATCGGGACCATCTTGCCGTTGACCTTGGCCCCGACCATGCGGTTGCCGACCGCCGAGTGAATGCTGTAGGCAAAGTCCACCGGCGTGGATCCCGCCGGAAGATTCTTGACATCTCCCTGCGGGGTGAAGCAGTAGATATTCTCGTTGAACAGGTTGAAGTCGTTCTTGACGGTGCTGACAAACTCTTTGTTGTCGCTGATTCCCTGCTGATACTCCAGAATGTTTCTCAGCCAGGTCATCTTCTCTTCCTCAGCGCCCTGCACCGGGGTGCTGGACCCGCTCTCCTTGTATTTCCAGTGGGCGGCGATACCGTATTCCGCCGTGCGGTGCATCTCCCAGGTGCGGATCTGAATCTCGAACGGCTGCCCGTTCCGGGCGATCAGCGTGGTGTGCAGGGACTGGTACATGTTGGGCTTGGGCATCGCGATGTAGTCCTTGAACCGGCTGAAGATCGGGTGATACATCTCGTGGATGATGCCGAGCACCGCATAGCAGTCCTTCACATCGTCCACGATGATGCGGACGGCGAAGATGTCGTAGATCTGGTCCAGTGTCTTGTTCTGATTCACCATCTTGCGGTAGATGCTGAACATGTGCTTGACGCGGCCGGAGATGTTCGCCCGGATGTTGTTCTCCTTCAGTTTCTCACTGACCTCGGCGATAATCTCGGCGATGAATTTTTCCCGCTCGTCCTGGGTGGCATACAGCTTCTCCTGAAGGTCCCGGTAGACATCCGGCTCCAGCAGCATCAGGGAGAGGTCATCCAGCTCGGTCTTGATCTTGGAAATACCCAGCCTGCCGGCGATGGGGGAATAGATCTCCAGCGTCTCCCTCGCCTTCTGCTTCTGGGTCTCCGGCTTCCAGTACTGGGCCGTGCGCATGTTGTGCAGACGATCGGCCAGCTTGACCAGAATCACGCGGATATCCTTGGCCATCGCCAGGAACATCTTGCGGAGGTTTTCCGCCTGGATCTCGATCTTCTCCACGTTCCAGGAGATCTGCGTCAGCTTGGTGACCCCGTCCACCAGGAAGGCGACTTCGCTGCCGAACAGCTCGGTGAGCTGGTCCAGCGTCATGGCGGTGTCCTCGATCACATCGTGCAGGAGTCCCGCCGCGATGGTCTCCTTGTCCAGCTCCAGCTCGGCCAGGATGATTGCCACGCAGAGCGGATGGATAATGTAGGGCTCCCCGGAACGGCGCTTCTGTCCCTCGTGACATTGGGAGGCGACGTGATACGCTTTTTCGATCAGCGAGAGATCGCTGGACGGGTGGTATTTGCGCACGCTCGCCACCAGCTGCTGGTACAGCTCATCCGGCGGCGTGAAATCGGCCGGCGCGACAACCGCGGGGCGCGGGCGGACCAGTGCCTCCTCAGCAGGCTTCCCCGGCTCATTGTTGGGCTCCATATAGGAGAGCGAATGGGGCGTCTGCGCCTCCATCCGAACCGCAGTCGGATCCAGAGGGATCGGCGTCTGCACCGATGCGGAGGCGGACTTTGCCGGTGCTGCGGACGTTTCAGACGACTCTCCGGAGAGCGGCACTGCAGCAGCTTTTTCTGTTCTTTCTTTTGCGATGGTTTCCTGGCTCACAGTGTTCCCTCCTTTGTATGTTGTATGTGTCTGATCCGGCACAGGCCGGTAGAAATTCTGACGTATGTTATTCGGTCTCCCGGCAGATCCTTGCGATACTGCTGTGACTGCAGGCCGACTCTCCGGAGAGTCTCTGCCGGTGCTGCGGTGTCCGCAGGCCGACGTTTTTTCCTCTCTCTTCAGGCAAATGCGCGGTACTGCTTTTCCAGATATTTCCGGGCTGACACGGCGGTCTGCGAGGTCGTATTTTCCAGCAGGACCTGAATGTGCGGCTTGTGCTTTGCAAGGAACGGCAGCAGCACGGAGTAATCCATCTGGCCCTGTCCGCAGGCGCACTCTCTCAGCTCACCGTCCTCCATGCGGAAGTCCTTTGCGTGAACAGCAACGATATCCGGCCCGCACAGGTCGATGAAGTTACCGATGATCTTCTGGTACTCGCCCACATTCGTGCGGTCCAGCAGGTTGACGGGGTCAAAGATAAGCTGCAGATTGGGGGAAGCAATGGTATCCAGCACTTTTCTGGCGCGTCCGGCGCTCCAGACAATGTGCCGGCACACCGGCTCAATCGCAACCGTCACGCCGTACTTTTCCGCCGTCTCCACCACAGGCCGCAAGCGGTCGATAAAGAAATCCAGCGCCTCATCGGTGCGGGAATACGCGTCCGGGACATACGCGCGGTTGACATTTCCCGTCTCTGTGCCGACCATTCCGGCCCCGATCCAGGAGGCGAAGGCGATATGCCTCTTGTATACGTTCAGGGTGCGGCGGTATTCCTCCTCGTCCGGCGTCGCCAGATTGTAATAGCAGCCCAGGACAGCCACATCCACATGATTTTCAGCAAAGATCTCCTTCATCCAGGAAGCCAGCCCTGGCGTGTAGGTCTCGATTCCGGTGGGAAAGTCATGTACCGCCTTGGGAACCGCCAGCTGGCAGCAGTGAAATCCCTCCGCGGCGATTTCGCTGACCAGACCCTCAAAGTTATCTGCCTTGACATCATGTGCCCGGATTCCGATTCTCATGACCTGAACACTCCTTCTGCAGCAGGGTTCCGCCCGGATCCCCGCCGATGATAAAAGCCACTTATCGACGATATTCTACTATACAGGCTCCGCCTTTTTTTGTCAATTCAGGCCGGAAAACCGGGTCTTCCGGAGTGTCCGCGCAGGCTTTCATGCAGCAGCGCGCGGGAGCCGGCTTTCCGGCCGGTTCCCGCGCGCCTGTGTAAGAATGATCCTGTGTTTCCTTAGGAATGAACCTGTCTGTCCTGCAGCGGAAACATCATGCCTTTTTTGCTATCCGGCAGTAGTTCTGGACGACGATCTGCAGGCTTTTCCTCCCCTGGAACTCGTTCATCTGGGGGTAATAGGTCACCGCGATATCCATCGCCGCGCCAAGCCCCTGAAATGCCAGCGAGGTCTCCCGCGGCCCGTACTCCCGGTTCAGAAAATCCACAAAATCGTCGGCGTTGCCGAAATACAGCGCATCCATCCGGACGCCCCGCTGCTCCAGGATCAGCTTAAGCATGTCCTGGTTCCGCCCGATGCGCTGCATCTTCCGGATCCGGCAGTGCTGCACCGCAAAGAGCGGCTTCTCATTGCCGCGGCCGAATGGCTCGAGGATTTCGAGCTGATCCACCAGCTTTTCCGAGATGTAGGCAAAGGGCATTGCGCAGTCGATCCAGATCCGGGGGATCAGGTCCGACGCCGTCAGCCGGCACTGCGCCAAAAGGCGCTGGCGCAGCTCTTCCAGATTGTCCCGCTTCATCGTCAGACCGGCCGCCATGGCATGCCCGCCGAAATGGGTGAACAGGTCCCGGCAGGAAGAGAGCTCCTCGAACATGTTCCAGGCCTCGATGGAGCGGCCCGACGCCTTGACCATACCGGCCTCACTGGCATTGGCAAAAACCAGAACCGGCCGGCTGTATTTCTCGCGGAGCCTCCCGGCGATGATACCGGAGACGCTCTCGTTGCTGTCCCCGAGATCAACCAGGAAGATCGGATCATCCCGCCGGTCCGAGGCTTCGATCAGCGCAATTGCCCGGTCTGTCCCGTCCTTCGTCAGGTCCTTTCGCTCTGCGTTCAGCGCGCGGAGCTCCTCGGCATACGGCTGTGCCTCCTCTTTCGACTGGCTCTGCAGCAGGCGGAACGCCGTCTCCACCGTGGCCAGCCGCCCGGAGGCGTTGAAGCTCGGCCCCAGAATGAATCCGATATGATAGGAAGAAATCTGCTCCGGCGTCAGTCCGCAGGCCTGGGTCAGGGCCAGAAGCCCGGGGCGCGTCGTCTGATGCAGGCGTTTCAGCCCTTCCCGGACGATCACCCGGTTTTCCTCCGTCAACGGCATTACATCCGCCACGGTGGCAATCGCCGCGTAATCCAGGAATCCTTCGATTTCATCCGCGGGCTTTCCCGCCCGCTCATAGAGGATCTGCATCAGTTTGTAGGCCACACCGGTTCCGCACAGTTCCTTGTACGGATAGGTGTCGTCCTCCTGCCAGGCGTCGACCACCGCGTCCGCCGCCGGAAGATGACAGCGCTTTTCGCCGTCCGCTTCCTCGAAGGGAATCTCGTGATGATCGGTCACGATGACGGTCATGCCCATGTGCTTTGCCATCTCGATCGGTGCAAAGGCGGCGATGCCGTTGTCACAGGTCAGGATGGTCCGGCATCCCGCGTCAAACGCCTGCGCGACAATCCGCCCGTTCAGCCCGTATCCTTCTGAAATCCGGTTGGGGGTGAACAGCTGCGGCCTGCCGCCGAGCGCCTTCAGACCCTCATACAGGAGTTCCCCGGAAAAGATGCCGTCGACATCGAAATCGCTGGCGATGGCAATGCCGCTGCCCTCCTCGATCGCCGACATCAAAAGATCTGCGGCGCGGTCGGCGTCCCGGAGCCGGTGCGGATCGTTCAGGGATTCCGTTCCTCCGTGCAGGTAAGCCCGGATTGCTTTCTCTCCGACGATCCCACGATTTCGCAGAATCCGCGCAATCACCGGGTCAATCTGAAATTTCGCCGCGATCTCGGCGAAATCCGCCTTTTTGGCGTACAACAGCCACTTTTCTTTCTGTATTGCCGGCATTCCTCGTTCCCTTTACTTCTCTGTGCGCCGTTCCTTCTCGGCGAGATCTTCCCCGTCAAAGCAGGCCTCAATGGATGTCCCCGGAGCGACCATCGGGAATACCTTGTCGTCCTTTCCGATCACCGCATCAATGACCGCTGGGATATTGAGCGCGATCGCATCCTGCAGGGCACGGTCAAACTCTTCCTTTGTGGTCACCGTATAAGCCTTTGCTCCCATGCCTTCCGCCACCTTCGCGTAATCCACCCGGTCCTCCAGAACCGTCTGGGAGTAGCGCCGTCCGTAGAAGAGATCCTGCCACTGGCGGACCATACCCAGCACGTGGTTGTCGAAGATGACCTCGATCACCGGGATATTGTAGCGGGTGGCTGTGGCAATCTCGTTCATGTTCATGCGGAAGCATCCGTCGCCGGCACAGTTCACGACGATCTTATCCTTCTGCCCCATCTTCGCGCCGATGGCCGCGCCCAGGCCGTAGCCCATCGTTCCGAGGCCGCCGGAGGTGAGGAGCGTGCGCGGCTCGCTGTAGCGATAGTACTGCGCCGCCCACATCTGGTGCTGGCCGACCTCGGTGGTGATAATCGCCTTTCCGCGCGTCATCTCATAGATTTTCTCGACCATGTAGGGACCGGTCAGCACGCTGTGATCATAGTGCATCGGGTGTGCCGCCTCATAGGCCTTGATTTCGGCAATCCACTGCGCGTGGTTCTGCCGGGTCAGCTTCGCGTTCACACGCTTCAGAATTTCCCGCACGTCGCCGATCACCGCGGCATCCACCCGGATGTTCTTGTTGATCTCCGCCGGATCGATGTCAAACTGCAGGATCTTTGCCTCCGAGGCGAAGGATACCGCACTGCCGTACACGCGGTCCGAAAACCGGGTTCCGACGGCGATCAGAAGGTCACAGTGGCTGACACCATGGTTGGACGCTTTGGTTCCGTGCATGCCCAGCATCCCGGTGTAGCGCGGATCACAGCCGTCGAACGCTCCCTTTCCCATCAGGGTATCGCAGACCGGGGCGTCGACCAGATCCACAAACTTTGCGAGTTCATCGGAGGCATCGGATGCGACCGCGCCGCCGCCCACGAAGATATAAGGCCTGCGGGAGGCCAGAATCATGGCTGCTGCCCGGTCCACCGCGTCCTCCCGGATGGTATCTGTCACCGGAAGAATCGGCACCGGCTTCTCCGGCGTATACTCGCACTCCGCCGCCGTGACATCCTTGGTGATGTCAATCAGGACCGGGCCTTTCCGGCCGGAACCGGCGATCTGAAACGCCCGGCGGATCGTCGTCGCAAGCTTGTTCACATCCTTGACGATGAAATTGTGCTTGGTGATCGGCATCGTCACCCCGGTGATGTCAATCTCCTGAAAGGAATCCTTGCCGAGGAGAGATCTGCCGACATTGCAGGTGAATGCCACGATCGGAACGGAATCCATGTAGGCGGTCGCGATGCCGGTGACGAGGTTGGTCGCACCGGGGCCGGAGGTGGCCAGGCAGACACCGGTCTTCCCGGTTGCCCGCGCATAGCCGTCCGCAGCATGGGCCGCCCCCTGTTCGTGGGACGTGAGGATGTGGGTGATTTCGTCCCTGTGCTTGTACAGGGCATCGTAGACATTGAGGATGGCACCGCCCGGATACCCGAACACGGTGTCAACTCCCTGCTCTCTGAGGCATTGAATCAGAATCTCAGAACCATTCAGCCGCATATCGTTCCTTTCTCAGTCTTCCGGGGTTTTCAGAATCGCGCCTTTGTCGGCAGAGGTGACAAGGGATGCATACCGGGCAAGGTAGCCGGTCGTCACCTTCGGCTTTCTCGGCTTCCACTGTGCCCTGCGGGCTGCCAGCTCCGCGTCGGACACTTCCAGCTCCAGCTTGTTTTCCGGAATGTTGATGCGGATGAGATCCCCCTCGCGCACCAGCGCAATCGGGCCGCCGACAGCTGCCTCCGGCGACACATGGCCGATCGCCGCGCCGCGGGACGCACCAGAGAACCGTCCGTCCGTGATCAGTGCGACCGTCGAGCCGAGGCCCATGCCGATGATGGCGGAGGTGGGGTTGAGCATTTCTCTCATGCCCGGGCCGCCCTTCGGTCCCTCATAGCGGATGACGACAACATCGCCCGGGACGATCTTTCCGCCCTTGATGGCGGCGATGGCGTCCTCCTCACAGTCAAAGACCCGTGCCGGTCCCTCGTGCACCATCATCTCCGGAGCCACTGCAGATCTCTTGACGATGCCGGAATCCGGGGCAAGGTTGCCGCGCAGCACGGCGATGCCGCCGTTTGCGCTGTACGGGTTGTCAATCGGACGGATGACCTCCGGGTTGAGGTTTTCCGCACCTGCAATGTTCTCGCCAACGGTCTTTCCGGTGACGGTCATGCAGTCCAGCGAAAGCAGGTTCTTTTTGGACAGCTCCTTCATCACCGCATACACGCCGCCCGCCTCGTTCAGCTGTTCGATGTAGGTGCGGCCGGCCGGTGCCAGATGGCACAGATTCGGCGTATGGCTGCTGATATCATTGGCCATGTCCAGGTTGATCTCCACACCCGCCTCGTGCGCGATCGCCGGAAGATGGAGCATGGTGTTGGTGGAACATCCGAGGGCCATATCCACCGTCAGGGCATTGCGGAACGCCGCCGGCGTCATGATGTCCCGCGGAAGGATATTCTGCTTCAGCATCTCCATCACCTGCATGCCGGCGTGCTTGGCCAGGCGGATGCGGTCGGAATAGACCGCCGGGATGGTGCCGTTTCCGCGCAGGCCCATGCCGATGGCCTCGGTCAGGCAGTTCATGGAATTGGCCGTATACATGCCGGAGCAGGAGCCGCAGGTCGGGCAGGTCTTCTCCTCATACTCGGCCAGTTCCTCCGCGCTGATCTTTCCCGCCGTGTAGGCGCCGACCGCCTCAAACATCGTGGAAAGGCTCGTGCGCTGTCCGTGGATGTGTCCGGCTAACATCGGACCGCCGGAGACAAAAACGGTCGGAATATTCAGCCGTGCGGCCGCCATCAGCATGCCCGGCACGTTCTTGTCGCAGTTGGGCACCATCACCAGCGCGTCAAACTGATGCGCAATGGCCATGCACTCGATGGAATCGGCGATCAGGTCGCGGGTGACCAGCGAATACTTCATGCCGATATGGCCCATCGCAATGCCATCGCAGACGGCGATCGCCGGGAACATCACCGGCATGCCGCCGGCCTCGGCCACGCCGAGCTTTACGGCGTCTACGATCTTGTCGATATTCATATGGCCGGGAACAATCTCGTTATAGGAGCTGACAATGCCGATGAGCGGCTTGTCCATCTCTTCCCGGGTAAAACCAAGCGCATGGAACAGGGACCGGTGCGGTGCCTGCTGTGTTCCCTTCTTCACGTTGTCACTTTTCATGGATTTTCCTCTTTTTATCGTCGGGATCCGGCCGCCGGTGTGCGGTCCCGGCCGGATGATGTTATTTTGCGTGATTTTCCGGCCTGGACGTGCGGCAGTGCGGCCGATCAGTATTCTTCCTTCAGCATCGCGTCCGTGATCAGATCGCCCATCTGGGTGGTGCTGACCTTTGTGCAGCCCTCCGACCAGATATCCGGCGTGCGGTATCCCGCATCCAGCACATGGTCGACCGATCTCTCCACCAGATCCGCCTCCTTGTCCAGGCTCAGCGAATAGCGCAGCAGCATGGCGGCTGACAGGATGGTCGCGATCGGATTGGCCGTGTTCGTCCCGGCGATATCCGGCGCGGAGCCGTGGGTTGGCTCGTACAGACCCAGTGAGCCGCTGCCGAGGCTGGCGGACGGAAGCATGCCGATGGAGCCGGTGATCATGCTGGCCTCGTCAGAGAGGATGTCGCCGAACATGTTCTCGGTGAGAATGACGTCGAACTGCCCCGGATTCATCACCAGCTGCATCGCGCAGTTGTCCACCAGCATGTTGTCAAGCTGCACGTCCGGATAGTCCTTTGCGACCTCGGCTACCACGGATCTCCAGAGCCTGGAGGAATCCAGCACGTTGGCCTTGTCCACGGAGGTGACATGCTTTCTGCGCTTCTGCGCGACCTCAAAGGCGCGCACAGCGATGCGTCGGATCTCTTCCTCATTATAGACCAGGACGTCCGTCGCGGTGCGGAGGCCTCCCACCGTCTCCGTCTTGTGGGTGCCGAAATACAGTCCACCGGTCAGCTCCCGCATGATCACAATGTCAAAGGCATTGCCGGAGACCGAATCCTTGAGCGGGCAGGCGTCCGCCAGCTGCGGCATCAACCGCGCCGGGCGCACATTGGCAAACAGCTCCAGGCCCTTGCGGATGGCCAGAAGCCCCGCCTCCGGACGGAGGGAAGGCGCCACGTCATACCAGCGGGAGTTGCCTACCTTGCCGCCGACCGCGCCGAGCAGGACAGCATCCGAGGCCTTGGCCTTTGCCAGAGTCTCCGCCGTGAGGGGCTCGCCGTACGCGTCAATCGAGCAGCCGCCCATCAGAAGTTTCTCATACGTGAATGTGTGTCCCGAGATCTCCGCGACCCGATCCAGAATCTTCTTTGCTTCGCCGACAATTTCCGGTCCGATCCCGTCTCCGGGAATCAGAGCGATTTTATACTCCATGATTCATTCCTCCTGCTGGTTCCAGTCTGAACGGCCCGCGGTCCGCAGACGGAAAAAGCGGCAGACACCAGGCCTGCCGTTAATGTTAATCCTTTATGGTTTTGTTTTCAAGCCCTGCCAATTCCACAGGTAAGACTCATTAAAGAATGTCAAAGAAGGATAAATAAGATCAGGTTACCCCTGCTCTTCTTCGTCTTTCCCCGCGGAATTCAGACGGCCGAGAACCATCGCGTAGGAATCGTTGCCGTAATTGAGACTGCGGTTGACCCGGCTGATGGTCGCCGTGGAGGCCCCGGTTGCCTCGCTGATTTCCATATAGGTGCGGCCGCTTCGCAGCTGACCCGCCACCTCGAGCCGCTGTGCCAGGGACTGCAGCTCGTTGATCGTGCAGAGATCCTCAAAGAACTGATAGCATTCCTCCCGGTTTTTCAATGTCAGAATGGCATCAAACAGATGATCGACTTCCGGCGTGTGTAACTTTTTCTGCATCTCACCCTCCTGCAGCCAGTGGTGCGGGCCGTCTTCCCCGGCGGTATGCACCTGATCCACTGCTCAGCACTTTAACACGCTGAATTTAAAAAGTCAACCGTTCACCCGTTTCAACAGTCCTCCCGGCGGTCTGCTGCAGCGTCCGACAGTCCCTTGGATACCAGCGCGGCAAGCACCGGAAGCATCTGCTCCGTCACCCGAAGATTTCCCGAAAGAACGGCGGGCTCCGCCTCAGGACGTGCCTCGCCGCAAAGGTCGCACCCGATCATCCGGGCCTCGCCGCAGGCGCGCCGGATCAGATCCATGGACGCATCCGCACGCAGATTTCCCTGACTCCAGTCCGTCTGAAACACTGCCGGGGAGAGCAGATCCCGGTCAAAGGACAGGTAGAAGGGGAGACCGTCCGCGGCCAGTGCCTGCTTCCACTCTGCTTCCCGCGCGGCCAGCTCCGACTCCCGGATCCACAGAATCTCCTTTCCCTCCGGCACCTGATCCGGAAGGCCGCCTTCCTCCGGCCCCAGAAGCACCGCGCCGCGGCACATCGGGAGGTTCTCCAGGCTCCGGGCGGCCCAACTGCCGCAGGTGAGAAGCCCCGGACCGAAGACGCTCTCCTGCAGATCCGTGTGATGATCCAGAAGGAGCAGGCGGAACGGCGTTTCGATCTTCTCCAGAAAAAACAGGCTCAGGTAATGGCAGTCCCCGGAATCAATCCGGTGAACGGCATCCGCCGGAATCTCCCGGATTCTCTGCCGGATGCGGGATGCCGCCTCGTCATCGCAGAAAAAGCCGGTTCCCCGGATGTCTGTCAGATCCGTCACCATCTGTCCCGGCCGCACGGCACTGCCGTCGATCTCGTATACGCCTGTCATGCTGAGGGTATATATCATCTCTCTCCTGTTTTTCATTGCCGGGAATTTCCGGCTGTGGTATACTGAAACTACTGTTTGCTGCGGCAAAGTGATGAAAATCAAACAAGTCCTGCCGCCGGAAAGGAACCGAATGTCTGCAGATAAAAATCAATTTGCACTGACACCGCCCATGGGGTGGAATTCCTACGATTATTATGACACAACCGTCAACGAGGCGGAAGTGCGTGCAAACGCCGAATACATGGCGTCTCATCTTCTCCCGTACGGGTGGAACTACATCGTCATCGACATCGAATGGTACGCCGTCAATGCCGGCTCCCAGCGTCCGGAGGTGCAGTATATTCCGTTTGCAAAGCCGGCGATGGACGAATACTCGAGGCTGCAGCCAGATCCGGCGCGCTTTCCGTCCTCGGCCGGCGGCAGGGGATTTGGCCCTCTGGCCGACTATATCCACAGCCTCGGCCTGAAATTTGGCATCCACATCATGCGCGGCGTTCCGCGGTATGCCGCCCATCTGCACACGAAGGTTCTGGGCACCGGCGTGACGGCTGACCAGATCGCGGACGCATCGAGCATCTGCCCGTGGAATCCCGACATGTACGGCGTGAAGAATACGCCGGAAGGCCAGGCGTATTATGACTCTCTGCTGCAGATGTATGCGGACTGGGGGATCGACTATATCAAGTGCGACGACATTGCGGCCTCGAAATTGTATCCGGGGTACCCGCTTTTCTCGCGGGCAGAGATCGCCATGCTGCACCGCGCCATTGAAAAATGCGGGCGCCCGATCGTCCTGAGCCTTTCTCCGGGGCCTGCCTCCATCGAGGACGCCTGGTTCTACGAGGAGAACGCCAACCTCTGGCGCGTCTCGGACGACTTCTGGGATGACTGGAAGGCCCTGCTCCACATGTTCGAATACTGCGAGCTGTGGCAGCGGCATGTCTCCCCCGGATGCTACCCCGACTGCGACATGCTGCCCTTCGGAATCGTCGGCGGCGGCTTCAAGGATGAACGCCATACGCACTTTACCTTTGAAGAGCAGAAAACGGTCATGAGTCTGTGGTGCATCTTCGGTTCCCCGCTGATGCTGGGTGCCGAGATGACGAAGATGGATCCGCAGACGGAGAGTCTCCTCACCAACCGGGATCTGCTGTCCCTGCTGGATCCAGAGCGCTTCCGCCGGCAGGTGAGACGGAATGCGGATTCCGCTGTGTGGATGAGCACCGCGCGGCAGGCCGGCGGCAGGCTTGCCGTGGCTCTCTTCAATCTGCAGGACCAGGAGGCGGAGGTTTCCGTCTCGGAGGATGAGCTCTTCGTTCCGCTTCCCGCACAGATGAAGGAGTGCTGGAGCGGTACCCATGTCTGCCCGGTGAACGGATCCATCACCCGGAAGCTTCCGGCCCACGGCGCCGCAGTGCTGATCGGCTGCTGAGCCCGGTACCGCCTGTGCGGGAGCACTGTCTGCGGCCGGTGCGGCCGCCGGATCCGCGTATCGCGGAGCAGGGCGCAGAGCTTCCCGCCGGGTATTCCGGCGGTTGTCAAAGAACCCGCTGTGGGAAAGGGAAAAGCAGAGATTACCATGGATTATACAGGATATGAGCTCTACCATCGGAAATGGTCCTACCGGCCTGGATTTCCGTGTTCGAGCAATGTGGTCCGCATTCCGGAGGATGAGCCGGTGATTCCGCTGCATCACCACAATGAGGCGGAATTGATCCTTGTTCTGGAAGGCGAAGCGACCGTCACCATTGATCTGGAGCCCTACACGGCTGTGGAAGGGACCATCCTGATCATTCGGCCGGACCAGCTGCACGCGATGGAATGTGCACCGGAGAACCATCTATCCTTTCTGGATCTCACGTTCCACCTTGACCTTCTGGAAAGCCAGTATCCGGATCTGTGCAACAAAGACTATTTTGATCCCATCCGGAACGGTGCCGTCACACTGCCCTCCTGCGTCACGGCGGATCTTCCCTGGTATGACGCCATGGAAAAATGCATCCGCGGGATCGATGAGCTGTGCCGGTGGGTACCGGAGGCCTGGCCGCTTGCCGTCAAGAGCCGCCTGTTCCAGCTGTTTTACATCCTGTATTACAACAAGACCGAACGTCCGCCGCGGACGCATCCGCAGAAGTCTCTGGACAAGGCAAGATTTCTGACCGACTACATCACAAAGAACTGCCGGGAGCATCTGACGGTCCCCGGCATGGCCGACCAGGTCGGTCTGAGCGAATCCCAGTTCATGAAATTCTTCCGCTCGTCTTTCGGCATGACTTTCGTGGACTATCTGAATGACTGCCGGCTGATTACCGCGGCGATTCTTCTGACCGGAACCGACAAAAATATTCAGGATGTGGCCGTGGAATGCGGCATCCCCAGCATCGGCCATTTCAACAAGATTTTCAAGAAAAAATTCGGCGTGACGCCGTCCCGCTACCGGAAGGCCCGCGGGAACCTGAAATAAAGTATGATACCGGATATGGCTCTGCGGCTGTTCTTCTGCTCTGCCGTAAAAGGTCGATACAGGGAGCCTGGTATGCGGCAGATCCGGTAGAAAGAAAAGAGAAGGAAAATATGCTATCTGTCAAAGAAACTTCCGTAATGAATTTTGAAAATGCCATCCGCGGCGCCAGAAATCCGATGAACAGCTGGAAGCGCATGGATTCCCATACCGACGAAAACGGAAATTTTGTCTTCGGGCCCAACGATCTGGATCTGGCAGTCCGGCTTGTCACGTCGGGGACGGATCACCGCAAGTTCATGCGGATGATCTTTGTATGCGCCGATGTCACCGCGCCGATCTACTGGTGGAAGGAATACGACACCTACAAGATCGCCACCGTGGCAAATTCCACGAGCACGATGCACAAGATTGCCAGCAAACCGTTTCAGATGGAGGACTTCTCCACCGATCACATGACGGATTCCACGAAGGAATTCATGGAGACCATTGTGGAACGGCTGGAATCCATCCGCCGGAAGTACAAGGAAACCAAGGCGAAGGAAGACTGGTATGACCTGATTCAGCTGCTCCCGGAGAGCTACAACCAGATGCGCACCATCAGTCTGAACTATGAGACACTGTTTAATATCTGGCACGCGCGCAAGGACCACAAGCTGCAGGAATGGCACACCTTCTGTGACTGGATCGCCACACTCCCCTATGCCAAAGAGCTGATCATGGTCGAAAAGAAGCCGGAAGGCCGGACTTGAAAAACGCTCTCTCCGAATACCGGAGAGAGCGTTTTTTGTTCACTGTTTTCCGAGCGCCCTGATCTTTGCGGCAGCGGCGTTGGTTCCCAGATCGATGGCAACGGTCAGGATGCTCGTCATGATCAGCGTCCAGAGCATGCCGCCCCAGTAAACCGCAGGCTGGTTCATCCGGTCTCCCGCCGCACGCATGGTTCCCGCGATCGCGACATGGTGCAGCAGGAAAAAGGTATAGGTATATTTCGCCAGGCCGGAGATCACTGTGCGGAATCTCTGCGCCATTTTCCCCGGTATTCTCTCAATGTTCTGACCCAGCCAGAGAAACGCCAGAAACGTGCTCACACCGCTCAGCTCGCCGGTCAGCGGATAGACCACATTCGGCACATCCCAGAAGAAGGCGATCAGGAAGGCCGCGGCACAGGGAAGCAGAACTGCCGTCCTGATTTTCGGCACGTACATCCCGATATACATCCCGATGCCGAAATCCAGAACGCGCAGGAGCACATCGGAATCGATGCCAAAGTGGCTCGCCCGGTTTCCGAACCATGAAATCTGCCTGGGGTAGAAAAAAAGGAAGAACAGATACCAGGCCAGAAGAAGAATCATCGTCAGGCGCGGCTTTCTGTGCAGTGCCCCATAGAGGAACGGCGCCATCAGGTAGAGCAGGATGATCGCCCCGAGATACCACTCGCCGACCTGATAATAGGTATTGACACCGGAAAACTCTGCATAACCATCCAGTCCGAGAATCGAAAGGAGAATCACCCTTCCGACATGCTGGTACACCGTCATCGATCCAAGGGCTGCCACCAGGTAGCAGACCCAGTAGCGCGGGTAGATCGTCGAAGCCCTGCGCAGGTACCAGTGAAATACCGTGGAAGCGCGACCCCTGCCGCTTTGCCCGGAAAACCTCCGGAAACTGACCGCCACCAGATATCCCGAGAGCAGCAGAAAGAGTGTGACGCCCAGCGGTCCGAAATTGATATATTTTCCGAAACCGTAGGGCCGGATCAGATTTCCCTGTGAAGCGCTGCCGGCCTCCAGGTTGTAATGAAAAATAAAGATCAGTGCCGCCGCGAATACGCGGATCAGGTCAAAACGGAAATACCGCGCCGGATGCCTGTTTTCCGCCGGCGTTTCCGCTCCTGCTGCTCTGTTTGGAACTTCAGACTGAATTCCTCCAAGACTCCTCTCTGCCATTTGCGCCCCTTTCTCCCCCTGTTTTCTTGTTTTCCCGGATACAGTCCTGACTCATCCGTGCATCAGTGCTTCAGATGCACATGCTCCTGTACGCTTGCCTCCCCCGCGAGCACCGCCCGGTAATCCGCCAGATTTCTGCGGAGCAGGGCCGGCGTATCCAGCTCGTAAGGACAGCGTGAGGAACAGAGTCCGCACTGGACACAGTCCTCAATCCGATTCATCTCTTTCTGCCAGTGTTCCGAGAGCCAGACCGCGGAGGGAGCCCTGCGGATCATCAGCGAAATCCGGGCGCACTGATTGATCTCGATTCCCACTGTGCAGGGCATACAGTATCCGCACCCGCGGCAGAAATCACCGGACAGCTCTTTCTTTTCCTGCGCGATGAAGTCCGAAACCGCGGCATCCATCTGCGGCGTTTCCCTCTGGAACGACAGCCACTCGGCGAGCTCGTCCATTTTCTGGATCCCCCAGATGGGAAGAACATTGTCAAACTGTGCCATGTAAGCCATCGCCGCACGGGAATTGTTGATCAGACCGCCGGCAAGCCCCTTCATCGCGACAAAGCCGACGTTGTTTTCCCGGCAGATGCGCACCAGCTCCAGCTCCTTTTCCCCGGCGAGATAGCTGAACGGGAACTGGATGGTCTCATACAGGCCGGACGATGCCGCTTCCATGGCGATGCCGATCTTGTGCGCCGTGCCGCCGATGTGCCGGATCAGACCCTGCGCCTTTGCCTCCTGCATCGCCTCATACATGCCGGTCCCGTCCCCGGGGCGGTAGCACTGCTCCATCTGGTGGAACTGATAGACATCGATGTAACTGGTCTTCAGATTTTCCAGAGAAGTGTGCAGATCCTTCCAGAATCCCTCCGGGTTCTTTGCCGTCGTCTTCGTGGCAATAAAGATCTGGTCTCTCGGCGGTCTCTGCCACGTGTCCCGGCTGCCTTCCGGTGCCTTCCCGAAAGCAAGGCCGATCTTTTTCTCCGAATCGGAGTAGGCGCGCGCCGTGTCAAAGTAGCGCATTCCACCGTCCCATGCCGCGCGCAGAATCTTCACGGCCTCTTCCTCCGAAACCCGCTGGACCGGCAGCGCCCCGAAGCCGTTCTGCGGAACGCAGATCCCGGTGCTTCCCAGAATAACATTTCTCATCGCCGTTTCTCCTTCCCCTGTCCGCTCACTGTTTTCCGGTCGACCCGAAACCGCCGCGGTTTTCCCCGTCCAGATGATCTGTCTCCTCAAACACAATGCGGGGCTGGTTCCGGACGATCCGGAACTGGCAGATTCGGTCATTGACATGGATTTGGGTGTCGCGCACCGCGAGGACCGGATACATCCACTCGTCATCGTTGCCGCAGTAGGATCCGTCGACAATGCCGATGGAATTGACCTGCAGGATGCCGAAATTCCGGAACGTGCTGCTGCGCGGCACGACATGGGCCTCATACCCGGCGGGCAGCTGCATCGCCACGCCGAGGCGGATGATCCGATACTCCCCTTTCCGGAGCGTCACATCCTCCGCCGCGCGCAGATCGATCCAGTCGGATTTCCCCGCAATGTAGTCCAGATGTGTTATCTGATCCGAGAGATAGCGGATTCGAATGGTTTCCGTCTCACTCATCTGCTCTTCCTCCCATCTCCCGCTGACGCGCCGCGCGGACGGTATTCCGCGCCAGCACTGCGGTCGTCACCGGCCCAAGGCCGCCGGGCACCGGCGTGACATACCCTTCCGGCAGGTCATACACCGCCGGGTCCACATCCCCGGTCAGCTTTCCGTCCGCGGAAACGTGGATTCCCACATCGACCACCGCGGCCCCGGGCCGGATCCAGTCGGGCTTCACGAACTTCTCTTTTCCGACCGCGGCCACCAGAATATCCGCCCGGCGGCAGATCTCCGGCAGATTCTGCGTCCGCGAGTGACAGATCGTGACCGTCGCATTCTGCGCCAGAAGCAGCATGGACACAGGTTTTCCGATCACGAGACTGCGGCCGATCACCACGGCGTTCCGGCCTGCAATGGGAATTTGATAGTATTTCAGTACCTCGAGAACCGCCTGCGCGGTGCAGGGCGGAATTGCATCCGGATCTCCGGCAAAGAGCTTTCCCAGCCCCTCCCGCGTGACGCAGTCGCAGTCCTTTTCGGCCGCGATATGGCCCAGGAGCTCTTTCTCCGGGAGATTCCCCGGCAGGGGACGGAACATCAGGATGCCGTCCACGGCGTCATCCGCCGACAGGCGGTCGAGGGTCTGCGCCAGTGCCTGCGCAGGAACGTCTGCCGGAAATGCCTTGACGAGACACTCCGCTCCCGCTTGTCCCAGGCGCTTCACCGCCCCTTTCTCATAGGAAAGGTCCGACGGATTCTCCCCGACGCGCACAATCGCCAGGCGGGGTCTCCGGCATCCTTCCGCGCTGTCTTTCGCGTATGCGGGAGAATCCTGCACTGTTCTGTCAAAACCCTGCGCTGCACCGGAACCATCCGGTACCGGCCTGTCAGGGGCAATGCCCTCTTCGATTTTCCTGCAGTCCGCCAGGATGGCCTTCACCACCGGCATTCCCTTCATTTGATTCACAGCCCGAGATCCTCCTGTACCTGCCGGCAGAGCATGCCGGCCTCTGCCTTGATGACCGACATCAGCTCATCCGCCTCAAAATCGATGCAGTCCGCCCGGCTGCGGTTTTTCATGCACATGGTATTGGTTCGGATAATCATCTGGGCGGACTCCGCGGACGCACGCAGAAGAACCGCCGCCGTTCCGATATCGCTCAGCAGGAACCGGCTTCCGAACCGGGCGGCCTTCTCCAGAATGCGCAGGCCCCGTTCTGCCTCGCTGAGGATCTGCAGCGGAACCGCCGCTGCCTCCTCATAGCGCTGCTCCATCTCCCGTTCGCGGGCGGCCTTTTCTTCCGGCGTTGTGTGCGGCATCCGAAGCGCGGCCCGCAGCGGCGCAAAGACCTCACTGTCCCGGTCCACCAGGCTGAGCATGGACCGGGAAAGATTCTCGCACTTATGGTGCAGTTCTTCCGCCTCCGCCTTTCTGGTCTCGTCCATTCCCTTTCTGCGCTCCTGCGCAAGCGCACAGGTCATGCTGCCCAGGGCAAGGGCCAGCGCCCCCGCCAGCGCGGCCGCTCCGCCGCCGCCGGGCACCGGCTCGGAGGAGGCAAGCTCCTCGGTAAACTGTTCTACTGTCTTCTCTGTCAAGAATTCTCCCTTTCCTGTCGCTGGAACATGCCGTCACTTTCTCAGGAGCCGGATGATAAAGACAATCAGGCAGAGAATGACCGCCAGCAGGATGACGCCGGCTGCAGCGATGAATTTTGCCGAAGGATTGTTCTGCAGCCAGAAAGTAAAGTTTTCCGCTGCATTGAACCGGTGCAGGTTTGACGCAGCGGTACCGGTGTTCGCCGCACTCGACGCGGCCGCGGAAGAAACGTTTTGCGATCCGGCGGGTGCTTCCGTGACTGCCTCCGATTCCGGTGCCGTGCTTTCTGCATCCTGGCCGGACACACCCGGCGAAGCCTCCGCAGCAGAATCGAACGCAGATGTCTCTTCGGCTGTCCCGGAGGATTCCTCCGTCAAATCACGCTCCGTCTCCTCCTCTGCGTCCGACCCGGACTCTTCTTCCGATTCCGGTTCCGTCTCCCCGGCATCCCCCGCGGGTCCCGCGGAGGCGTCGGAAGAATCCGGCGTCAGGTTTTTCAGAAGATCATCCAGCAGGCAGCTGTATGCTTTCAGGTGGTCCGCATAGCGGGTTCCGAAGGTCGCATTGATAAAGGCAAGGTTGTCATAGGCCTCGACATGCATGATCTTGCCGTTTTCCACCGCCGGGTTGTCGGTCTGATAAAAGTTGTTGTAACTGCCGCCGTTCCAGTTGGACGCCTCGCAGTACAGATACGGAATGCCGATTTCATTGAAGTACTGCTGATCGCTGTCCGTCGTCTTGGTCGGCGCCGGGAACGACGCGTTGACATCCGGGTGGGTGGACATGGCAAGGCCCAGCTGCTTCGCGTCAGCCAGTGCCTGATCGTACAGCCAGGTGCGGACGATATTGTCATTGTCGTCCAGGCCGCCGCCGTAGAGATACATGTTGTCTCCCGCACCGACCGCATCCAGATTGATCATGCACAGGATGCTGTTTCTGTCTTCTTCACTGAGGTTTTGCACATAATACCGGCTGCCGTAGACCCCTGGCTCCTCCGCGGAGAACAGGACAAAGCGGACGGTATAAGGGTAGGAGCCGGCGGAGACACGGGAGGCCAGTTCCAGCAGCACACCCACGCCGGATGCGTTGTCATCGGCACCGTTGGTCCCCACGGTATCGTAATGCGCGCCGACAACGATCACCTTGCTGCTGTCCACCGCGCCCTGCTTGCTGAAAATGATATTGTCACCGATCAGGTTCCACCCCTTCTCCGGCACGGCGATCTCAAAGTGCTGCAGCTGCGGCGCAAAGCCCAGGGTCGTCACGGTCTGCGTCAGCCAGTCCCGCGCCGCGTCGAGATTGGGATAATTCATCGCGCGGACCGGGTAGGAGGACTGCAGAGTGCTGGCAAAGACATAGGCATTGTCCCCGTATCCTTCGGTCACGGTCGAAGACGCGGAACCGTCCGCGGAAGAGACGTCACCTTCCGCCGCATCTGAGGCGGCTGTTGAAACGGTACTGCCCCCACCGATCTGAATCACATTGACTGCGTCCGTGCTGTCCCCGTCCGCACCGGCAGACACGGCGGATGTTTCCGCAGGCGCCGCCTCCGCCGCCCGGACCGGAACTGCCGGCCCGGATGCACACCAAAAGGCCGCCGCGAGGACCACCACCACGATTTTTCCCGTTATCCTTCTCATCCGTCCTCCTCCTTCTGCTTTTCCGGCCTGATGAACCTTTCCATCAGTATAACACAGAATAGCAACCGGGCGTCTGGAAACGTCAAAAAGCGGATGCGCCGCCGGGTTTTCGCCTGCGGTGCATCCGCTCCGATTCTTTTCTGTCTGGGATATCCGTCTTTCTGTATCGGAAACGCTGCCTGAAAATCTCAGCCCTTCTGCACGATGTTGATGATCTTTCCCGGAACATAGATTTCCTTGACGATGGTCCCGGTCAGGCGGCTGGCCACCGCAGCTTTTCCGGCTGCGATCGCATCCTCCTTCGAGGCATCGCGCGCGATCTTCACCGATGCACGGGTCTTGCCGTTGACCTGCACCGCGATCTCGACGGTATCCTCCACCGTCTTCGCCTCATCGTATTCCGGCCACTTTGCCGCGTACAGTCTGCCCTCATACCCGCAGGTATTCCAGAGTTCCTCTGTGATGTGCGGTGCCACCGGATTGAGCAGGATCAGGAACGTGGAGAACTCATCCCGCGTCACCTTGCCGGCCTTGTAGAAATCATTGACCAGGGACATCATTGCGGCGATGGCGGTGTTGAACTTCAGGTTCTCATAGTCACTGGATACCTTCTGGATGGTCTGGTGCATTCTCACCTCCAGTGCCGGGGAGAAGCCCTTCTCATCGGTCAGGATATCCTGCAGCTTCCAGACGCGCTCCAGGAAGCGGCGGCATCCCTTGACGCCCTCTTCCTTCCAGGAGGCGGCCAGATCGAACGCGCCGATGAACATCTCGTAGGTGCGGAGCGTATCCGCACCATACTCATTGACGACATCATCCGGGTTGATGACGTTGCCTCTGGACTTGGACATCTTCTCGCCGTTGGAGCCGAGGATCATACCGTGGCTGGTTCTCTTCTGATAAGGCTCCGGGCAGGGAACGATTCCCTGGTCGTACAGGAACTTGTGCCAGAAGCGCGAGTACAGAAGGTGCAGCGTCGTGTGCTCCATGCCGCCGTTGTACCAGTCCACCGGAAGCCAGTATTTCATCGCCTCCGGCGAAGCCAGTGCCTTGTCATTGTGCGGATCCGTATACCGGATGTAATACCACGAGGAACCGGCCCACTGCGGCATGGTATCCGTCTCCCGCTTTGCGGGGCCGCCGCAGCACGGGCAGGTGGTATTGACCCAGTCGGTCATCTTGGCCAGCGGGGATTCGCCGTTGTCTGTCGGCTCATAGCTCTCCACCTCCGGAAGCTCCAGCGGCAGCTGATCCTCCGGCAGCGGGACATAGCCGCACTTCGGGCACTTGACAATCGGAATCGGCTCGCCCCAGTATCTCTGGCGGCTGAACACCCAGTCGCGGAGCTTGAAGTTCTCCTTGGCGTGACCGATGCCCTTTTCCTCGAGGAACGCGATGATCTTCTTCTTGGCATCCTCCACGGAGAGTCCGTTCAGGAAACCGGAGTTGACCAGGGTTCCCGTCGCCACATCGGTGTACGCCTCTTCCTGGACGCTCTTCGTGCTGCCGCTGACCACCTCG
The DNA here is from genome assembly GCA_900315495.1 of uncultured Lachnospiraceae bacterium. Taxonomy (GTDB): domain Bacteria; phylum Bacillota; class Clostridia; order Lachnospirales; family Lachnospiraceae; genus Anthropogastromicrobium. The sequence goes on from OMZJ01000115.1 coordinate 47,068, forward strand.
ATGATCGGCAGCCCGAATTTCTTTGCGAAATCCCAGTCACGGGTGTCGTGCGCCGGAACAGCCATGATGGCACCGGTGCCGTAGCTCATCAGCACGTAATCCGAAACCCAGATCGGGATTTCCTTCCCGTTGACCGGGTTCATGGCGCGAAGCCCCTTCACCTCGACGCCGGTCTTCTCCTTGGCAAGCTCCGAGCGCTCGAAATCCGATTTCTGCGCGGCCGCGTTCTTATAGGCGAGGACTTCCTCGTAGTTTGTGATCTGGTCCTTGTACTTCTCCAGGTACGGGTGCTCCGGTGCGACGACCATGTAAGTGGCGCCGAACAGGGTATCCGGACGGGTGGTGTAAACGGTCAGCTTGTCGTCCGTGCCGGCCAGCGCGAAATCCACCTCGGCGCCGTAAGAACGGCCGATCCAGTTCTTCTGCTGCACCTTGACCGGTGTAATGTAGTCGACCAAATCCAACCCATCGATCAATTTGTCGGCATACGCGGTGATCTTTAGCATCCACTGGCTGCGCATCTTCCGAACCACCGGCGTTCCGCAGCGCTCGCACTTTCCGTCGACCACTTCCTCGTTTGCCAGACCAACCTTGCAGGACGGGCACCAGTTGACCGGCATCTCCGTCTTGTACGCCAGGCCGGCCTTGAAGAGCTGCAAGAAAATCCACTGGGTCCAGTGATAGTAGGACGGATCCGTCGTGTTGATCTCCCGCTGCCAGTCAAAGGAATATCCGAGGGAATGCAGCTGGCTCTTGAAGCGCGCCACGTTGTTCTTTGTGACGATCTTCGGGTGAATGTGCTTCTTGATCGCGTAGTTCTCGGTCGGAAGGCCGAATGCATCCCATCCCATCGGGAACAGCACATTGTATCCCTGCATTCTGCGCTTGCGGGATACAATGTCCATCGCGGTATAAGGGCGCGGATGTCCCACGTGAAGTCCCTGACCGGACGGATACGGGAATTCGACCAGCGCATAGTACTTCGGCTTCGTGTAATCATTGACCGCATGAAACGGCTGCTCTTCATCCCAGATTTTCTGCCACTTCGGCTCTACTTCTTTTGGATCATAAGGTCTGCTCATTTTTTGCTCTCCCTGACGAATGGGTTCCGGCACGAAAAACTTCCCCGCCTCTGAAAGAATTCAGAGACGGGGAAAAACCTCGCGGTACCACTCTGTTTTGCGGCTGGGCCGCACACTCTTCCTGCTGTGACGGGCGTACCCGCCGGAAACTACACACCGGCCGCGGCTGCTGCCGCCCTCCGGCTTCCCCTCCGGTGCTCCGGGACGAGTTCACAGAAGATCCGGCACTGCCTCGCACCGCCCGGCAGCTCTCTGCGCCTTCTCCGACTGCTACTGTTTCCCTTCCGCGCATCTGTCGCCGGAACAAGGCGGCAGAAACCCTGCCTGTCACCAGCAACACCGCATTTATAACACAAAACGGGAACAGCGTCAACACCCGCCGGCGCCGACAGCCGAAAACACTGCTGTGCCCGACAGGCGCCGCGGTTTACCGGCCGCAGAACGGCAGATTCCGGATGAAGCAGCCCGCCGCAGACAGGTACCCGCGGCGGGCTCGACGTTTCCGTTACTGCTCTTCCTTCTCCTTGGCCGCTGCCTCAACGATGCGCGCCTGCACATCCACCGGGACCTGCTCATAGCGGGCGAACGTGTAGGAGAACTCGCCCATGCCGCCGGTCATCGCACGGAGGTTCGTGCCGTATCCCTGAAGCTCTGCCACCGGGATGTCGGCCGTGACGGTCTGGAGTCCGCCGTGCACCGGATCCATTCCCAGCACTCTGCCGCGGCGCTTGTTGATATCGCCCATCGCATCGCCGACCTGCGCATCCGGAACCGTGACAGACAGCGTCGCGATCGGCTCCAGAATCACCGGAGAAGCCTCCGGATATGCTTTCTTATAGGAAAGGATGGTTGCCTGCTTGAACGCAACTTCGGAGGAGTCAACCGGATGATAGGATCCGTCCACCAGGGTGGCCTTGATGCCGTATACCGGATAACCTGCCAGAAGTCCCTTCTGCACGCACTCCGCGACACCTTTTTCCACAGCCGGGAAGTAGTTCTTCGGAACCGCGCCGCCGACCACTTCCTCAGCGAAGACATACTGGGTCTCCAGGTCTCCAGACGGCTCCCAGATGATGTGCACATCGCCGTACTGGCCGCTGCCGCCCGTCTGCTTCTTGTACTTGCCCTGCTCGCGGACCTTCTTCCGGATGGTCTCGCGGTAAGCGATTTTTGGCGGGAAGAGGTTGATGCCGACCTTGTAGCGATTCTCAATGCGGGACGCGATCACCTCGAGCTGCTGCTCACCGATGCCGTAGAGCAGTGCCTGATGGGTCTCCGGATTGTTGACCACCTTCAACGTGAGGTCCTCTTCCTTCATGCGGTCGAGGGCGGTTGCCACCTTGTCATCATCGGCCTTGTTCTTCGCCGCGTACGCAAGGTAGGTGTACGGCGTGGAAATCACCGGCCTGCGGTACTGCATGGTCGATCCGGGCACTGCGATGGTATCGCCGGTGGACAGAATATCGATCTTTCCGAGGGCGGCGATATCGCCGGCATGAACCTCCGGGACCTCAATCGCTTCCTTGCCGCGAAGCACATAAATCTTTGCCGCCCGCGCAGACTGATCCTTCGTGACGTCATAGATGGTGTCGCCGGATTTCAGGCAGCCGGTCACGACCTTGAACATCGAATACTTGCCGAGGAACGGATCCACGGTTGTCTTGAAGATCTTGCCGGAGAAGTGCTTGTTCTCGTCGTACTTGACGACAACCATCTCGCTGTTGCTGCTCTCCTGTCCCTGTACCTCGCGGAATTCCGGAGACGGGAAGTACTTGAGGATGCAGTCCAGAAGCATCTTCGTGCCCTGGGCATTGAGACCGGATCCGCAGAGAACCGGGACGATCTGATTGTCGATGACGTGCGCACGGAGCGTGCTGGAAATCTCCTCGTAGGTGAATTCCTCGCCCGCGAAATATTTCTCCATCAGCTCATCACTGGTCTCGGCGACGGCCTCCACCAGGATGTTGCGGCTCTTCTCCAGGTTGGGCTTGACGTAATCCGGAATCGGCCCTTCCTCGTAATCGCTGGAACCCGGCTTGAACCGGCGGCCCTGCATCTTCACGACATTGACAAAGCCGACGAACTTCTCATTCTCACGGATCGGGACATGGAACGGAGCGATCTTGCTGCCGTACAGAGACTCCAGCCGGAGGGCCACCTCGCGGAAGCTGGCGTGGTCATCGTCCATGCCGGTCACAAAGAACATGCGCGGCAGATTGTATTTTTCGCACAGGTTCCATGCCTTCTGGGTGCCGACCTGGACGCCGGCCTTGCCGTCGATCACGATCACCGCTGCACCGGCTGCGCTGCAGGCCTCCTCCGCCTCACCGACAAAGTCGAAATATCCCGGGGTATCGAGGAAGTTGATCTTGACGCCCTCATACTCAACCGGCACCAGGCTGGTGGAGATGGAGAACTGGCGCTTCTGTTCCTCTTTATCGAAATCGCTGATGGTTGTTCCGTCAACCACTCTGCCAAGGCGCTTTGTCACTCCGGCGACATAGGCAGCCGACTCGACCAGCGTAGTCTTGCCGCAGCTTCCGTGACCAAGAACGACGACGTTTCTGATGTTTTGTGTTTGATAAACATTCATGTCCTGCTTCCTCCATCGATTCTATTTTTGACAGGTTCACCTGTGAACGGCACACCGGCCGGACATTGTTTTTCACCAATCAAATTCAATGAAGCCATTATAGCGATTTTTTGCAATTTTTGCAAGAAGTCTGTTCGATCATTTATATATTTTTACCGCAATTCATCCGTTTTCTCACCAATAACAGGCACAAATGAACGGCTCCACAACGCCCCGGCACTGCAGACATTGTTCCGGTCGGCTGCCGATGCGCCTTCCGGCCAGTGAGCGGAATCCCTTTCGCCGCAAGTTGATCACCGATCCGAACTCTACAGCCTGTGCAGCAGGCCATGTCTTGACAGGCAGAAAATTTCGCCATAGAATGTTTTCGTACTTTAAAGCGTTAAATAAACGGAGGGAGCCGAAATGTTTCAAACGGTCGCGATCATCGGGCTGGGACTGATCGGAGGTTCCATTGCCCGCAAAATCAAGGAAAAGCACCCGGAGACCCGGATTCTCGCCTGGGATCGAAACCAGTCATCGCTGGAGGAGGCACAGTCAGACGGAATGATTGACGTGTGTCTCTCCGGAATCGGTGCACCGCTCCGGGAGGCGGATCTGATCCTTCTGTGCATTCCCGTCACGATGATTGCGGAGGGCCTGAAACAGCTGCGGCCGTATCTCGGTGCGTCAGCGATTGTCTCGGACGTCGGAAGCACCAAGGCTTCGGTTCACCGCGCGGTCCGCGAATGCGGACTGGAGGAATCTTTCATCGGCGGCCATCCGATGGCAGGATCGGAGCGGACCGGCTACATGAATTCCCGCGCGAACCTCCTGGAAAATGCCTACTACATTCTCACGCCGACTGGGAAAAACCGGCTGGGCGACACCGAAAAGATGGTCCGCTTCGCGCAGGAGCTCGCTGCGATTCCCCTGGTTCTGCAGCCCGAGGAGCATGACTATGCGGTCGCCGCGATCAGCCATGTGCCGCACCTGGTCGCCTCTTCTCTCGTCAATCTCGTCGCGGATGCCGATTCCGAGGATCAGGTCATGAAAAAGATCGCAGCCGGCGGCTTCAAGGACATCACGCGGATCGCGTCCTCCTCACCTGTCATGTGGGAGCAAATCTGCATGGAAAACAAGGAAAATATCCTGCCCCTGCTGCGCGGCACCATTGATCTTCTGACACGCATGGCCGACCGGATTGAGGCGGGGGACGCAGACTATGTGCACGAAAGCTTTGTCCGCTCCGGCGCCTACCGCAGCCAGATCAGCGACCGGGGCAGCAGAACCGGAAACCCGGAGTATGCGCTCTTCTGCGACATTCCGGACCGCCCGGGCGCCATCGCGATCATCGCATCGATTCTATCGTTCGAGGGCATCAGCATCAAAAACGTGGGGATCAATCACAACCGGGAGCTGCAGGAAGGCGCGCTGAAAATCGAATTCCACGATCCGGCATCCTGCCAGAAGGCCGGCGAAGTGCTGAAGGCACACCACTTCCCGGTTTACAGAAAAAAGCCGTGAAACGAGACGGGCCGCTCTTGCAAAGCGGCCCGTCTTTTTCTTTTGAATATGGATGCAGCACCGCGGTTTCAAAAATTACTCCGCCCGCCGCACGGCGGATGTTGCCACCACATCGACGCCGGTGCCGCACACATTCGAAATCACGACGTCCCCGATGGCGACCGGGGCAGCCGCGCGTGCCCGGTTGATCTCTGTCATGCAGTCAAAGATCCGGCCCTTCGGGATCGCCTCCCGGGTCTTGACCGAAACCAAGGGCCTGACACCGCCGGTGACCGCCACCGTCGAGGTGACGATTCTCGTCGGATTCATCACTTCCTGCCGGGCATAGCGGTCGCCCACCTTGCAGGTATTTCCCGTCACGCTGGCGATCTGCCCGTCCGCCATCACAACCGTGATCGGGCATCCCATCGGGCACCCGATGCACGTCAGATTTTTCGTTTCCGTTCCCATACTCTTCCTCACTTCCGACAGAGCCGGAGGAATCGGCGCCGGTATCCGGCAGGAAGCCGCAGCGCCGCACTCTTCCCCAGGCTTTCCCTCTCAGGGCACAATTTCCACCCGGACGGACGTCAGATCCGGAACAGTCAGGAGGTCCCTCCCTGGAAGAATCACCTGTTCCATCTCCCCGGGTGCCATGATCCTGCGCGGCCTCTGCTGCACGATCCTGTCATTCAGCTTCACGCAGATCGATGCCCCCTGGAAGACATCAGTGACCCGGAAGCGGATCAGAAGCTTCTCGGGCAGCCGGTCCGGGCGCAGTGTATTCGGCACCGTATACCGGACGCCGTTTCCGGCCTGAACCGCGATTTCCCCTTCGCCGGTCCGTCCGGCCGGATTCTCGTTCCGGCTGTCCCTGTGCGCCCCGGAAAGCACAAAGCGCGCGGCATTTTCCCCCGCCTGTGCTGCCTCCTCGGACACATAGTCGACCAGATCGTGGACATGCAGCACATTGCCGCAGGCAAAAATCCCCGGCACCGAAGTCTCCAGGCTTTCGTTGACCAGTGCGCCGCCGGTCACCGGATTCATCGCAATCCCGCACGAGACCGACAGCTCATTCTCCGGGATCAGCCCGGTGGAGAGCAGAAGCGTGTCGCAGGTGTATCTCTCCTCCGTCCCGGGAATCGGCCGGCGGTCCTGTCCCACCTGCGCGATGGTGACCGCCTTCACCCGCTCCCGCCCCTCGATATTGACAACGGTATGGGAGAGCTTCAGCGGGATGCCGAAGTCGTCCAGGCACTGCACGATGTTGCGCTTAAGCCCGCCGGAATAGGGCATCAGTTCCGCGACGACCTTCACCTTCGCGCCTTCCAGCGTCAGCCTTCTGGCCATGATCAGCCCGATGTCGCCGGATCCGAGAATCACGGCCTCCCGTCCCGGAAGATACCCTTCGATGTTGATCAGCCGCTGGGCGGTTCCCGCCGAAAAGATGCCCGCCGGACGGTATCCCGGAATATTCAGGGCGCCCCGCGGGCGTTCCCGGCATCCCATGGCCAGAATCACCGCGTCCGCCTGTATCTCTTTGTATCCTTCCTTTTCGCTGGTGACCGTGAGAATCCGGTCCGGCGACAGGTGCAGCACCATCGTGTCCGTGCGGCAGGGAATCTGAAGATCCTGTGCCTCCCGGATGAAGCGGTCGGCATACTCCGGTCCGGTCAGCTCCTCGCGGAACGTATGCAGGCCGAACCCGTTGTGGATACACTGGTTTAAAATCCCGCCGGGCTCGGAATCCCGCTCCAGAATCAGGACATCCCGGACGCCCGCCTTCCTGGCGGCAATCGCCGCGGCAAGTCCGGCCGGTCCTCCCCCGATCACTGCAATCTGTACTTTTTCCATGCCCGATCCCTCCCTGTTCGAAAGGTTGTGCGCAATATTTTACCCGTCGATGCGCAGTCCGACGGCAGCGATCTCTCCCTCACGCAAAGGTACTGCTGCAATCCGGAAAGCTGTCACGTGAAAAACTCAGTTTCTCTTCATCTTCTCCAGCACGATGCGGGACGCCCCGCCGCACTTTGTGATTGTTTCAAAAGGTTCGCCGCATTCTCTCTGCAGGATCTCCATCACACGCGGCATGCAGAAACCCGACTGGCACCGCCCCATGCCCGCACGGGTGCGGCGCTTGACGCCGTCCAGCGAGACGGCACCCAGCGGTCTGTGAATCGCGTCCAGAATTTCCCCCTCGGTGACCTTCTCACAGCGGCAGATTATTCTTCCGTACGCCGGCTCCCTGCGGATCAGGTCATTGCGCTCCTCTGGGGTCAGAGAATCCGGGTGCAGAATGCCGGTTCTCTTCCCGATCCAGTTTTCCCTGCGCGCCGGTTTGAGCCTGTCAGCGATCAGCGCCGCCACTTCTTCCCCGATCGCAGGGCTGGCAGAAAGGCCGGGGGATTCGATCCCCGCGCAGTCAAAGAATCCCGGCGCGTCCTCCGCCTCCCCGATCACAAAGTCTCCGCCGTCCGCATGGGCGCGGACTCCCGCGAAGGACGTGATCACATCGCGAAGGGGCAGGTTCCGGACGTTTCTTCCCGCCTTTCCGACGACATCCGTCAGCTCTGCAGCGGTGGTCGCGACATCCTCCCCGTCCGCAATGTTCACGGCCGTCGGCCCCATCAAGAGATTGCCGTGGACCGTCGGTGTCACCAGAACGCCCTTCCCCAGCCTGGTCGGCTCCGGAAAGATGGTATGCCGGACCCATCCGCCGTCCTTCCGGTCCAGAAGCTGGTAGCAGCCGCGGCGCGGCGTGATGTGAATCTTTTTCGCCGAGACCATGTTGTGGAAGAGATCAGCATGTACGCCGGCTGCATTGACAACGGTCCGCGCCGTGAAACTGCCCCGGGAGGTGCAGACTTCCCACCCCTCTCCGGAACCGGCCGGCCGCACCGCCGTAACTTCGGTATTCAAATAGAATTGCACGCCATTCTGCGCCGCATTCTCCGCCATGCCGATATTCAGGAGAAACGGATCCACAATCGCACTGGTCGGCGCGTACAGGGCCTCCTTCACCTCGTCCGACAGGTTGGGTTCCAGGCGGCGCGCCTCCGCACCGCTCAGGATCTGCAGGGAGGACACACCGTTTGCGGCGCCTCGGGCCAGAAGCGTTTCCAGCGCCGGGCTGTTCTCCTGCTCCGTGCTCACGACCATCGCACCGTTCCTGATATAGGGGACATCGAGATCCCCGCACAGCGTTTCCATCATCTGACTGCCCCGAACGTTCAGCCGCGCCTTGCAGGTTCCCGGCACAGCGTCAAACCCGGCATGGACAATCGCGCTGTTTGCCTTGGAAGTTCCGCTGCAGACATCCTCTCCCTTCTCCAGAAGCGCGATGGAAAGCTGATAACGGGAGAGCTCCCGGGCGACCGCGCAGCCGGACACCCCCCCTCCGATGATAATTGTATCAAGAAGCATCTGCATCCTCCCTTCCCGCAGCCGATGCATCGCTGTCTGCGCAAAAACCATTGATTCAATGAAAGCCTTTGCGGCAGCACCGGCACAGCTCTGATCCGGAAAGCCTCAGTCTTCCTTCTGCTCCTGTCTCAGGACAGCCGAGAGGAACGCCAGCGCGAGGCCCTGGCCCCATCCCTGGATCCATGCCTTCGGGACGCCGAGATATCCCTCCCGGTCCTTCATGACCGCTGTACCGCCGGAGACGTTGAGCACCCGGCCGTCCGGTGTGACGTTGGCGAGAATCCCGCCGAGCGCACGCTGCACATACTTGGTGTGCAGCGGGTTATTGTTCTCCACCATGGCAGCCGCGATGCCCGCGGAGGCGGAAACCTCCTCATAGGCCTCCGGATCGTTAACGATCGTGCGCCACAGACCGTTTTCCGTCTGCACCAGCTTGAGCGCTGCCAGCTGATCCCGCAGGGAGCACTGCACATCCATACACTTTGGATAGAGATACCACTCCTTCAGGCCCCGCAGCACCCGCGACATCGTGTAGGCCGCCCACGCGTTCGCACGGCCCCAGAAAAAACCGGACATGTGGTTCTTGAGGATATTGTTGTAGCCGTGATACCAGAACCCGGTCTCCGGATCCTGCAGGTACTGGATGTGCCAGTAATACTGGTTGAGCGCGTCGTCGATCAGCGCATCCGCACGGCCCGCATCGCCGGCGATCGCCTGATCCTTCGGATCATCCGGATTGAGATATTTCAGTTTGCTTCCCACGCGCAGGAGCAGGAACGCCGCCATGAACAGCGTGTCGGCCCAGCACTGCTCCGGGAAATCGTTGTTGGAGGATACCGTGTGCTGCAGCACGTGATCGCCGAAACGCAGCGCGTCATTCTCCAGGTAGTCGATTTTCTCCATGAGGATCTCCCAGTACTTCTTGTCCCCGGTTTCCTCATACAGGGTGATCAGGCAGTGCCCCATCGCGCAGGTGTTGACATTCCAGGACGGAAGGCCAAGCGCGATGTATTCATCCACCCAGTTTTTCAGAAAATCGATGATCTTCTGATCTCCGGTGGCATGGTAGGCCTCGCACAGGCCGTAGTACGCCACACCGCACGGCCAGTCCCAGGTCAGGTCCATGGTCTCGGTTTTGCGGACAATTCTGTCCATCACGTCAATGATTTGCTGTCTGTCGTATTCCAGTCTCATCTCTTCCCCCTGTTTTCTTTGCACGTTTCTGCCGGCAGATCGATACCCGCAGATCAATGGCCGGCTGATTGAAGAACGCTTCCCTGCCTGCGGCGGCTTCCATCCGGCCTTTCCGGATGAAAGCACCGCAGGGGATTTCTGCAGATTTTACTGAATGACTGTCTCGAAGGGCTTCAGATGTACGGAGACCTTTCCGCTGTCGGTTGTGATCTCCGTATCCTGCGGATCGCCGGTGTCATTGATCACGACAAGCTTTGCGATATCGCCGTAGTAGGCACACTCAGTCCGGTAGTTGCTGCAGATGTACCGGTCCATCCCGCCCTCATTGTGCGACGCCCACAGGATGGCGCGAAGCAGCATGCGAGATGCCTCGAGCCCGGTGCGGAAGGAGGACAGGTAAAGCGCACGGCCCTTTCCGAACGCTCTCGCCGTCACCAGCGGGGTCCCGTCCGCAGCCGCGGCCAGAACCTTCACATCCGGCGCCTTGAGATACACGCCGTCTACCTCCTTCATGGACGCGGGAAGATCCGGGGTGTCCTGCAGGATCCACGAATTTTTCTCCACAGTGAAATGATACTTCCGCAGGCATTTCTTCGTCGCAAGGTCGCGGTCCACGCCGAAGACCTCTGCCATCTGGAAGAATCTGCCGTTCCGGCTGACCGCAGAGGGCTCGTTCACACCGATCAGCCCGCCGCCCTGTGCCACAAAGGCGGTCAGACGGGCGATGACCTCCGAGTCCTCCCAGTGGCGGCCGCCGCTCCAGGCAGATCCTGCCGCGCCGGCATTGATGACCACGGACGTTCCCTCCGGGAGCCCGTCCCGCACGAGATCGTCGAAGCTGATGAATTCCACATGGATCGGGAGGCCGGACATGGATTCGTTGATGTTGGTGAGATCCACCTCCGGATGCTCATGCAGATGCCCGCTGCAGATCCAGGAGCGCAGTTTTCCCCAGGAATGCAGCACCACCACTTTGCCCGGGATCGTATACGGCCGGCAGGACTGGTTGAACTTCTTCAGCATGCGGAATTCGTCCGCCACTTTTGCCATGTAATCGCAGAAGTCCGGGAAATCCTGCACCAGATGCAGGTATCCGCCGAGGCCGATGCGGTCCACCGGCTCCCGCAGCAGCGCGCGCCGCACATTCACCCAGTACTGGCTGGCCTCCAGGGTGGGATTTCCGCCCGGGGCAAAGGTGGGCTCTCCCACCAGGCCGGTCGGAAACAGGTACGGATGGAAGCGCAGCTCGTGCACTTTCACGTCGGCACCGGCGCAGAGGCGCGCCTCGAAGCCGTTGAACACGCACTTGATCAGGCCGTCAAAGCCGAATTCCGGGAAGCGCCTGCCGTAGGGCTCCACGCCGATCCAGCTGTCATCATAGAAGACATAGGCTTTCTTGCCGTAGCTGTGTACCAGATCGACCAGCTTCCGCCCGAAGCTTACCACAAAACGGTTGATGAAATCCATCCAGGCCAGGTATCTCTCCGACGGCACATTGTGGGTGGAGGTATACTCCCCGGCATTCACAAAGTCCTCGGACGTCATCTTCCAGCCCTTTTCCTTTGCGAATTCGCGCAGGGCCAGAGGCGTGGTCGTCATGGCGTAGGAACCCCAGTCGCTGAAGACGTCGCGGTTTTTCGGATCATCGCTCCAGAACCAGGCGAAATTATAGAACATGGAGGTGAAGCGCACGACCGTGGTATCCGGGTTCTGCCGGCACCAGTTGTCCAGCCAGTCGAGCATGTGCTTCTGGGTCTCCGGGTACCGGGGATCCACCGCCATCAGATGCGGGCGGTCGCCCCAGTTGTTGGTGATGTGATTGTACATGGAGATCTCTTCCCAGATGCGGACCGCCAGGAAGTTGACCGTGTAGATGTGCCAGGGCGTGATGCCGGTGGCGGTCACGGTCTCCGCCTCCGGGTCAAAGGTCCACTGATCACACGGAACCTCTTCACCGGAGGTGCGGTCAAAGACCTGCCAGAATTCCTTCGGATTATCGGTCTTGTTGATGATGAACTGCTGCCGGAAAAAGCCGCTGAGCAGATCGATGGTGACGGTGTCCGACTCGGCGGTCACCGGCTCACTCATCAGGAAATTCTGCTGCAGCTTGTCCATGTTGGCGCGGGCCCAGTCCAGATCCGCCCGGATGATGCAGATGGTGGAATAGATGCCGTATCCGGCCTTCGTGATCGCATCCGAAAGATGGGTCCCGTCGCTGTCCCGGATGACATCAGCCCCCCACTTTTTTGCCATCTGAAGTGTCAGATCTTCATAACCGGCTTCCCCCGGAAGCGTAAACGAACCTGTTGTATGCTCCATGATTTCTGTCCCTTCCTTTTGTTTTCGGCCCGCACCGGCTGACGGTTTGCGGACATTTCTGATTATATTATAGCCGCTTGGGGAAATCCTGCCACCCCTTCCGGGGGAATTTCCGGTTTTCGCGGATGATTTCCACATTTATGAAAATTTCCACATTTATGAAATCAGCAGGCCCGCGGTCTTTTGACCGCGGGCCTGCTTCTGTTTCACCAGCCTGTCAGGAAACAAGGATGATTGAAATCCGATGCTTCTTGGTTTCCGTCCGGATGATTGGATTCTCTCAGATTTCCTGAACCGGATCGGATTACTCCTCATCCTCCTCCGGCTCATTCCAGTTGTGATAGACTTCCTGCACGTCATCGACGTCGTCGAGAAGATCCAGAATTCTTCTCATCTTCTTGACGGCTTCCGGATCCGTGAGATCCACATAGTTCTGCGGGATCTCCGTGACCTCGGCGCTCTCCATCGGAACGCCCTCTTTATCCAGCGCGTCGTAAACAGCCGTGAAGCTGTCCGGATCCGTGATGATCTCGTAGACATCCTCCGCGTCCTTGAAGTCCTCCGCGCCGGCGTCGAGCGCCATCATCATCAGGTCGTCCGCATCGCCCTCGTACTCTTCCTTGTCGACAATGATCTGACCTTTCCGGTCAAACATGTAGGAGACGCAGCCGACCGAGCCAACGTTGCCGTCGCCCTTGGAGAAAGCGGCGCGCACAGCGGCTGCCGTGCGGTTGCGGTTGTCTGTCAGCGTCTCCACGATAATTGCCGTGCCGCCCGGCCCGTATCCCTCGTAGGTGATGGACTCATAGTTTGCGGCATTGGCATCGCCGGCAGCCTTCTTGATGCTGTGAGCGATGGTATCATTGGGCATGTTGGCCGCCTTTGCCTTCAGGACGACCTCGTGCAGACGGCTGTTATTGTCAGGATCCGGACCTCCGGCCTTTACAGCGACAGCGATCTCTCTTCCGATTCTGGTAAAGATCTTCCCCTTTGCCGCGTCGTTCTTCTCTTTTTTATGCTTGATGTTGGAAAACTTGGAATGTCCGGACATACTTTTGCTCTGCTCCTTCTGATGCTTTCAAAAACAACGGACCCGCTGCCCTGCAGGAGCAGGACAGCCTTATTATTTTATACCACTTTCGCGCCGCTTTCAAGCCCCTGTGCACCGGCATCCGGATCTTTGCTGACCGACACCAGCTGGATCATGTTGTCCCCGACGCGCAGCACCCGGAAAATCCAGCCGCCGAAGCGGATGACCGGTTTTTCCCGCTGCGACGGAATGCGGTCCAGCCGGCTGATCAGGAAACCGTTCAGCGTATCGAACTCCTCTTCCTCCTCCCCGAGGTCCAGGTTCAGTGTCCGGCAGACATCCTCCATGTGGGCGACACCCTCAATGATATAGGATCCGTCGCGGCGCTTTTCGATTCCGCTCTCGTCCTTGTCGCTCTCATCGAGAATGCTCCCCACAATTTCCTCGAGAATGTCCTCAATGGTGAGGATGCCGGCCGTCTGGCCGTACTCGTCCACCACGACCGCGATGTGGATCTTCCGGGACTGCATCTCCCGGAACAGGTTCATGATCTGCTTGGTTTCCGGGATGAAATGCGCCTCCTGCACCAGCCCGGCGATCTGCCCGATCGGGATATCCAGATTTTCCGGGTGCAGATAGGCATCGAACGCGGTTCGAAGATGAAGGATGCCGACGATATCGTCCAGATCCTCCCGGTAGACCGGGTACCTGGTCTTCTGGTCCCGCAGCATGTCGTCGATCGCCTCGCGCAGCGTGAGCGTTTCCGACAGCGCAAAGATCTGGCTGCGGTCCGTCATGATGTCATGCGCCTGCTCCTCTTTCATGTCGAGGATGTTGCCGATCATTTCCGCCTCGTTCCGTGAGAGAAAGTCCTTGTCCGTTCCCTCCGCCACGAGATCCGAGAGCTGCTCCATGTACTCGTCTTCTTCTGTCTTTTCCTGATCCCTCTTTCTGCCGAAGGGACTCCACAAGCCGCCGCCGTCCATCGTCAATGGCCTCCGCGCTCCGCCGGCAGATAAAGCCTCGGAACTCTCTGATTGATGTCGCAGAGCAGTTCGTAGTGGAACCGTCCGGACACGGCCGCCAGCTCCTCCAGGGGGATTTCTTCCTCTCCGTCGCGCCCGATCATGGTCACCTCATCCCCGATGGCGATATCCGGAATGTCCGTGACATCCAGCATCGTCTGGTCCATGCACACGCGCCCCGCGATCGGCGCCCGGCGGCCGCGCACCAGCATATCCATCTTTCCGGAAGCGGAACGGGGATACCCGTCCCCGTACCCGACGGACACCGTCGCGATCACGCTCTCCCGCGCGGTCACAAAGGTACCGCCGTATCCGATCGGGATTCCGGCCGGCACAGTCTTGAGATAGATCACCCGCGCGCGGAAGGTCAGGGCCGGCGCCAGCGGGAACGCCGCGCGGTTCATCTCGTCCGATGGATAGTAGCCGTACAGGGCGATGCCGATCCGGAACATGTCGCCGGGAATGTTTTTCATCTCCATCGCCGCGGCGCTGTTTCCGATGTGACAGACTTCCGGGCGGAGCCCCGCCTGCTGCAGCGTGTCAATCACCGCGCGGAATTTCTCCATCTGCCGCACGGACGCACTGCGGTCCGCACAGTCCGCGGTTGCCAGGTGGCTGAACATCCCCTCGACCGCAATCCCCGGCAGGGCTTTCAGGCTCTTCGTGAAGGGAAGGACCTCCTCCGGACGGATGCCGATGCGGCCCATGCCGGTGTCCACTTTGATGTGGACAATCGCCTTCTTTCCCATGCGGGCTGCACACGCGCTCAGGGCGCGCATCTTAGTGAGGTCGAACGCGGCCATCCGGATTTCATTCTGAATCAGATCCGGGAACCTGCTTTCCGAGACCCCTCCCAGAACGAGAATCGGCTTGTCAATGCCTGCGCTGCGCAGCGCGATGGCCTCCTCGATGGTGGCCGTGGCACAGCCCCAGATCAGATCTTCGACCGCACGGACAGCCTGCACCGCCCCGAGGCCGTAGCCGTCCGTCTTGACGACCGCCATCAGTTTTTTATCTTCGGGAATTCTTCGGCGGAACTCCAGCATATTGCTGCGGATCGCGGCAAGATCCACGATCGCGGCAGTTCGTTCAAAATTCATCATCCATCTCCCGTCCATCCGGACGGCATTCGTCTCCTGTGCGGAGTGCCTCCGGAATATGATCACAAATATCACGCGAAGTCATGCCGCGCTTTCCCCGGTCCCGCGCAGCCAGGTCTCCGGCCAGCCCGTGAAACCAGACGGCCGCCGGCACTGCCTGCTGCGGGGCACTTCCCCCGGCCAGAATTCCCCCGGTGAGTCCGGCCAGCACATCGCCGCTGCCGCCGGTGCCGCAGCCGTCATTGCCGGTCAGGTTCAGGTATTCTGCTCCGCCGGGAACGATGGTCCAGGTGCGCGCATCCTTTGCGGCGACCGCCGCACCGGTCTGTGCTGCCAGCTCTCTGGCGCAGGCGCGGATGCCTCTCCGCTTCACCTCCGCCGTATCCGTGTGCAGAAGCCGGGCCAGTTCTCCCGGGTGCGGCGTCAGGACGCACTGCGGGCCGAGCACCGGAAGCTCCGGCTCCCCGGCCAAAAGGTTCAGCGCATCGGCGTCAAAGACCACCGGGATTTCCCCGTGCAGGGAGACGGCCAAACCGAGCGCGGCCCGGGCATCGGCGTTCCGGGAAAGCCCCGGGCCGATGACGACGGCCTTCACCGCAGGGATCAGGCGCTCCAGACCGGCGCGCTCCTCCAGTGTTCCGGCCATCACGGCCTCCGGCACCAGGGTCTGCAGCACCAGCCGGTTCTTCTCTGAAGTAACGGTTTTCACCAAGCCCGCGCCGCCGCGAAGAGCCGCTGCAGAGGCCAGGCAGGCGGCGCCGGCCATGCCGGCCGCGCCTGCAATCACCAGAACCGTTCCGAATGTGCCCTTATTTCCGTCCGGTCTGCGGCGCGGAAGCATCGCCGCCGCGTCCCGCAGCTCCAGCGCCCGTGCGCCGTCTTCCTTTTCGGAGTCTGGCGCGCGCATCCAGCCGTCCAGATCCAGACCGATCTCTGCCGGAACCACACGGCCGCTGTAAAGCGCCCCCGGATAGAGGAACTGGCCGATCTTCGGCGGCCCGAAGGTCACTGTCACATCCGCCCGCACTGCAGTTCCCTGCACGCTTCCGTCAGAAGCGGAGATGCCGCTTGCGATATCAACCGCCAGAATCTTCGCGCCCTCCGTCTCCGCGGCGGCTGCATTCAGGCGTTCCGCCGCTCTTGCGGCCGCTCCGGTGAGAGGCCGTGACAAGCCGGTGCCGAACAGTGCATCCACATAGAGGGCAAAGCCGGAGGGGATCGCGGCATTCAGATCGCCCTCCGCCGGGGTTAGGACACCGCCCACCGCGGCGAAAATCTTTACCTGCATCTGCCACTGGACCGAGGCATGTGCGGGATCGCCCAGGGCCGCAGCATGGCAGCGGAATCCCCGCTGTTTCAGGATTCTTGCCGCCGCAATGCCGTCCGCCCCGTTGTTGCCGGTCCCGGCCAGGACGAAAATGCCGTTTCTGCGGATCAGCGGATCTTTCCCTGCCATCCGGCAGATCTCGTCTGCCGCGGCGAGCGCCGCCCGCTCCATCAGGCAGAGAGACGGAATCCCGGTGTGCTCCGACGTGTAACGGTCCAGTGACCGGGCCCCCGCCGCGTCCAGCAGTGTAATCATCCGTTCTCCCCCTGCTCTTCTCCCTCCGGGTTGTTCAGCCGGTAGGAAATGCGCATCAGACTCTCCGAAAGGTGGACATTTTCCACCACTATTCCCTCGGGGACGTCCAGATCCACATGGGCGAAATTCCAGATCCCGCGGACGCCCGCAGCGACCAGCCGGGCGGTCATCTCCTGTGCTGATTCCTTCGGCAGGGTCAGCGCGGCGATGTCGGCCGGATTTTTCGAAAGATACGTCTCCAGCATACTGGTCGGATAGACCGGTATGCCGTTGAGGATCTGTCCGGACAGCTCCGGACGGATGTCGAACATTGCGCGGAAGACAAAGCCTCTGCGCTCAAAATTTCCATAATTGGCGATTGCCTGCCCGAGATGTCCGGCGCCGATGATGACGACGCTGTAGGTCCGGTCCAGGCCGAGGATCTTGCCGATCTCGTCATAGAGATGGCGGACGTTGTAGCCGTATCCCTGCTGTCCGAATCCGCCGAAATTATTGAGATCCTGGCGGATCTGGGACGCCGTGATATTCATCCGCCCCGAGAGATCGCGCGAGGAAATTCTCTCCACGCCGTCGTTCATCAGCTCGCCCAGGTACCGGTAATACCGGGGCAGCCGTTTGACAACGGCCCTTGATATTGTCTTCTGTGCCATGCATCTGCCTTTCTATGAAACGAATTAATTATATCGACCTGTTAAGAAACTGTCAATCTTATCCTGCCCGTCCTGCCGCTGTGGCCGCCGGAATCCATCCGCACGATGACAGCTCCCCTGTTCCGGACACGCCTGGTGCCGTCCCGCTCCCTCCGGCCGACGCCGTTGCCTGATTCTGCCCGGATGAGCCGGGCGAAGAACCGGTCAAGGGCTGCGGCGCCGTCCGGCGCTGATTTGACTTTGCAGGGTACATCCGGTAGAATATCTGTTGCTGCGCCGGGGCGTATGAAACCGAGATGCCCTGCGGCCGCGGCGCATTTCATCCGTGCCTGCCGCCTGCGGCACATATGTTCAAAGACATCTGGAGCAGATATGATTCTCACTGTCAGCCATATAAGCAAATCCTTTTCGGAGGTTCCCGTGATCCGGGACGGCTCATTCTTTCTGGAAGAGCATGAAAAAGCCGCCGTCGTCGGCATCAACGGGGCCGGAAAGTCCACCCTGTTAAAGATGATCACCGGCATTCTGCCGCCGGACACGGGCAGTGTCTCCGTCTCGAGGGACGCCCGGATCGGCTACCTTGCGCAGCACCAGGACACATCCCGCGACATCACCGTCCGGGACCTGGTCATGGAGACCCGGAAGGACCTCCTGGCGCTGGAGACGCAGATGCGGCAGCTGGAAGATTCGATGAAGACGCTCTCCGGCGATGCCCTGGAATCCGCGCTCGCCCAGTATGACCGCATGAGCCAGACCTTTGACCGCGAAAACGGGTATGCCATTCAGAGCGAAGTGACCGGCACGCTGCGCGGCCTGGGCTTTTCGGAGGAAGACTTCGGAAAGAAGATCAGCACCCTCTCCGGCGGACAGAAAACACGGGCGTCTCTTGCCGCCCTTCTGATGTCGAAACCGGAGATTCTCCTCCTCGACGAGCCCACCAACCATCTGGACATTCATTCGATCACCTGGCTGGAGACCTATCTGATGAACTACGACGGGGCCGTTCTGGTGGTCTCCCACGACCGGTACTTTCTGGACCGAATCGTGACAAAGGTCATCGAGGTGGAGAGCGGAGAGGTCACGGTATTCTCCGGCAATTACACCGACTACAGCCGGAAAAAGGAAGCGCTGCGGGAGAGCCGGATGAAAGCCTATCTGAACCAGCAGGCCGAAATCCGCCATCAGGAGGAAGTCATTGAAAAGCTCCGCTCCTATAACCGGGAGAAATCCATCCGCCGTGCGGAGAGCCGTGAAAAGATGCTCAGCCACATCGAGCGGATCCAGAAGCCGGTGGAGCTGGACGACACGATGCAGATTCATCTCACGCCGGCCATCACCAGCGGCGGCGATGTTCTCACGGCAGACCGGCTGACAAAATCCTTCGGCCGGCAGACACTGTTTGCGGACGTGAGCTTCCTGATCCGCCGCGGTGAGCGGGTCGCCGTCATCGGGGACAACGGCACCGGCAAAACAACGCTCCTGAAAATCATCAACGGTCTGGAGAAGCCGGACAGCGGTTCCTTCCGCCTGGGCTCCCATGTGATGATCGGCTATTACGACCAGGAGCAGAATATCCTGAACCCCGATCTGACCCTGTTTGAGCAGATCTCCGACGAGCACCCGGACATGACCAACACGGAAGTGCGGAACCTGCTGGCGGGATTTCTCTTCACCGGGGACGACGTGTTCAAGCAGGTCTCCGACCTGTCCGGCGGGGAAAAGGGGCGGCTTTCGCTGGCGCTTCTGATGCTCTCTGACGCGAACTTCATCATCCTCGACGAGCCGACCAACCATCTGGACATGACGTCCCGCTCCGTTCTGGAGAACGCGCTGAAAAACTACAGCGGCACCGTGCTGTATGTCTCCCACGACCGGTACTTCATCAACCAGACCGCGACCAGAATTCTGGAGCTGCGGGACCAGACCTTTACGGAATATCTTGGCAACTACGACTACTACCTGCAGAAGCGAGAGGAGATGGACGCCGCCGCGGCCGGTAACGCGTCCGCGCAGGAACTGCAGAAGGAATCCGCGTCCCGCGAGAGCTGGGAGCAGCAGAAAAAAGCCGCTGCCGAACAGCGGAAGCTGGAGAACGAATGGAAGCGCACCGAGGCGAGAATCGCCGAGCTGGAGGAGCAGAACCGCAGCGCGGACGCAAAGATGGCGGAGTACTCCGCCGCCGGGAATGTATCCGGCCTGATGGATCTGCAGAAGCAGAAGGACGCCGCCGAGAAAGAACTGGACGGGCTGTATGACCGGTGGGAGGAGCTGGCGGAGCAGATCGAATCGTGAGTCCGTCCGGCGTATTGCCGCATCCGGAATACGAATCCCGGAGGGCAGCACAAAAACCGCCGCATCACCCGCGTCAGACGGGCGGTGCGGCGGCTTTTCTTACCGTTTGATTATTTTTGCAGATTCCCGGAATCCCGGACCCCCGCAGATCTTCCCTGTATCCCGCAGATCTTTTTCGTTCTGCCTCAGAAATCTCCGCGCATCAGGCATTGAATCAGGCACTCTGCCGTGGCGATATTGGTTGCCAGCGGCACGTTGTAGAGAACGCAGAGCCGGGCGATCTCCTCATAGTCATCCTCAAACCCGGAGGTATACGCAGAACCGTGAAAGCAGATCATCAGACCGATATCACCGTTCATGAT
Source organism: uncultured Lachnospiraceae bacterium (assembly GCA_900315495.1). Lineage (GTDB taxonomy): Bacteria > Bacillota > Clostridia > Lachnospirales > Lachnospiraceae > Anthropogastromicrobium. The sequence continues at coordinate 67,205 of OMZJ01000115.1, forward strand.
CTCATTCGTCAGCTGATGACCGCCGCCCATCCCACCCGGAAGAAACTTGATCACAGGCAGACCTGTCGCCTGTTCCACATGCTTGCCGGTCATCTCCGTGGCCAGCAGCTGATGTTTCTTCAGGATGCCCTTGTAGGCAATACAGAAGTTGACCAGCAATGCCTTTTTGCTGTTATCGGCAGTCAGACAGATATACATTCACTTCTCCCCCGGTGCATTCCTGCTCTGCGGGAAGTCCCTTGTCCGCAGAACGGTTCTTTCTGATGCCGGTTTCCCCTGCACCGGCGCTGTCGGCATGTTACCATCAGTACGCAAAAAGTATACCACAGACCGGGATTTTTTCAACAATTATTCTCGCCAATTCCTATATTCTGTTTTTATCCGGTTTGAAATATCTGATGATATTAAACATTAAATCCGTCTGAATTTGATTTCCTTTTATTGAAATTACCGTTTTTTCTGCTTTCTTCCGGAAAGCTTTTCCGTCTGGTAAACGGAATTTTACAGATTCCGCAGGTGCTCCTCCTCCGCCAGCCGGTCGGTGAACTCTGACAGATCGCCGTCCATGACATCATTGATCCGGTGGGAGGTATAGTGGATCCGATGGTCCGTGACCCGGCCCTGCGGGAAATTGTAGGTGCGGATTTTTTCGCTGCGGTCGCCGGAACCGATCTGGCTGCGGCGGTCCGCATCCAGCTCGCTCTGCCTCTTCTCTTCCTCCATCGCCGTCAGCCGGGCGCGGAGAATCTTCATGGCATGCTCCTTGTTCTGCAGCTGCGAGCGCTCATCCTGGCTGGAGATGACAATCCCCGTTGGAATATGGGTCAGTCGGACGGCGGAGTCCGTGGTATTGATGCCCTGTCCGCCGTTTCCGGTGGCCCGGAATACATCAATCCGGATATCCTTCGGGTCAATCGTGACGCCGGTCTTTTCATCCGCTTCCGGAAGGATCGCAACCGTCGCCGTGGACGTGTGAATCCGGCCGCCGTTCTCAGTGACAGGCACGCGCTGCACGCGGTGCACGCCGCTCTCGTACTTCAGCGCCGACCAGGCGCCTTTTCCGTTGATCTGCAGGATTGCCTCCTTCACACCTCCCAGACCGGTCCCGCTGAAGCTGACCGTCTTCGCCCGCCAGTGCTTCCGGTCGGCAAACCGCAGGTACATCCGGCAGAGATCCGCCGCAAACAGAGCCGCCTCGTCCCCGCCCGCGCCGGCGCGGATTTCGATGAATACATCTCTGCCGTCGCGCGGATCCTCCGGCCTGAGGAGATCGGACATCTGTCGGTCCGCCGCTTCTGCCCGTTTCTGCGCGGTCTCCTCCTCTTCCTTCAGGAGAGCGATCATCTCGGGATCCGTCTCCGAATCGAGCATCTCCCGTGCTTCCTGTGCTTCCTTCCTTGCAGACAGAACCTGCGCGGCCAGTTCCGCCGCCGGCTGCATCGAAGCCTGTTTTTTCATCAGTGCGGAAAGCTGCGCCGGATCCGCGGCAGCGCCGGGATCGCTCAGCTGCCGCATCAGCTCCTCATACCTGTCCGCTATTTCCTGATATCTGTCTGCCATCGTTCTGTCAGCAGCCCTCCGGTTCCATCAGGGCCGCGCTGCTCCTTTCATTTTCCCGGCGATTCTGTCCGGCAGCAGAGACCGCTGTTCCTCGCCCGGACAGATCACCCGCCGTTTCTCTCATTGGTTTTGATATCCGGCCGCATTGCGCGCACAACGCGGTCCAGCCCGGCATAATCGGGGATCACCTGAATCTCTCGGAAGCGGTTCTGCGCCAGAAGATCAGACACCGCAGCTGCCTGCGTCTCGCCGATCTCCAGGAAAAGTGAGCCGTCCGGATTCAGATAGTCCGCCGCCTGCCGTGCGATGCGCCGGTAAAAATCCAGTCCGTCCTCCCCGCCGTCCAGGGCGAGCCGCGGCTCAAACCGCGATACCTCCGGCTCCAGGGAATCGATTTCCTCTCTCCCGATGTAAGGCGGGTTGGCCGCAATCACATCGAAGGTACCGGCTACCGGTGCGAAAAGGTCTCCCTGAAAAAAAGTGATCTCTGCCCCGCAGCGGGCGGCATTTGCGCGCGCGGCCCGCAGGGCGGCTTCGGAGAGATCTGACGCCGCGATCCGCTCGAACCGGCCGAACCGGCACACGGCCACCGCAATGCAGCCGCTGCCGGTGCACAGATCGAGAAAGCTTCCGCCCGGATTCTGTTCGGACCATGCGAGAACCTCCCCGGCCAGAATCTCCGTGTCCCCGCGGGGAATCAGCACATCATCCTGCACCTCCAGATCCAGTCCGCAGAAATTCTGTACGCCCAGGATCCGCTGCAGCGGGATTCTGCGCTGCCGGCGCGCGAGCCGCTCTATAAAAAGGCGCTCCCTGTCCGGCGCCGGATAAAATTCTTCTTCCGCGTGCAGCAGATAATCGGTCCGGCTCATCCCGAAGCTCTCTGAAAAGAGCAGCCATGCGTCATTTTCCGGCTCCGGAACACCGGCGCCGCGAAGCTTCCCCGCCGCCGCGGCAATCACCTCTCTGGTTTTCATGGTCTGCCCTTTCGTCAGTCTGCCGCGGCTTTTGCGCCGCCGGCCGTATGCTCTTTTTGATTTTCGTCCGGATCTCCGGCCGGAAAATTTTCCCGCAGATATGCCTTCCAGTCAAAGACTTCCTCCACCGCCCGGATGGCAACCTCCGCCATCGCCGCATCCGGCTCCCGCGTGGTCAGCCCCTGAAGCCACAGGCCGGGACGGCTGAGCGCATTGATGATCTTCCCGTCGCTGTTTCCGGCCAGGCGGAGGAACTCATAGGAAATGCCGGCGACCACCGGAATCAGAAGAATCCGGGAGAGGATTCGAAGCCCCATCCCCTGCGGGCGCACCACCATGAACAGGAGGATGCTGATCAGCATCACAAAGAGCATGAAGCTGGTTCCGCAGCGCTTGTGCTCCTTCGAGCTTTTGAGGACATTCTCCACGTTCAGAGGCAGGCCGTGCTCCACACAGTTGATGCACTTGTGCTCGGCGCCGTGATACATGTAGGTCCTGCGGATGTCTTTCGTCAGCGAGATCAGGGAGATGTATGCGATGAAAATGGCGACCCGGATGACGCCCTCCAGAAAGGCCAGAAGGACACTGCTTCGAATCCAGGATCCCAGCCATCCGGCGATCACGGTCGGCATCACGGAAAAGATCAGGACGGCGAGAACCACGGCGACCGCCATGGTACCCCCCATGATCACTTTTTCCGCCTTCTCCCCGAACTTCCGGTCCAGCCACTGCTCAAACCGCGAGGGCTCCTCCTCCGCAGCATCCTCCCCGTCATCCATATACTGCTCCGAGGACCATTCCAGGCTTTTCATCCCCAGCACGAGGGAATCGATCATGGCAAACACGCCGCGGATCAGCGGCAGCCGCAGAATCCGGGATTTTTCCGTGATGCTGTGATACTCCCGCCGGTCGCAGACAATGCTCCCGTCTGCCTTGCGCACGGCAACCGCATACCGGCTGCCGTTGCGCATCATAATGCCTTCCATGACGGCCTGCCCGCCAATGCCTGAGTTTTTCAAATCCATTTCTCCTTTCCGGACAGGCGCAGGATATAACCAGAGGGCCGGGATCCCGATGGATCCCGGCCCCCGTTGCCCGCAAGCTGCCGCGCCGGCTGTCTATCGTACCGCGGCATGGGAAAAATTACTGCTGAGAAGTAAATCCGTACTTCTTGTTGAACTTCTCGATACGTCCGCGCGCTGCCGTGGCCTTCTGCTGGCCGGAGTAGAACGGATGGCACTTGGAGCAGATTTCCACGTGGATCTCCGGCTTTGTGGAGCCGGTTACAAAAGTATTACCGCAGTTGCAGGTTACCTTTGCCTGATAATACTTCGGATGAATTCCTTCCTTCATAAGAACACCTCTCATTCCGATGGTTTCCAACCATCCTGATTGATCAATCCGGCACTGACCGGATACAGCCTCGATATTTTATCACACGTTTCAAAGCCTTGCAACTATTTTTGACGTTCCGGGCAGCCGGTCTCGCTCTTCCGCCTTTTCCCCTGCCGGAAAAGACCATGCCGCATATCGCAGCCGATCGGAAAGAGGATTCCGGTCCGTTTCCCGCAGAATCGCAGAACTGTGGGAAGAGGCGGCGCATCCAGCCATTATTCCAGCAGGCGGTGCACCACGAAGTTGTAGATTTCGCTGCTGCTGTCCTGCCACTTTTCGCACATGTGCTCGGCCATTTTCTCATTGTCCGCTGAAATCCGCAGATCGATCAGCCGCTTCCGGCCCTCCCGGACCTCCAGGCGCACCTCATACTGATTGTTTTCGGTCTCCCGGTAATCCGCCAGGCTGGTGTTTTCCTTCCGGAGATCAATCCGGCGGCTCTCCAGAAAGCTCTCGATGTCGCTGCGGTCCTTCTCGGAAATCTTGCTTTCAAAATAGCCCAGCGTTTCCTCTCCCTCTTTCGTGATGCCGAGGAGATTCTTGTCCGGCCGTTTTTCAACCTCTACCAGGCTGTTCGACGCCATCTCGCCAAGAAGCATGCGAAGGTCTGCCTCCTCCACGCCGTCATTTTTGAAATACCCGAGGATCTGACTATCCGAGAGCTGAAAATTCACTCTGTTCAGCATGTATAGAATCATCAGTTTGATCTGCGTCTGTGATTCCGCGTTCATGTTTCTCATCTCCCCTCATACATCCCTGGGTAATCTCTCTTACTTTCAGTGCATGGTGAATCTCGTTCAGCACGGTCCGCTTGGCGGTGCTCCACTGCGGCGCGATCAATTCCTGCGACGGGCCGTCTCCGGTCATCCTGTGTATGACAATATTCCTCGGAAGAAGGCCGATGCTGGTGCAGACCAGATCGACGTACTCTTCCCGGGTCAGCACCCGGAACGCCCCTCTGCGGTACTCGTCCGAAAGTTCGGTTCCCTGCAGCACATGCAGCAGCTGCAGCTTGATCCCCTGAATATCCATTCTGCCCGCGTACCGGACGGTGTGAAGCATATCCTCCCGTGTCTCCCCGGGGAGTCCGAGTATGACATGCACAATGACGTCAAAGCCATGGCGGCGGATTCTTCGGACCGCATCCTCAAAGCAGGGGAGGGCATACCCCCGTCGGATTCTCACTGCAGTCTCTTCCCGGGCCGTCTGCAGGCCGAGCTCAATCCAGACCGGCTTTGTGCCGTGGATTTCGTCGAGCAGGTCCAGAACGTCCTCCGGAACGCAGTCCGGCCTGGTTGCGATGGAAACCGCTGCAATTTCCGGGCGCGCAAACGCCTGACGGTATCGGTCCCGCAGGACCGGAAGCGGCGCATAGGTCCCCGTGAAAGCCTGAAAATAGGCAATATAAGCCTTCGGACGAAACTGCGCCAGGCCGCGCATTCCCTCTGTGATCTGTTCGTCAATGGTCCGGCGCGGATTCCCCGCGAAGGTTCCAGAGCCTGCCAGGCAGAACGTGCAGCCGCCGGTTCCGATGGTTCCGTCTCTGTTTGGGCAGGTAAACCCCGGATTCAGGGCGATGCGGTACACCTTCCCGCCGAATTTCTGCCGGAGAAATATATTCAGTGAATAATAAGGCTCCCTGTCGCCGCCGGCGGAGTAAAATCCGTCTCCAGCGCCATCTTCTGCACTCTGCATTCGAACGCGCCTCATTCCTGATTCGGTTTACAGAACACATTTTTGTGTGTCCCAGTGTCCGGAATGGACGGCAGACGGATCCCTCCGACGGGATCTCCCCTCCTGCTGTCTCCCGACCGCCAATACCGGACAATAATATCAATTTTCCCTGTTTGCGTCAAGAAGGACCGGATGAAACTGCGGCCGGCTGTTCGTGTCAGACGCCTGATTTTTATATTCCTGCCGTCTGATTTTCGCACAGATGCTTGATTTTATGTTTTCTTTTCGTATAATAAGGGCAAGAATCATTTCTCCCTTCAAGCCGGTGGCACTGCCGTGTCACTGTATGATTCGAAGCGGCTGCCCGGATCTGTTCCCGGACTGTCCGCAAAAATTTCCGGACAAACCTGTCCGGTATCGTTGTTGTCTTCGGGCGGGACTTCCGCCCCGGTTCTATTGAGGAATCTTTATGCGTGAAAAGCTCGAATCATTCTCCATTATTGCCCTGAGACGGATCGCAAAAGCTCTCGGCATCAAAATGATCACATCCTATCGCAAGGCTGATCTGATTGAACGGATCATGGAAGCCGCGGAGGCACAGGGGAAAACCTGGTATTCCGTGGACACAGGAACCTTTATCGCCCCGCCGGCCGATTCTGCCGACGGCTCCGCTCCCTCCTCCGAAAACAAGCTTGCTGCCGCACCGAAACCGCAGGTTTCCGGCACTGTCCGCACATCAGCCGATGGTTCCCGCGCTGACAATGGCGTCGGTGTAAATTTTATATCCGTAAAATCCACTGTGGCTGACAAGGTCACCCCCGGCGTTGCCGCAGCAAAGGCTCCGGCAGCCGCCGCCCCCGCAGCGGCATCTTCGGCAGCAGCGGACACCAGAACGACTTCTGCCGCAGCCGGAACAGATGCGGCCGGAACAGGGACTGCCGCAAAGCCGGCTCCCGCTTCCACCGTACAGACGGGAAAGCGGGAAATCCGCCACACCGGGACACCGGTCATTCATCAGGGGCGCTCGTCCTCGGGTCTGTCCGGCGCAGCCGATGCGGCCAGCCAGCCCCGCAGGCATCATGTGGTGCAGAACAACCGCTACTACCACACCAGATATGAGAACAATCCCCCGCAGACAGCAGCGGAGGCTTCCGAAATCGAGCAGGAAATTCAGCGCCCTGCAGCACCTTTCGCATCTGCGGGTGCCGGATCCCTGACGGGAAAAGATGTGCCGCGGACAGACACGGTTCCTTCGGATTACCGGGATCCCCATTCCTCCCGCTACTGGCAGGATTCGCGGGAATCCTCCGGCCGTACCGCTGCGGCAGGCCGCAGCGATTACGCTGAAAGCCGGTATGAATCTTCCGGAAGATACGGCTATTCCGACGGATCCGGCCGGTATGCTTCCCCGGACAACCGGTACGAGCCGCAGAGCGGCCGCTACAGTGACACGCCGTCCGGCCGCAGCAGTGAGTACAGCGGCGGATACGGCGGCCAGACCCGGTACAATGAGCCGGCGGCAAATGCGGGCTACGGCGCCTTTTCCTCTTATGGGCCCGGCCGTTCCGCGCAGGATATCCTGAGCCGCAGTCCGGCGCGGGACAGCGCCAGACCTTTCTTCGGGACAGATTCCTTTGCCGCACAGGGCAGCTCCGAAACGGCACACGGCGTGCTGGAAATCATGTCGGACGGATTCGGATTCCTGCGCCCGGACAATTACCTGATGGGACCGAATGACATCTACGTGTCCCCCGCGCAGATCCGCAAATTCAATATGCGGACCGGCGACATCATTGACGGCATCAAGCGGCCGAAGGCACAGGATGAGCGCAATGCTGCCCTGCTGTACGTGACTTCGATCAACGGGGAAAAGCCGGAGGATTCGGTCAGCCGCGTCGATTTTGAGGATCTGACCCCCGTGTTCCCGCATGAGCGCATCCGCCTGGAGCGCACGGGCGGTCCTCTCTCCCTGCGCATTGTGGATCTGGTCTGTCCGATCGGCAAAGGCCAGCGCGGTATGATTGTGTCGCCGCCGAAAGCCGGAAAGACCACACTGCTGAAGTCGATCGCGCTGGCGGTGGAAAAGAACTGCCCGGATATCCACCTGATGATTCTTCTGATCGACGAGCGACCGGAGGAGGTCACCGATATGCGCGAGAGCATTGCCGGGGACAACGCCGAGGTCATCTATTCGACCTTCGACAAGAGCCCGGAGAACCACCGGCGCCTGGCAGAGATGGTGCTCGCCCGCGCGAAGCGGATGGTGGAGCAGAAAAAGGATGTCTTCATCCTGCTGGACAGCATCACGCGGCTCGCACGCGCATGCAATGCCGTATCCGAGGGAACCGGACGCACACTCTCCGGCGGTCTGGACCCGCAGGCGCTCAGCATGCCGAAGCGCTTTTTCGGCGCCGCGCGCTGTATGCGGGAGGGCGGCAGCCTGACGATTCTCTCGACCGCACTGGTGGAAACCGGCAGCCGCATGGACGACGTGATCTTCGAGGAATTCAAGGGAACCGGAAACATGGAGCTGGTGCTCGATCGCCGGCTCTCCGAGCGCCGGATCTTCCCGGCGATTGACGTCACCCGCTCCAGCACAAGGCGGGAGGATCTCCTGCTCTCCCCGGAGGAGCAGGAAGCCGTCAATCGGATGCGCCGTTCGCTGGCGTCCCTGAAGCCAGAAGAGGCCATGAAGACCGCACTGGCGCAGTTTAACCAGACAAAAACCAACGCTGATCTGGTGCGTGCTCTGGCGGAGAAATAACCCTGCCGGAATTTTCACGGATATCAAAAGGAGCCGGCGGCAGATAAAAACTGCCGCTGGCTCCTTTTTCTTCTGCCGCCGTTCAGATTCCCGCTTCCCGCAGTTTTTCCATGGCCGCGCGGAGGCGCCAGGCATCCGGCTGTCCCGGAGCGCTTTCCGCACCGAGCGTTCCAAATGTCAGCACAGATCCCGTCAGGGCGCCGGTTACCCGGCTGATCATCCCCGTTTTCCCCATGGACATCGTGATCAGGCGCTGATCCGGCAGCGCGCGGTGAACCTTTTCCGTCACCGCCATCAGCCTGCACACATCCGAAAAATCCTTCGGCATGACAGCCAGCTTTGCAAAATCTGCCCCCAGACGGTTCATGGCAAACAGAATCTCCTCCATCCTGTCATCCGCGGGCGTCTCCGAAAAGAAATGTCTGGAGAGGATGAGCTCTGCTCCCGCCCGGCGGACGCAGACCAGGGTCTTCCGAACCGCCTCTTCGCCCCGCGACAGCTCACAGTCCACCAGGTCGGCGCCGGCCTCTGCCGCTGCCGCGGCGAGGTGCACGAACTGGTCCGCGCTGTAGTCCGCCTTTCCCCCTTCCCCGGTCGACCGGATGGTAAAAATCAGGGGTTTGTCCGCAAGAATATTCTTCAGCTCCGCGGTTTCGGCGCGGACCGTCTGCTCCGAAAGGTTCCCGCCGAACCAGTCTGCCCGCCACTCGGCGGCATCCGCACAGGATGCATCGCGGATGGTCCGGGCAGAAGCGGCCAGCGCCTCCCGGCTGTCCGCCGTCATCGGAATGCAGATTTCGGGAAGGCCGGTACCGGCATATAAGTTCTTTCCTTCTTTTCCCAGCACCTGCTGCAATCTCTCTTTCTGACACTGCGAAACAGCCGCAGTATCGCTCTCTGTCCCACGGCGCTGACAAGGTCGACGCCGGCTGCGTTCCACGCACCAGGATAAACACCGGCGGACTCCGGAACGGCCCCGCGTGTGCCTTTGCACAGCTGCCTGCGGAAACTTCGCTCCGCCTGAATCAGAAATGTGCGGGAGCAATCCTTTCCGGCTCCCTCACGGAGCGCCGGGCGAATTGTCCCCGCACATGGCAATGATCTTATGAAAAACCCAGGGTGCCGTTCTGCAAATTTGACTCCCAGCAAATCTGCCAGGTGGGCAACCGCAATCAGACTTCTGTCTTCCACTCGAAGGAGGCATGACATCCACCAGACAATATTGGAATCCCGTAATCGTCGTGTAGGATCAAATTAGCGCAGGTATCGCACACTCCAGGCAGGTTCAGTATACCATATGCCGTTGAAAAATCAAGCCTCGTTTCTTCCGTGACGGATCATCACCGCCGTCACGAGCAGGCCGCAGAGGACCGCGGCTGCCGCGCCGAGCAGGATGATGATCTGCCGCAGATTCTCCCGGGTGAGCTCCCAGGTGATATTCTCCGTATCTCTCTGTCCGGCGGCATCGGCCGCCGTGACTGTCACTGCCGCGGCAGTCTGCGCCGCATCTGCGTCCGCCGCAGCCGACTGCACAGCGGCCGCCGAGGACATCTGCACGGCTGCGGAATCAGACGGCTGTACCGCTGCCTCCGTCTCCGCCTCGCTTCCGTCTTCCTGCCCTGCCGCCGCGGCATCTTCCGAGCGCGGCTCCGCGGTAGTCGCCTCTGCGGTCTCGTAGGCGGTCTCTGCCGGCTGTCCGCTGTCATCGACGAGATACTGTGACGCCACATAGCAGATCTCACCGGAATCCTCGATCTGGCTCCAGCCGGCGTACGTGCCCGTGCGGTGCACCCGGTCTCCCTTCTGGAGGGATCCGACCACCGCGGAATAGACGCTGGCATACTGCCGCATGCGGAGCGAACTGGTGCTGATCGTCACATAGTCATCCCGTTCCTGCTGCACCGGCTCCGGATAAGCCCCCGTCACCTTGCCGTAGGCGTATTCCAGAAGCGTCTCGGTATCCGTATAGAAACAGGCATTGTCGGACTTCATCACCACGACCACCAGCCGGACATTGTACCGCTCACAGGCGGTGACCAGGGTTCTGCCCGCCTGCGGCGTGTGTCCGGTCTTTCCGGCAAAGACGCCGGTCTGCCCGCCGTTGGTGATGGTCCCGTTCAGCAGCTGATCCGTGTTCGTGCATTCCCGCGCGGGATTCTGATTGGTCGCGGGAATCGTATAGTGCACTGTGGAGAACAGCTTTGCAAACTCCGCATTCTTCATGGCGTCCATAAAAATCATAGCCATGTCATGCGGCGTCGTGTAATGATTGTCGTCATGCAGCCCGTGCGGATTGACGAAATGGCTGTTGACCGCACCTGCCTGCTCTGCCCGGGCGTTCATGAGGACCGCAAACTGTTCAATACTTCCCGCCGTGTACTCCGCCAGCGCCGCAGCGCATTCATTCGCAGAGCAGAGAACCATCCCGTACAGAGCATCCCGGACGGTCATGGTCTCCCCGACCGATGCCTTGGGACTCAGGGTGGAGCTGTCCGCCGAGATCCCGTTCACCGCATTCTCTGAGAAGGTCAGCGTGTCATCCAGGTCATCCACATTCTCCAGGACCACCAGGGCGGTCAGGATTTTGGTGATGCTGGCCGGATACTGCTGCACATCCATGTTCCGGGAGAGCACGATCTCACCGGTGTCCATATTCATTGCAATATAACCCTCCGCCTTCACATCGGGTCCGTCCTGCTCTGCATACGCCGGCAGCACCAGCACAAAGAGACATGCCAGCACTGCCAGGGCTGACAACAGCTTCTTCTTCATCATTTTTCCTCCACAGATATGGTTTTCCTGCACTCCGCCAGACAGACGGTCTTCGGGCACGCCGAACATGCGCCGAAAACCGTCTGCCAGTCAGTCTCTCTTCTCACCACACGCTGATCGCCCTGCTGTAAAGATCCAGATAGCTGGTACCATCCGGCGTACAGACATCAAGCGGTGTGATCACACCCTCATTGGCGTTGATTAATGCGCCGTCTTCGGTGGAATAGCTTGTCACCTGCTGAAAAATCTGCGGCCGGCCGTCGAGGATTCCCAGATACAGCACCGCGTGGCCTTCCAGCAGCAGGATGCTGCCGGGGCTGCAGGACGCAATGGCCTGGACTTTTTCCTCGCGGGGCATCCCGGACAATTCCCGGACTGCCGCACCGGTGTATCCCATCTGTACGAAATGCCGCGGCAGGATCACGCCGAAGCACAGAAAGATGGCGTCCAGCGCGGATACGTTATCCATGCAGCCACCGGTGTCTCCTTCTCCATAGGGCATGTGGAGCAGCCGCTTTGCCGCAAGGACAAAGGAGTCCGCTCCGCCCGACAGATACCCGCAGCTGACGCTGGCGCTTCTGGCCAGGGAAATCTCCGAAAAATACAGCGTCCCGGATCCGGACACCCGGGGAAGCTCCACCCGATAGCCAGACTCCGTCTCTTCCGTCACCGGAAGCCTGGTGCCCATCCGAAACGAGACATCCCCGCTGTGGAGCAGCGAATCCGTCACAATCAGGAAACGATCCGAATTCAGATAGGCATTCATCTCTTCCCGCGAGCAGAATGCGACCCGGGCAGTCTCCACCCATCCGAAGTCATTGCGGGACTGTACAAAGGACCAGATTCCGTCGGTGGACTGATGCAGAACAGCCACGCCTTCTCCGATCAGCAGCATGGATTCCTGAAACACATCCGCTGTGCCGGAGGCAGAAACGGAGAGCTTCTTCCAGGTCGGATACCGCCGGAGCATCGTGTTCGAGGCAATGATGCCATAGCGCAGATTCACCGGATCCGAGACGGCCCCGGCATTTCTCCGGGCAATCACATCGTCCAGATCTCCATTCCCGCGGAGCGCACCGTCCAGATAGACGGCATTGTCCGGAATCCCGTAGCTGTCGATTTTCCGCCGGACTTCCCCGGCGGAAATCTCCGTCAGGGATCCGACATCGACGACCCCGGAGGCGTCAGCCGCCTGCGTGGTCTGGTTGACGGACAGGACCTCGGCGGAAAGCGTCTGCGGCTCCGCCTCGCCCGCGAGGACATCCGCCCCACCGGTCCATCCGGCACCGGGGGAGAAGATCAGGCACAGGAGCAGGAGCCATCCCGGAAGGGTCCGCCGCAATGGCCCGTACCGGCGTGTGGGCAGAGAGACATGCCGCAGGGAAAATCTCCCGCCGCATCTTCGGCTTTTTGACAAAGCGTCCCTCCTTTCCCTATCCAGTGGATCAGGTACCAGCACCGCTTAGGCGCGGCTGCTTCTTTCCTCCGCTTCGACGAACGGCTTCTTCGGCAGTACAGGCGTGACAGGTTATTTCTGCTTTTTCTCCCGGAGCGCGGAAGCCGCCCTCTCATAGAGGGGACGGAAGAATCGAACGGAAATCCATGCCCAGATCAGGCCCAGCACGGCTCCCGTACAGACATCCGTCGGATAATGGACATAAAAATACATCCGCGAAAAGGCGATCAGACCGGCCACCGCAAATGCGGCAGCGCCGGCTTTCCGGTTCATCCGCCAGATCACCGCCGCCGAGGCAAACGATGCCTGGGTATGGCCGGACGGGAACGAATAATCCTTCAGTTCCCGGATGAGAAGCTGTGAGGCCGTCACCAGGGCATCCGGAGAATTATACGGTCTTGGTCTTGCGACCAGCTGTTTCATGATCACACAGCCGATCACCTGCCCCAGGAGGAGCGCCGTCCCCATGGTCAGGCCCCAGATCCGGGTTTTCGGGAGAATCAGAAGAATCACTGTGATGGCGATCCAGAACCATCCCGCATTTCCGAGGAATGTAAAAAACTTCATCACTGCATTCAGCCATGGCGTGTGCAGCGACTGTATCGCGTCAAGAATCGAAATTTCCATGATCATCGCTCCGCATCGATCCATCCTTCAAGGCCGTCAGCATGCCTTCCCCTTTTTCTTTATACCGGATTCATCATACCTGACTTGCCCCGGTATGTCAAACTATTCTGTTTATTCCGTATGTTCGGTATTTTTGTCCATTCCCGGCGGCCGCTGTATCATCCGTTTTCGTCTTTCGGCCGCCGGATCACCGTTTTTCCCATCGGACTGTTCCCCCTCTGCTCTTCTGCAGGGCTGCTGGGCTGCCGTTTCTTCGTTTCCTTCGAATCCAGGGTTGACTTTGACACGCCATATTTTATGCGGTATACTTTGCCGGAATCATGGTGCCATCCGTTATCACAGCGTATCATCTTTACCGGAAAGGAGTATCTATGCGCCATCTGCTGAATCCTCTGGACTTCACAGTCGAAGAGACCGAGCAGCTTCTGAATCTTGCAAAGGATATCGAGGAAAACCGATCCCGTTACGCCCACAAATGTGACGGAAAAGTTCTTGCCACCCTTTTCTATGAGCCAAGCACAAGGACGCGCCTGAGTTTTGAATCTTCCATGCTTCATCTCGGCGGGACCTGTCTTGGCTTTTCTTCTGCCGGTTCCTCCTCTGCCTCCAAGGGGGAGAGCGTGGCGGATACCATCCGCGTGATCTCCTGCTATGCGGACATCTGCGCGATGCGGCATCCGAAGGAAGGCGCGGCGAAGGTTGCCTCCCTCCACTCCCGCATCCCGGTGATCAATGCCGGTGACGGCGGCCATCAGCACCCGACCCAGACACTCACGGATCTCTACACCATCCGCTCGCTCAAGGGGCATTTTGACAACATCACGATCGGTTTCTGCGGCGACCTGAAGTACGGGCGCACCGTGCATTCCCTGATTGAGTCGCTGGTCCGCTATCCGAACGTGCACTTCATCCTGATCTCCCCGCCGGAGCTCCGCGTTCCCTCCTATATGCGGGATGATGTGCTGAAGGGGTTTGATTACGAGGAAGTCACCAGCCTGGAGGAAGCCCTCCCGAAGCTCGATGTCCTGTACATGACCCGGATTCAGCGCGAGCGCTTCTTCAACGAGGAAGAGTATGAGCGCATGAAGGACTGCTACATTCTGAACCGCAGCAAGCTTCAGCTGGCGCCGAAGGACTGCCTGGTGCTTCATCCGCTGCCCCGCGTCAATGAAATTTCCGTCGATGTGGATGACGATCCCCGTGCCGCCTACTTCCGTCAGGTGCAGAATGGGCTGTATGTGCGCATGGCGCTGATCCTGACGCTTCTGGATCTGGCATAAGTCCGGCAGGAATCCGGGCGGCGCGCAGGTCTTTCCGCCTGACGTACTGCCGCCTTTCACCGGCTGCCGGCCCGCGGGCCGGGAGCCGCATCATTTGGAAAGGATGAATCATGTTAAGCATCAGCGGAATTACAAACGGTATTGTCCTCGATCACATTCATGCGGGCCGGGCCGCAGTCGTCTATCACATGCTCCATCTGGAACGCCTGGACTGCCCGATCGCCATCATCTACAATGCCCGGAGCAGCAAGATGGGGAAGAAGGATATCATCAAGCTGGAGACCTCGGAGGATGTGCTGAACATCGACGCGCTGGCCTTCATCGATGACGGGATCACCATCGACTATATCCGGGACGGGCAGATTGTCCGCAAGCAGAAGCTGACTCTCCCGAAAAAGATCACCGGAATTGTCAAATGCCAGAACCCGCAGTGCATCACCACCATCGAGCAGGGCCTGCCAGACGAATTCGTGCTGACCGACCCGGCCAGACGGACCTACCGATGCGTGTACTGCGAGCAGAAGTATCACAAGAGTTTTGAATAACCTGTGCCTTTCTCCCACGGCCGCAGCCGCGTTCTAGGCGCGCGGCTTTTGCAGATCTCCTTCGGCCGGTCTCCGGCGGAAGGCGGAAAACCGATTCCGGCACACAAAGGTAAACGAGGCCCCCGCGGAACGAATCGTCCCGCGGGGGCCTCGTAGTTCCCGCTTATGGTTTCCAGTCAGAAGCTGACTGTTTCGCGCTTCGGTGCGGGGGAACTGACCAGGTCGGATGCGTAGAGCACCGGTCCCTCCTCGCCGTAGACGTCGTTGTACTCCATCTTCAGCTGTGCCGTGACATCCACCCAGCTGCGCTGCCCGAAGTCGCTGATCTTCGGATATTTGCACAGGAAGCCAAGGAACCGGATGTCCGCCTCGCAGCAGGTCATGATCTTGCGCCCCGGGACAAAGCAGTCCTGCGGGAAATCCTTCGACTTCATGACCATGCCCTTGAAATGAAGGTTCTTGCCGAGATAGTTATCCGGATTTTCCTGCGCGTCGATGTAGAAAATACCGTAGTCGTCATCCGCGATCGTGATGTCCTGCCCGGAGATGTCGTAGGGCAGAACGAGCGGCGGCTGGAGCTGGTTTCCATCCTTGTCCTCAAACATCACGTCGGCATTCCGGTTGACGGCCTTGAGCGAACGGTTGAAGTTGTCAATCGGCGTATCCTCTGTGCAGCGGTTGAAGATGACCATGTCTGTATAGGTGAGCAGCTCGATGGCAAGCGACTTGATGTTGTTCAGATACAGCCGGAATGTGCTGCCGTCCAGCACGGTGATCGTCTGGTACAGCTCCCACGAAAACGGCAGATCCATGTCCGGGATCTCCTTCGGGGACCACATCCCGTTGTACTCGATGATGACGCGGTCCGGACGATATTTCTTGCCCATCGCGGACAGCCATGCATGATTGAGCTGGGTCTGATCCTCCGCGGTCACCATCACGCAGTTGTATTTCTTCAGGAAAGCTTCCTCATACTCCACTTCCCCCTCTTCGCAAAGAATCAGAAGGGTCTTGGATCCGTCGTTGAAATAATCCTGCGCCAGAGTGAATTTCAGGAAGGATGTCTTGCCGCCCTCCAGAAAGCCCGTGATGACATATACTGGTATATTATCCATAAAATCTCTGTTTCTCCCTGATTTCAAAGTCCGCTTTTATGTCCCAGTTTCTGCCCTCAGGCAGGGGGAACATCAAAGGCCGAACAGTGCACTGAGCTGATCCTGCTTCAGACCGGCACCGATCACGCACAGGCGTCCGGTGTAATCCGGCTGACCGTCGCGGATTTCATATTCCCCGGGTGTGAGATCAAAATACATCCACTTGCCGTCCATGCAGGGAACCATGCCCTTGGCACGAAGAATGGTGCCATAGGTATCTTCCTCCGCGGAGAGCTTCCGCAGAATATCCGTGAGTTCCTCGCGGCCGAACTTCTTCGGCGTCTCTCTGCCCCAGCTGTCGAAGATCTCATCGGCATGATGGTGATGATGATGCGCATGCTCCTCGTCGTGATCATGATCATGGTGATGATGCTCGTGCTCCTCCGCGTCCGCATCCTCGTGGTCATGGTCGTGGTGATGGTGCTCGTGCTCCTTTGCGTCTGCGTCCTCGTGATCATGGTCGTGGTGATGGTGCTCGTGCTCCTTTGCATCTGCGTCCTCGTGGTCATGATCATGGTGATGGTGCTCGGCTTCATGTTCCGCCGCATCCTTCTCGTGCTTTTCGAGCGCATCCTTCAGGAGCTCATCCGTGAGGGACTGTCCCTGCTCGCAGACCGCAAGGATCTGATCTCCGGTCAGTTCGTCCCACGGCGTTGTGATGATCTTTGCCTTCGGGTTCTTCTCCTGCAGCAGGGCAACGGCCTCCTCCAGCTTTTTCTGATCCATCGTCTGCGTGCGGCTCAGGATGATGGTGTTGGCGCTCTCAATCTGATTGTTGTAGAACTCGCCGAAATTCTTCATGTACATTCTGCACTTGTGCGCATCCGCCACGGTCACGAAGTTGTTCAGCTGGATGTCGATCTCCTTCGCGGTCTTTGCCACCGCCGCGATGACGTCGGAGAGCTTGCCGACACCGGAGGGCTCGATCAGGATTCTGTCCGGGTGGTAATCATTCACCACCTGCTTGAGCGCCTTGTTAAAATCGCCCACCAGGGTACAGCAGATGCAGCCGGAATTCATCTCCGTGATCTGCACGCCGGATTCCTTCAGAAATCCGCCGTCGATGCCGATCTCGCCGAACTCATTTTCAATCAGAACAATCTGCTGACCGGAGAAGGACTCCTTCAGAAGTTTTTTTATGAGAGTGGTCTTTCCTGCTCCGAGAAAACCGGAGACAATATCAATTTTCGTCATGATCTGTATCCTTTCTTTCCATTGCGCCGCATTCCGCAGCTGCCGGCAGCCGAATTCGCAAATGGTTTGCATTAACTGCATTATATAGAATAGCACACCTGTCAACCCCGCACGCAATCCCTCCGGAGACAGCGAGAGCCCGGCGCTGTCTGCGCCGGGCTCCTGTCTGACAGGAATGCCTGATACGGCCTGAAACGGACGTTTCGTGACCCCCGCGATGACATTCAGTCGAGCTCTTTTCCGGTCAGCATAGTATATGCCTCGCGGTATTTGGCGATGGTCTTGTCGATGACGTCCTGCGGCAGGCGGTATCCGCTGTCCGGATGAGACGTGAGCCAGTCGCGCACAAACTGTTTGTCAAAGGACGGCTGGCCGTGGCCGGGTTCATACCCGGCAAGCGGCCAGAAACGGCTGCTGTCCGGTGTGAGCATCTCGTCGGCCAGAATGACATTTCCCTTCTCGTCCAGACCGAATTCAAACTTGGTGTCCGCGATGATAATGCCATGCGCCAGCGCATAGTCCGCACATTTTTTGTAGAGGGCGATGGTATTGCTGCGGATTGCGGACGCGTACTCCTCTCCCTTTCCGGGATGCAGCTTCTCCAGGATTTCGGTGCACTGCGCAAAATTGATGTTCTCGTCATGTGTCCCGATCTCGGCCTTGGTGCTCGGCGTAAATACCGGCTCCGGAAGCTTTTCGCATTCCTTCAGACCTGCCGGCATGGCAATGCCGCACACGGTTCCGTTCTCCTGATAGCTCTTCCAGCCGCTGCCCGTGATATAGCCACGGACGATGCACTCGATCGGCAGCATGGTAAGTTTCCTGCAGAGCATGCTCCGGCCCGCAAACGCCGGCGTCTGAAAGTATTCCGGCATATCCTTCGGATCCGTGCTGATCATATGATTCGGCAGGATATCAGCCGTATAGCGGAACCAGAATGCCGACATCTGTGTCAGGATCTTTCCCTTGTCCGTCACGTCATTCTGCAGAATCACGTCGAAAGCTGAGATTCTGTCGGTGGCAGTCATGATCAGGCTGTCCCCCAGGTCATAGATCTCGCGGACTTTTCCTTCTTTTACCGGTCTGTACTCTTTCATCAATCCAATCCTCTCTGTTGTCTGGATAAAGTGCCATCGTGCGCCGACGATGGGAGGAGCGCTCTAAGTGTAATGCAGAAGTCCCGCTTTGTAAAGAAATCCCTGCACACACCGGCTGAAAAACAGTGCAGCGAAATTCCTGCCTGTTCCGTCAGGAAACCGAATGCACGGTTTTCCGCCGTATAGAAAGAGCCGCCTGAACAGCAGGCGGCTCCTGATTCATTTCTGATTATTTCGCAGTATCACTGACTCTGGATTCTCGGATCATGTTAACCTTGATCTGACCAGGATAGGTGAGTTCCTGTTCAATCCTCTTGGCGATATCTCTCGCCATGATCACCATATCCGCATCCGAAACCTGTTCCGGAATGACCATGACACGGATCTCACGGCCGGCCTGAATCGCGTAGGATTTCTCGACTCCCTTGAAGGAGTTCGCGATATCCTCCAGCTGCTTCAGCCTTGTGGTATACGCTTCAATTGACTCACGGCGTGCTCCCGGTCTTGCGGCCGAGATGGTATCCGCGGCCTGAACGAGGCAGGCGATCAGTGAAGTGGGTTCGGTGTCGCCGTGATGTGATTCCACGGAATTGATGACAACCGGGTTCTCATGATACTTCCGGCAGAGTGCCGCGCCGAGCTGTACATGGGAGCCCTCCATTTCATGATCTACTGCTTTTCCGATGTCGTGGAGAAGTCCCGCCCGTTTTGCCAGTCGGACATCCTCTCCTACCTCCGCAGCCATCAGGCCGGCGAGCTGAGCAACCTCAATCGAATGTTTCAGGGCATTCTGCCCGTAGCTGGTGCGAAACTTCATCTTGCCGAGAAGCTTAACCAGTTCCGGATGAATTCCATGGATGCCGACTTCCAGAACCGCAGATTCCCCTGCCTCCCGGACCATTGCATCCACTTCTTTCTTGGCTTTCTCAACCATTTCCTCGATACGCGCGGGATGGATTCTTCCATCCATGACGAGCTTTTCCAGCGCGATCCGGGCGACTTCCCGCCGCATCGGGTCGAACGCGGAAAGAATCACTGCGTCCGGCGTATCGTCAATGATCAGATCGACCCCGGTCAGTGTCTCGAGCGTACGGATATTCCTGCCCTCTCTTCCAATGATGCGGCCTTTCATCTCATCATTCGGAAGCTGAACCACGGATATTGTCGTCTCAGCCACATGATCGGCGGCACAGCGCTGAATGGCAGTCACCACAATTTCCTTTGCCTTTGCGTTGGCTTCCTCTTTGGCGCGTGCTTCTTCGTCCCTGATCATCTTCGCCGTGTCGAGTTTGACATCATCTTCGACAGACTTGAATAAAAACTCTTTCGCCTGATCAGAGGTCATACCGGAGATCCTCTCCAGTTCCTGTGATGCCTGTGCGGTCAGTTCATCGATTTTTGCGCTCTTGCGGTTGAGACTGTCTTCGCGCTGGTTCAGACCGTTCTCACGCTTTTCGAGCGCTTCGGTTTTCCGGTCAAGGTTTTCCTCCTTGCTGGCCGCGCGTTTTTCCATGCGCACCAGTTCGGCACGGCGGTCTCTGACCTCGCGGTCCAGATCGTCCTTGATCTTCATGTTCTCTTCCTTGGCTTCCAGCAGCGCTTCGCGCTTCGCCTCGGCGACGGACTTTTTCCCTTCCTCGATGATCTGACTGGCTTGTTCCTCTGCAGTTCCGACCGTCTGTTTGATATGATCCGAAATCAGTTTTCTGGCAATGAAATAGGAAATCACTGCCGCTGCCGCTGCCGCCGCAATCGCGATCAGAATGACAAACGGAAGCGGAATCTGAGCCGGACCGGACACACGAACCGCCGGGACCTGAGGAGCTTCATCCAGTAAAATCACAGGTGTACCTCCTCTCTGTGAAATTGTACCGAAGTATCTGCATACTTCGGACAGCTTTACTATTGTATGCCAATGAGACAGAATTGTCAAGAAAGTGCAAAGCTGCCCCCGCGGTTCGGCCCGTGCAATCTGCTGTCCAATCTCCGGACGGGAACCTGCAATCCAGTGCTGCCCGCCATGTGTTTTCTAAAAAAACCGGCGGACCGGTCAGTGAAAAGCCGGTACGCCGAATCTTCGTTTCGTGTTGATTTGTTCCGTCCGGCCGCAGTACCATGCTTTTCCATCAGAGGGATTCCGGCGGATCCCCGCCGGCCAGTTCCTCGACGACCCGCTGGCATGCCTGCCGCGCCGCCGCATAGGGGAAGCCTTTCCGCATGACGGATGCCATCATTTTTTCCATGGAAAGATCTTCCCGGGACCGGGCATACCCCGAAGCGGCCCGGTATGCGGCCTCTGCCTCCTGGTCCGCGACCTGCGCGCAGGCGGAGTCAATCAGATCCCCATCAATTCCCTTCTGCCGCAGTTCCATCCGGATCACCGACTGGCTCTTCCGGTCCGCCCGGGACAGCGCGAACTGTGCGGCGAAGCGGGCGTCGTCCAGGTAATGCAGCTCTTTCAGCCATTCCACAACGTCAGAAACAACTTGAGGAGGGAATCCTCCCTCCTCAAGTTTTCTCCGCATTTCCTCTTCCGTGCGGTCCGCAAAGGAAAGAATCCGCAGTGCCTTTCCCTGGGCGCGGCTCATCCGTTCCTCCGGCGTGCCTTCCTGCAAAGGTTTCGATCTTTTCCGCCAGGCCATCAGACGATGCTGTCCTTTGCGGGATCATCGGGAAGCTCCCCCGCCAGAGGATCCGCCGGTGCCTCCTGTTCCGGTGCGGGCGCCGCCGCTTCCGGCACCGCAATCGGTGCAAGTCCCGCGCTTACGCGGACCTTGTTCTCGATCTCCACACTGACCTCCGGATGCTGCTCCAGATACAGCTTAGCATTCTCCCGGCCCTGACCGATTTTTTCGTTATTATAGGCGAACCATGCGCCGGATTTCTGGACGATATCCTGTTTGACCGCCAGATCCAGCACTTCGCCAGAATGGGAAATTCCTTTTCCGAACATGATGTCAAACTCGGCTTCCTTGAAAGGCGGCGCAACCTTGTTCTTGACCACACGGACCTTCGTGTGATTGCCGAGGACCTCGCCGTTCTGCTTGATCGACTCGGTTCTGCGCACATCCAGGCGCACCGAGGCGTAGAACTTCAGTGCGCGGCCGCCGGTCGTCGTCTCCGGATTGCCGAACATGACGCCGACCTTCTCGCGCAGCTGGTTGATGAATACCACAATGCAGCGGGACCGGCTGATCGCCGCCGTCAGCTTGCGGAGTGCCTGCGACATGAGTCTGGCCTGCAGACCGACGTGGGCGTCGCCCATGTCGCCGTCGATTTCGGCTTTCGGCACCAGTGCCGCCACGGAATCGATGATCACGATATCAATGGCATTGGAGCGCACCATGGTCTCGCAGATTTCCAGCGCCTGCTCGCCGCTGTCCGGCTGGGAGATATACAGATTGTCAATGTCGACGCCGATGTTCTTTGCGTACACCGGGTCCAGCGCGTGCTCCGCGTCAATGAACCCCGCGATGCCGCCGCGCTTCTGGACTTCCGCCACGCTGTGCAGTGCAACCGTCGTCTTTCCGCTGGATTCCGGTCCGTAGATCTCGATGATCCGGCCCCGCGGGAATCCTCCGATTCCGAGCGCCATATCCAGGCTGAGTGAGCCGGTGGGAACCGCCTCGACGTTCATGGCGTTTGCGCTGTCCCCGAGTTTCATGACCGCACCCTTGCCATACGCCTTTTCAATCTGCGTCAGTGCGGCCTCCAGAGCCTTTTTCCGGTTCTCATTTTCTTTTGTGTTCAGTTCTGCCATTTCTGTTCCTCATATCCGATCGTTTCGGCGGCCCGATCCGCCTGGATTCGATTCTAGCGGAATGCCGTGCCGGCGGCAAGAAATGTTTTCCGACTCTTTCGACCCGGTCTCCGACTTTTCTGCAGCCCGCAACTTGCCTTCCGCCAGGACTCGGCTGATCTGCCGGCCGGTATCTGCATCAGTTTATCTTTCGTCCTTCAGACCCGGGTAATCCAGGGTTGCAAAATAATCCTGCGGCGTCTCCGCGCGGCGGATCTGCTTCACTGACCCGTCCGGACGCAGGAGAAGCTCTGCGCTGCGGAGCCTGCCGTTGTAATTGTATCCCATCGAGAATCCATGGGCCCCGGTGTCATGGATGACCAGATAGTCCCCCTCATGGATTTCGGGAAGCATCCGGTCAATCGCAAATTTATCGTTGTTCTCGCAGAGGCCGCCTGTCACATCATACAGATGGTCGCAGGGCGCATTTTCCTTCCCCAGCACCGTGATATGGTGATAGGCGCGGTACATAGCCGGCCGCATCAGGTTCGCGGCGCAGGCGTCCACACCCGCATAATCTTTCCAGATGTGCTTCATGCGGAGCACTTTCGTGACAAGATGTCCGTACGGGCCAAGGATGAAACGCCCCATCTCGGTATAGATCGCGACATCGTCCAGCCCCGCCGGCACCAGAATCTCTTCGTAGGCCTTCCGGACCTCTTCCCCGATCGCCATGATGTCGTTCGGCTCCTGATCCGGTCTGTAGGGGATTCCGACCCCGCCGGACAGATTGACGAAGGAGAAATGGATGCCCAGCTCCCGGGAAAACTCGGCCACGACCTCGAACAGGATGCGGGCCAGCTTCGGATAATAGCCCAGCGCCACGGTGTTGGAGGCCAGAAACGCGTGGATTCCGAAGTTTTTCACGCCGTAATCCCGCAGCTTCCGGTACGCCTCGCGGAGCTGATCCTTCGTCATGCCGTACTTCGCGTCCTTCGGGGTGTCCATGATCTCATTGTGCAGCGTGAAATTCCCGCCCGGGTTGTACCGGCAGCACATGGTATCCTGCACCGGGGCAATCTGCATGTAAGGGTCGATCATCGAAATATCGTCAAAATTGATGATCGCGCCCAGCTGCGCGGCCTTGATGAAATCCGCGTCCGGCGTGACATTGGAGGAATACATGATGTCATGCCCGTGCAGGCCCACTGCATCGGCCATCAGAAGCTCTGTGTAGGAAGAGCAGTCCGCGCCGAAGCCTTCGTTTTTGAGGATTTCCAGAATCCACGGGTTCGGCGTCGCCTTGACCGCGAAATACTCATGAAATCCCGGATTCCAGGCAAATGCGGCCTTCACGCGCCGCGCATTCTCTACGATGCCCTTTTCATCATAAATATGAAACGGCGTCGGCCAGGTCTTTACAATCTCTTCCACCTGTTCCTTGGTCACAAACGGCTTTTTTTCCATCGCTCTCTCCCTTTTCTCGACGCGGCGGCCTGCCGGCTGTCCTGCATATTTTCCCCGGGCAGCGGAATGCAAAGCGGCCGCTGTCCTGTTCCATCGTCATCTTCCCGGCATCCGGGAAGCAGATCCCGCTGCGGTCTCATTCCGGATTATTTCTCTTCAGATCCCGGGAAGCGGATCCTATTGTCATTCTTCCCGTCCCCAGACGGATGGTCGGAGTATTTGATGTGCTTGTGCGTGTAGAGGTGATCCATGCAGTACTCGTGGGCACCGTCACACTTGGAGCAGAAGCGGAACTCCAGATCGGGGTAATCCGCGTCGGTCCGGCCGCACACCTCGCATTTGTGGTGATACGGCTTTCCGGAAACCGTCGCACCGCCCGGAGCGTTATAGGCCTTCTCCCCCTGCCGCATGCGGCTGCGGAACTGCCTGCGCCTTTTGATGTCGGCCGGGTTAAACCGGTTCTTCGGGAACAGGAAAAACATGAACAGCACCACATTGATCAGCGACATGACGATCATCACCCAGTCCGCCGCCGTGCCGCCGAGGGCGCCGATGATGAGGAACACCACCTCGATCACCGCCAGATACTTCGCCCGGATCGGGATAATAAAATAGAGAAGAAACTGCGCATCCGGATAGGTCAGTGCCAGTCCGAGGAACAGTGACATGTAAAGATAATTGGGGTTGAGGGTATATACATCGATCCCCGCGGAAAACCAGACGATCAGCGCGCCAAGGATGTGTCCCAGGATGCCGGTGAACGTATAGACATTGAGCCGGTAGGCACCCCACGCGCGCTCCAGCGTGCTTCCGATGGAATAGTACAGATATACAAAGATCAGGTAGTAGAAGAGCCCGCCCCGGCCGGAGAACATCGGCATCGCAAGCCATGTAACCAGCCGCCAGATCTGACCGTGCCCGATCAGGCGCGCACTCCAGCAGATCAATACCGGAAACTGTGCCCAGAACAGACTCAGCGCATAGCCCACCGCATTGATGATCACCAGAATCAGCACAAGATTGGAGATCGCATACTTCCCAAGTTTCCGCTCCATCTTATCGAAAAAACTCATCCGGGACTCCTTTCCCCTAGGCAACATGTGTCCTGTTGATTATATTAAAGGCGCCGTCCCCTGTCAATCCCGCCCCGGTCAGGGGCGCTTTGCACGCCTCCCGGAGCGGCCCTGCATCCGGCCGGATGAAACGGAATGCGGCCGGAAGAACCCTGCCACGATTTGTCTTTGCCAGCTTCCTCTGCTCTGCCGGCGCATTTTTGCTGCGCGCGGCACCGCTTTCTTAAAAATCAAGAAAGATTCCTGTTTTTCTGATTGCTTTTTATAGAACAGATGCGTATAATAAAATGACTGTGGATTTCTTCCATGGATTCTAAAAGGAGGTTGTTGCATGTCTGAACAGACACTACAGACAAATCTTTCCCTTGGCATCGATATCGGTTCGACCACCGTCAAGGTAGCTCTGCTGGATGAGCAGAAGCATCTTCTCTACTCGGATTATCGGCGCCATTTTGCAAATATACAGGAAACGCTGGCAGATCTTCTGTCCGATGCGGAGGCAAAAATCGGCCCGGTCACGGTCTACCCCGCGATCACCGGATCCGGCGGACTGTCCCTGGCGGGCAGTCTGAACATCGGCTTCGTCCAGGAGGTCATCGCGGTCGCGACCAGTCTGAAGGATTATGCGCCCCGTACGGACGTGGCCATCGAGCTCGGCGGTGAGGATGCGAAGATCATCTACTTTACCAACGGCATCGACCAGCGCATGAACGGCATCTGCGCCGGCGGCACCGGAGCCTTCATCGACCAGATGGCATCCCTTCTGCAGACCGATGCGGCAGGACTGAACGAATATGCCAAAAATTACCATGTGATCTACCCCATTGCCGCCCGCTGCGGCGTGTTCGCAAAGACGGACATCCAGCCCCTGATCAACGAGGGGGCACAGAAGGAGGATCTCGCCGCATCCATTTTCCAGGCGGTTGTGAACCAGACCATCTCCGGTCTGGCCTGCGGCAAGCCGATCCGCGGCAACGTGGCCTTCCTGGGCGGTCCCCTGCATTTCCTCGACCAGCTGCGCGCGGCCTTCATCCGGACGCTGCATCTGGAGGGGGACGCGATCATCGCGCCGGAGCATTCCCATCTGTTTGCCGCGATGGGCGCCGCCATGTGCGGTAAGAAAGACCGGGCGGTCCGGCTGGACGACCTGATCTGCACGCTCCGCCACGGTGTAAAGCTGAACTTTGAGGTGCGCCGTCTGGATCCGCTGTTCCGGAATCAGGCGGAGTACGACGAATTTCTGGCGCAGCACAGCCGCAATGCCGTAAAGAAGGAGAAACTTTCGGACTACCACGGCAAGGCGTTTCTGGGCATCGATTCCGGCTCCACGACGACCAAGGTTGCTCTGGTCAGCGACGACGGAAGCCTTCTGTATTCCTATTACAGCAGCAACAACGGCAGCCCGCTGTCCACGACGGTTCACGCCCTGCACGAATTGTTCGACCAGATGCCCGAGGATGTGAAAATCGCCTATGCCTGCTCCACCGGCTACGGCGAGGCTCTTCTGAAGTCCGCCCTCTCGCTGGACGAGGGCGAGGTGGAGACCGTCGCGCACTACTACGCCGCCGCTTTCTTCGAGCCGGATGTGGACTGCATCCTGGACATCGGCGGGCAGGATATGAAGTGCATGAAGATCAAAAACGGAACCATCGATTCCGTGCAGCTGAACGAGGCATGCTCCTCCGGATGCGGATCCTTCATCGAAACCTTTGCAAAGTCGTTGGATTACTCTGTCGTCGACTTCGCAAAGGAAGCGCTCTTTGCCGAGCACCCGGTCGACCTCGGAACGCGCTGCACCGTCTTCATGAATTCCAACGTCAAGCAGGCTCAGAAGGAGGGGGCGTCGGTGGCCGACATCTCCGCCGGCCTGGACTACTCGGTCATCAAGAACGCACTGTTCAAGGTCATCAAGATCAATGACGCGGCCAGCCTCGGAAAGCACATCGTCGTCCAGGGCGGTACCTTCTATAATGACGGCATCCTGCGCGCCTTTGAAAAGATCTCGGGCGGCCACGCGACCCGGCCGGATATCGCCGGCATCATGGGGGCCTTCGGCGCCGCGCTGATCGCCAGGGAGCGCTGGCATCTGGCAGGCGAGCCGAAGACCAGCATGCTCTCCCAGGACCAGATTCTGACGCTGCAGTACAAGACCACCATGGTCCGCTGCCAGAAATGCACGAACCACTGCCTGCTCACGGTCAACCGCTTCTCCAACGGAAACCGCTTCATCTCCGGAAACCGATGCGAGCGCGGTCTCGGCATCGAGAAGAAGAACACCGATATCCCGAACCTGTTTGACTACAAGTACAAGCGGGTATTCGGCTATGAGCCCCTGCCGGAGGATCAGGCGCCGCGGGGAACGGTCGGCATTCCGCGGGTGCTGAACATGTATGAGAACTACCCGTTCTGGGCTATCTTCTTCAAGGATCTCGGCTATCACGTGGTGCTCTCGCCCCAGTCGACCCGGAAGATCTATGAGCTGGGCATTGAATCCATTCCCTCCGAGTCGGAATGCTACCCGGCAAAGATCGCCCACGGGCATGTCCAGTGGCTGATCAACCAGGGCGTGAAGTTTATCTTCTATCCGGCGATTCCCTACGAGCGGAATGAGTCTTCCGAATCGCAGAATCACTACAACTGTCCGATGGTCACGTCGTACTCCGAAAACATCAAGAATAACGTCGAGGACCTTCGCGAGAAACACGTTCGCTTCCTGAATCCGTTCATGGCCTTCACCAACGAAAAGATCCTGACGGACCGTCTGGTGGTCATCTTCCAGGCGGAGGGCATCCCGGAGGAAGAGATCCGGAAGGCTGCCCATGACGGATGGCTGGAAATGGACCAGGTGCACCGCGATGTGCAGAAAAAAGGCGAGGAAACGCTGGAATACCTGAAGCGCACCGGCGGCCACGGCATCGTTCTGGCCGGCCGCCCCTACCACATCGACCCGGAGATCAACCACGGCATTCCCGAACTGATCACCAGCTACGGCGTGGCGGTGCTCTCGGAGGATTCGGTCTCCCATCTCGGCCATCTGGACGGCAGGCTGATGGTCGTAGACCAGTGGATGTATCACCACCGCCTGTATGCCGCCGCCCAGTTTGTCCGCACACAGGACAACCTGGATCTGATCCAGCTGTTCTCCTTCGGCTGCGGTCTGGATGCCGTCACCACCGACCAGGTCAACGATATTCTTTCGGGTTCTGACAAGATCTATACCATGCTCAAGATTGACGAGGTGAACAACCTCGGCGCGGCGCGGATCCGTATCCGCTCCCTGCTGGCGGCCATCCGCGAGCGGAAGCAGAAGCACATCGAGCGGAAGGTCGTGTCGTCCGCTTATCATCGCGAGTACTTCACGAAGGAGATGAAGAAGAGCGATTACACCATCCTCTCCCCGCAGATGAGCCCGATTCACTTCAACCTGGTGAAGGAAGCCATCTGCGCCTCCGGCTACAACCTGGTGGTCCTGCCCGAGAGCCGCACCGCGGTGGACGTCGGTCTGAAGTACGTTAACAATGACGCGTGCTATCCGTCGATCATCGTCGTTGGCCAGATCATGGACGCGCTGCTCTCCGGAAAATACGATGTCAACAAGGTCGCGGTCATCATCACCCAGACCGGCGGCGGCTGCCGCGCGACAAACTACATCGGATTCATCCGCCGCGCGCTCACCAAGGCCGGGCTCCCGCAGATCCCTGTCATCTCCCTGAACATGAGCAAGCTGGAGAGCAATCCGGGCTTCACCTACTCCCTGCCGGAGGTCATCCGGGCGGTGCAGGCGCTGGTCTACGGCGACGTCTTCATGCGCTGCCTGTACCGAATGCGCCCGTACGAGAAGGTGAAGGGCTCGGCGGACCGGATGCACGAAAAGTGGGAGAAGATCTGCATCCACGATCTGCACCGCACACCCAGCATGACGCGGTTCAACCGGATCGTCCGCGATATCATTCACGACTTTGACAATCTTCCGATCGATGAAACCCTCCGCAAGCCGAGGGTCGGTGTCGTCGGCGAAATCCTTGTCAAGTTCCTTCCGCAGGCCAACAACCATATCGTGGAACTTTTGGAGCGCGAGGGAGCCGAGGCCGTGGTGCCGGATCTTCTGGACTTCTTCCTGTACAGCTTCTACAACACCAACTACAAGGCGGAGAACCTCGGCGCCAGCCAGAAGACGGCAAAGCTGATGAACGCCGCCACCGCCGCCTGCGAATATTTCCGCAAGTCGGCGCGCAAGGCGTTCGAGGAGAGCCGGCACTTTGATCCGCCGGCGCGGATTGAGCACCTGGCCGAGATGGCAAAGGACTATGTCCAAATCGGAAATCAGACCGGCGAAGGGTGGTTCCTGACCGGCGAGATGATGGAACTGATCAGCGAAGGCGTCAGCAATATCGTCTGCACCCAGCCCTTCGGGTGCCTGCCGAACCACGTGGTCGGCAAGGGTGTCATCAAGGAAATCCGCCGCACGCATCCGACAGCAAACATCATCGCTGTCGACTTCGATCCGGCTGCCTCCGAGGTGAACCAGCTGAACCGGATCAAGCTGATGCTCTCGACGGCCGAGAAGAACCTGGCCGCGGAGACGGCGGAGGAAAAATCCGAGAAGCAGACCGCAAACGCCTGAGCGGGAAGCCAGAGACCAGGTACGGCAATCTTTCACTGGAAGACAGTCGGCAGTCTGTCCGCAGCGATTCATCCAAACGAAAGAGAGCACCGGAATTCCGGTGCTCTCTTTCGTTTCTATTTCATATTACTGTTTCTGTTTTCCGCAGAAATGCTGCAGGTTTTTTCTGTTTTGGGCTGGTTCTGCGCAGAGACACGGCCGCGGATCCGGCTCTTTCCTGCCGGTTTCCTCTCTGTTCCTGCCTGCCGATCTCTTTCCTATCCGTTCCTGCTGCCTTTCGCAGTCCGTCTCCTCATTCGTTCAGTGCTTCCTCGATGGTTTTGCGCACCGCGCCCGGACCCGTAAGCTCCCGGACGAAATATCCGCAGACACGATCTGCCAGGCCGGCCTTCTCCAGATCGACCCCGAACAGTTTGTCGTCCGTCAGAAGGGGTCTGAGGGTCTTCTCCGCCTCTTCGGCACTGACCGGGCTCCCAACCCGGAAAGCAGAGACAACCTGCTGTACGGAGGAGAGCATCGGATCCGGGGACGGCTCAAAGGCGCGGCCATCATCGTCGACAGCCATCACGTAGCGCAGCCATCCGGCCTGGACCAGTGGAATCATGCGCAGACTGTTCACCGAAAGCTTCGGATCCGCCAGATAGGACTTGATCGTCTCCCCGTAACGGATCGCCAGTTTCTGCGAGGTATCGGTTGCAATGCGCTGCGGCGTATCCGGCATAAACGGATTCGGTACGCGGACATTGACCACGGTATCGATGAATTCCTTCGGATCCAGGACACCCGGATTCACCACCACCGGCAGCCCTTCCTGATATCCCAGACGGCGCACCAGTGCGGTCAGATCCGGATCCTTCATCTCATCGGAGATCTTCGTATAGCCAAGAAGGCATCCGTAGACAGCCAGGGCCGTATGCAGCGGATTGAGGCATGTGGTCACCTTCATGCGCTCCACCTTGTTGACGGTATCCCGGTCGGTGAAAATCACACCGGCTTTCTCCAGCGCGGGACGTCCGTTCGGGAACGCGTCCTCCACCACCAGGTACTCGGTCTCCTCGGCATTGACAAAGGGAGCGACCCAGGTCTTTTTGGTGGTAACCACGGGATCCAGATCTTCCAGCCCGTCCGCCCGCAGGATCGCCTCCACCGATGCATCCGGCCGCGGCGTGATCTTGTCGATCATGGACCAGGGGAAGCTGACCAGTTTCTCATCCCGGACGTAGGAGGCAAATGCGGGATCCGCCTTGCCGTTCTTCACCCAGGCATCCGCAAAGGGAACCACCGCCCCGTACAGCTTCTCCCCGTTGTGGGAGCAGTTGTCCGTGCTGACCATCGCGATCGGAAGCTTTCCCGCCTGGAATCTCGCATACAGGAGCGCTGCCACCTTTCCGATATAGCTCGTCGGCTGTGCCGGCCCTTCCGCAAAATCAGAAACCACATCCGGAATCATCTCTCCCCTGCCGTTGACCAGGCTGTAGCCCTTTTCCGTCACGGTGAAGGTTGCCATCTGAAGAGACGGCGCGGAGAAAATCTCCTTCAGGCGGTTGAATTCCGCCGGTCTCGCGGAATCCAGGATGCAGGACTCGGCGATGGAACCGATCACCGACTTATCCACCTGGCCGTCCGCCTTCAGCGTGACAAGGACCGAAAGGTTGTCATGCGGACGGTACTGTTTCTCGATGATCTCGTAATCATATCCCTCTGCCACCGTGATGCCCTGCTGCGCAGCGCCGCTCTCCAGCAGCTTCTGCGCCAGCGCCGCATGGAAAGCGCGGAAGATATTGCCCGCACCGAAATGGACCCAGACCGGATGATTTCTGGTCTCTTCCACCATTTTTGCCCGGTCGTAGGCCGGCAGATGATATCCATTTGCCTCCCAGATGCTGCGATCCGTGATTCCCGCATTGCTTAACTTCATTTCAGCCTCCCCGCCGGGCTCCCGCCCGGCCTTCTGATTCGATCTCTGAACTGTCGGAACAGGTTGTGTTTTCCCGGCCTGTCCGCAAGTTACTGTCATTATACACGATTTTCTGCTCAGAAACCACTGTCAGTCATTTCATGGGGAAGCGGAACCGTCAGAACCGTCTGTTCACGGGCTGACATAGCGGAACCCGGTCCGTTCAGCTCCTGCCGCAGGTCACTGCGATTTCCCATCTTCTGTGCGTCTCTTGCAGCATGCTGACGCATTTTGTCCTCATCCGTTCATCTTCTGCTTCAGATATTCCCAGGTCTCCTTCAGACTCGGAAAAATTCCGGCGGCAAGGCGGCGCATCTCCTCCGTCGGCGGAAGGAGATCCGGAACCATGAGTACCTTCATACCGGCCGCGGAGGCGGACCGGACGCCGTTATAGGAATCTTCCACAGCGTAGGCGTTTTCCGGCCGGACATACATCATGCGGCAGGCCGCCAGATAGATATCCGGCGCAGGCTTGCTGGCATGGATCATGTCGCCGCAGACAAGCTGATCGAGCCAGGGCAGCAGTCCGGTATCGCGGAGTTCCCAGATCACATTCTGACGGTCTGTCGATGAGGCAAGGGCGGCCGCCGCACCTGCCTGCTTCAGATTCTGAAGGATCTCCTTCGCATAGGGTTTCACCGGGACACCCTCGCGGCTGACGATCTCCATGAACGACTCGTGAGTCGCCCGCATGAAATCCTCATAGGGAAAATCCTGGCCCTGCGTTGCCAGGAGGACTCTTCTGCTCTCATTCGCATTGACGCCGGTAACCGCTTCCAGCACCTTGTCGATGTTTTTGATGTGAAACCGCTGTTCCTGCGCCTTCCAGCTGCGCCGGGATACCTTCTCCGTATCAAGAAGGATCCCGTCCATATCAAATATCACTGTCATTTCGCTGAACTCTCCATCTGCATTCGGTTCTTTCTTCTGTTTTTCTCTTCCGCAATGTGGAACTGCCGCCTGGCTCTCCCGGCCGCGACGCATTCATTATACGGGCAAATCTCCCTCCGTCAATCGCAGTCATGTAAAATCTGTCTGCAATCTGTCTCCATCAGACGATATATCTTGTCAAAATAAAAGAAGAGGAAATTCCCTGCAAGGAATTCCCTCTTCTAATTTTCATTTTTCTGAATTTAACGGTTCTTACGGCTCTTTGTCATCGCAAACGCAATGATCAGAAGCACTGCCACAGCAATTCCGCCGATCATCAGCGCGATGCCCAGCACCTGACTGTTATCCTCAATGCCAAGGATCTTCGCGCTGGCAGAGGACGATGCCGTCTCTATCATTGTTGCTGCTGCCGTCGTTGTGACAGCCTGTGTCGTGACTGCTGCTGTCGTCGTTGCGGCCGGCTGTGTGGTCGTCGGCTGCTCTGCCGTAGTCTCCGCTGCTGCTGTGGTCGG
>OMZJ01000050.1 GCA_900315495.1 uncultured Lachnospiraceae bacterium
CGGGTCCGTTCGGACCCGGCCGTTTTCTTATTCCTGTTGATCAGGTGTTTTCCTTAAATGCGTTGATGATGTAGCGGACCGACCCGACGATCGCCAGCGCAATGCCAAACAGCAGATTCAGCAGATAGCTCCTCGCTATCTCAGGTTCTTCCTTCAGCCAGAGGCCGCCGGCACGGACACATTCCGCATAGGTCGGCATATAGTCGATTTCTTTCGCGGCATACCATTCCTTGTGCGCCTGGAACAGATCCTTGGCAAAGCAGAGATACCACGCGAGAGCGAGGACCAGCAGCGAAATGACCGCCGCGATGATCACGCCTTTTTTGCTTAGGCGTCCGCCGAAGATCCTGTAGCCCTGGATCGCGCAGACAGCACCGATCAGGCCTGAGATCCCTGCGTAAAAGCCGACCATGTCCAGCAGGAACCAGACCACGCCTCCTGCCAGAGAAAAAAGAAATGCACCGACGATGCCCCCAAGAACATTCTCTCTCTTTTCCGGCTCCGCCTGCATGACGGGGGGTGTCTGCATTTCCGGGACCGTATTCATTTCAACATGTTCGTCCAACGCCGTTTCTCCTTTTGCTGAAGTATTCTGCAAAAAGGATATCATGGCATTTCGGAAATGTCAATCATTCCGAAAATTCACTTTGAGGTACCGGTAATAATCGGTCAATGGAGCAGCCTTGCATGTTTTATTGCTGAAACAGTATTATAAAAAGATAATTACTAATAAACAAAACATGGCTGTTGTCACTACAACAGCCATGTTTTTTTACCAACCCAGTCAGACAGATGCCCAAACCTTTTCTGTATGAAAACTTTCTTATGAGCACCCGCCTCTTCCGCACGGGATCTTTTTTCTTACTCACTGTTCACCGTCGGTTCCGGATAAACTGCACGAGCATGCCGGCCGCGGCAAGCCCCAGGATGATTCCCCGGTACAGGTTCAGGGAAGGGTGCAGAGAGAACAGGGATACCGCGGTGGAAACAGTCGTATAGGATCCGCCCGCTGCAGTGCACAGGATGATGATCACTTTCCAGGCGATCCGGGTCAGAATCGCCGCCGCAATTCCCGCGGCCACGCTCACCGCTAAGATGAAGGAAGGGCCATACGCCGCGGCAGCCGGCCACTGCGGAAGTAGTTCCGACATCAAAAGATACGTGCAGACGCCGAGCATCACACACACCGCAAAGCGGAAAAAGCGGCGGAAGAGGAGGGCAACGATCACTGCCCCCGCGATCAGCGCGCCGATTTCGACCGCCAGGGACGTCGAAAACAGACCGCCGACGGCATATCCCGCCGCAGCGCCCACAGCGGCGCCGAAGACGACGGACCAGAATCTGGCCAGGCGATACCCGAAAAAGACATTCAGGACCGCCGCCGCGATGCCCGCCGCGCAGAGGATGTCACGGATCAGCGCTGCGTTCCCGGAGGCGCGCAGCAGAGACGAAAGCCACGTCAGAATGGAGGGCATGAATGGAATCCGTCCCTTCTCACAGCAGTGCGTCCAAAAGAACATTGCGCACCTTGCGGGTCAGCGGGCCGGTGCCGGTGTTTTCCCGGCTCATGCCCATCAGAAACGTGATCTTTTCTTCTGGATGATTGGAGAAGAAGGGGCCCAGCCATCCGTCCCATCCGTATTCGCCCTTTGTGGAGAAGAGGACCGCCTGTCCCGGATTCTTCATCACACGGAGAAAATTGCCGTAGGAATAGCCGGTGAGACCGGTCCAGTCCCGTTCCAGATCCTGCTGCGGTCCGGGGAGAAGCTCCGCGCGGGTCATGAAGCGGACGGTCTCCTCGCGGAGAATCCTTGTCCCGTTCAGCGCGCCGCCGTTGAGCAGCATGGTTCCGAATTTCAGAAAATCCGGCAGCGTGGAAAGAAGGCCGGCGCCGCCTGACTCGAACGCAGGTCGGCGGATCGGCACTGCCGGCACATCCAGGTGCGTTGTGGGATCGCTGACGAGTTTTCCCGGCGCGGTCTGCAGATAGGTGCTGGAAAGCCGGGAGACCTTCTCCGGTGCGATGGAAAATCCGGTGTCATTCATGCCGAGCGGATCAAAGATCTCCTTCTTCAGGAAATCCCCGAAGCGCATGCCGCTGACCGCCTCCACGACCGCGCCGGCGATATCCGCGGAAAATCCGTACCGGAAGTGCTCCCCCGGCTGGAACGCAAGGGGAAGCGCCCCGACCTGATTGGCCAGATCCAGTGTCGATACTTCCTCCGGCGTGCCGAGTTTCCGGCGGCAGCTGTCCAGAAGTGTCGTCATTTCCTTTTCCGTGTCAGAACCGATTCCGCCGTACGTCAGCCCGGAGGTCATGGACAGGAGGTCATGGATCGTGACACTCCGGCGGGCCGGGACCAGGTGTCCGTCCTCCCATACTTTCTGACCGCGGAACCCCGGAAGATAGGTTTCCACCGGATCAGCCAGATCAATGCATCCCCGCTCCATCAGGAGCATGACCGCCGCGGATGTGACGGGTTTTGACATGGAGTACAGGCGGAAAATGGTATCCCTGCCGATGGGAACCTTGTTTTCGAGATCAGAAAAGCCGCTCTGAAGATAGCAGATTTCGTTTCCGTTCACGGCGGCGAGCACGTTGACGCCCGCGACATAGCCGGACTGTACGGCTTCATCGCAGATGGCCTGAATTCTGTCGGCAGCAGATGGATCTAATACAGTTTTTGTCATGATTTTATATCCTCCCCGGAATTGCCCTGACGGCAATCAGTCAAACAAGCCTATTATAGCATGAATTCTTGCGGATTGACAGTCTCAATGCTATGATGGGGAAAACGCTGCCCGTAATGGCTGTGCGGCTTCCCACGCCTTGCGCGTGCCGGAATCTGCGATGAGGGATCGGATTCTCCGCCGTGATCAGAACGGGAGTGAAAATCTCTGATGTGCTGCAGACCGCAGAGTCGAGCATTACGGATGTCTCGCAGACAGCAGAAATTCCGTCCGGGACCGGGACGGGAGAGAATTGCGGAAGAATGAAAGGAGTGGTTCCATGTTCAGATGTCCCTCCTGTGGGAAATGGACCCTGAAGAGAGGAAGGTACTGTCCTTCCTGCCATGCCGACCTCTGGGAGGCGGAGGCCGTGAAGCGGCTGGAGAATCCCTCTGCACTCATGGAGGAGGCCGCCGCGCTGATGAAGCGCGGGGAGGAAGAGAAGGCAGGCGTCTGGGCTTCGATGGCAGTCACGGAGATGATGAACGAGGGGGAGAGCGTTTCCTTCGCCCGCCTTCGCCGCGCCGTGCGGGAACTGGCCCGCATCTACGAGGGGAGCGGTGGCCCGGTTGCCGACGAAACCATGGCCGACGCCCTGGATTATCTGGAAGAGCGGGCAGAGCAGTCCGGGGAAGAGCAGTACACCGAGGAGGTGACCCGGCTTCGGGAGCAGCTGACGGATCTTTATCCCGAAGCAGCACCTGTGACGGAGAAATCCCTGAATCTTGCCTGGGAGCGGGACACGTGGAAACTCCCGATGCCGGAGAGCCTGACGGAGCAGTCCGATTATTCCGGCTTTACGCCGGATCTGACCCAGACGAAGGGGCTGTCCGTCATTGAAATGGCGTATTTTCAGTATCTGCAGTTCCCGCAGGTCTGTGCGGTGCTGGAGGGCAGGGCGGGGGACAATGCCAGTTTCCTCCGCGCGCTGTTTCCGCAGGACACCATCCCGCCCGAGGATGCCGGCCCGGCGGCCCCAGTGCTGGAGGCACTGATGGAACACCTGTCTCCGGCGGGCTATGCCGCGTGGAAACGGCTGTACCGGAAGGACGCGCCGGAAACCTTCGCGGCGGATCTGTCGGATCTGCGCAGTGCCTGCCAGTCTGCGGCACAGGACGTCGGCCTGTTCCCGGAGGAACTGATGTTTACGGCGCTGATGACGCCGCTTCTTGCGCTCCCTGGAGCGCAGGGCCGCGCGGTCTATGAGGCGGTGGAGCCGGGCGTGCAGAGGCTCCTTCATCTGCGCAGCAGCTGCCTGACCGGTTCATTCGGATTCCTGCACCCGGCGGAGCAGGCCGGAAGCGCAGCCGAGCCGGCGTTTTCCCCTGCGGGGGAAGATACCGGGGAAAAAGCCGGAGAGGAACAGACACTTTCTGCCCCGCAGCCGGAGGAGGAGAAAAAAACCGCGCCGCAGGAAGACCCGCAGCAGGCGGCAGAGCGCAGAAAGATCGAGGATGCTGTGTACGGCAGACAGCTTCTCCAGACCTTTACCAGTGAATTCTGCGCGCTGTACGGCGTGCTGGAATATGAGGCGGCCCTGGCGTGCAGACTGCCGCAGCGGGGGATGTATCGGAAGCTTCTGGCGCAGGCAGCCGGCAGCGGGCTTTCGCTGGCCTGTCGGGATGAGGCCAGAAACTGGTTCTCCGGAGACAATGGATATGAATCAGACCCCGGATACGCCAGATTCTATACACAGATTCTGTCGATGCGGGGTCTGAATTATCCGATTGTCTCGTTTGTCCGGGATCTGAAGGACGTGCAGATGAAAGTACCGGGCATCCCGGATGAGGAGTGAGGGCGAAGAATCAGAAGAAGTGCATCCGGTGATACCGGTGGTCCTGCGGTTTGTGCGGTGAGCGCACCGCCCGGATCAGGAGAACGATCAGAAGCACCGCCGCCGCGGCCAGAAGAATGGCCGCAGCCAGGAGACGGACATTGATCACCGTGAGAGATCCGGTCCGGACCTGGTCCGTGAGCGCGGATACGGAATCTTCGGCATACAGACCGTACGGATTGGCGCCGCTGCTGTCGATGAAGGCGGCGGATCCGATCGGATAGTTTTCATACCGGTAGGTGAGAACGCGCGTCCCCTCTGCGTCCGTGGAGATCGTGCGCGTCAGATCCGCGTCGGAGACGCCCGCGGGCAGGACAATCTTTGCGGATGCGTCTGCGCGGGTCAGAACCGTCCGGCTCGCGGGAATGCCGAGGGGTGTAGCGATCGTCTGCGGATCCGCCGATCCCGAGATTCCGGCGGTCGGTGTTTCCGTGTGGAAATTGTCCACAGCCCAGCTCAAAAGCGTGTTGGTATCTGTATACTGCTGCGGCGCCTCGGAATCCATGACCACGGCGATCAGCTCCAGATCGTCTGTCTTTGCGTAGGTGACAAGACACCGGCCCGCCTCTTCCGTCCAGCCCGTCTTGGAACAGACGACGATCGGATTGTAATAGTCGGAGTCCTTCCGGATCAGCTGGTTTGTGGTCTGCATCGGGATCTGGTTGGCGTTGATGTCGTCCGGTTCCTTGACATAGGCGGTGGACGACGCAATGCGGACAAAATCCGGAAGGCCGATATCCGCCAGCATCATGCGGTACAGGTCATAGGCGCAGGTCGTGTGCGCGGGATCGTGCAGTCCGTTGGCGTTCACGAAATTCGTATTGACACAGCCAAGCGTCACGGCAGTCTGGTTCATCAGCTGTGCAAAGGCCGCGATGGAGCCGCTCACATGCTCGGCCAGGCCGTTTGCCGCGTCATTGGCGGAGGGCAGAAGCAGTCCGTACAGGCTCTGTTCCACCGTCAGCCGGTCGCCTGTCTTCAGGCCGATGTGGCTGCTGCCGGGTGTCAGGCTGGTGATGGCGGTGCGGGAGTAATCGACAATCTCGTTCAGACGGCATTTCGTCAGCGCAAGATAGGCCGTCATCAGCTTTGTAGTGCTGGCCGGGTACATGGACCTGGCCGCATCCTTCCCCATCAGGATCGTCCCGCTGGAGATCTCCACAAGGATCGCGGTCTGGCTGGCCAGTTCCGGTGTCTCGGGCCAGTTCTCCGGAATCTGGCCGATCAGCGCGTCGACATCAGCCTTCGTCGCCGGAAGATTTGTCTGCGCGGAAGCTGTCTCCCCGGAGCCGGCATCCGCGGCCGATGCCGTTTGCGTCCCGGTGTTTTCCGCCGCCACGGCAATTTCAGGGAAATTCCCCGCGATGCCGGAGAGGTCTGCAGACAATCCTTCCAAAACAATAAGAAGTGCGGCAGCCGCTCCGGCTGCCGCCTGTTTGATTGCTTTTCTGTGTTTAAAATCCACGGCTTCCTCCGTGTCCTCCGCCGGAAGACCCGCCGGAAAAACTGGATCCGGAATGTCCTCCGGAATGCCCTCCGGAATGCCCGGTGTCGTTGTCCGACACCACTTTCGTGCGGGTGACGGTTCGATTCAGAAACTGGTTGTTCTGGTACCGGATGCGGAACGTTCCGTTTTCCTCATAGGCGGCTGCGTTCGGCTTTGCGCTGTCGTTTCGCATTGAGACAAAGATCGCTGTGAGAATTGCCGCGCCGACCAGACCGATGACCGCACAGATTCCCACAGAGATGCCGGAGGAGGTGTCATGGACGGGGTCTCCGGACATGTCATAGCGGGGCGTGTCGTAATTTCCGCCCTCGTCGGTTTCCGCATAGGCGACAAAATCTTCCAGAAAGGTCGAAGCGGCGTCATAGTAGTCCCCGCTTCGCATGCTGCTCTGGCAGTCGTCCAGGATCTCGTCCCCCTCATAGTCGGTGAGAAGGTACCCGGATGCCTCATCGTTGTACTCATAGACCGTATACTGCCGGCTGTACATGTCAATGAGAAAGATGACGCCCTCCCGGCCTCTTCCGTATGTGCAGCTGTTGGAGAGCAGATACTCTTTTGCATAGCTGTTTGCGGAGGAACCGATGTCCGTATCGCGGGTGACGATCGCAATGCCGGCCTCTGTCCGTCCGGCGGCTGTCTGTGCGGATTTCAGCAGTTCGGCCTCCTCCCCGGAGGTGAACAGATCCGCCTCGTCGTCAACCATGGCCGGGGCGGTATCCGCGCGGGCCGGAAGATACAGCAGCAGGCCGCAGAGAAGAAGAGCCGCAAGGGCAGCCGGGAAGCGGTACCAGGCGGATCTTCCGGCCCGTCCTGCATGCGTCGGTGCCTGCGGGAAGTCTGACGGCGAAAACGAAATTCCAAATTTCATGGGTCATCCTCCTCACAGAAGCATCAGGTTGATGAGGGCTGACAGCCCGAAAATTACCGCAAAGCAGAGCAGAAAGCACAGCACCACCCGGCCGGAATCGACCGGCAGGGAGCCGATCCGCCGGCCGGTCTGCCCGTTCAGGTACAGCTTCCAGTTCTTTCCCCGGTAGCGATACTGCAGAACCCATACCGGAAACATGGAGTATTCCTGAGCGCTCACCTTCTCACGGATCTGGCTGTTGACGATCACAACGCCGGTAAAGCCGGTCATGGTGGCGCGCGTCTGGGCGGCAATGGCCTCATCCGCCCGCTTTTCCGCGCGGGGCTGCAGGGTCTCGGGTGCGTAGTTGCTGTTTTCCGCCATATAGCCGGACAGATAGGAGGGCTCGAAATCGCGGAGCGCGTCGTACTGGTACGGCTCGAGGGAATCCATCGTCTCGTCCGGCATCTGCTCGGAGGCGTCCGCCGGGATGCGCGCGAAGGAAGCCTCGGTATCCCTGCTCAGCAGGTAATGGTCCGTCTCAGTGACCATGTAGTCCCCTTCCCGATGGGAGCGGACGATGGAGCCCTTCGCCTCCATGTGTGCCTCGGCCTGCATGTCAAAGAGCCAGCAGGGGACGTAAATCCCCTCGATGGCATCCAGGGTGGAAGACCGGCCGAAGCCCCGGGGCGTGAAGAAACCGCTCCGCGTCCACCTGCGGAATTCCTCCCGGGCCTTGTCCCGGTTATACTGGAAGGGAATCAGGCTCTGCGGCCGGTTCCGGCCCGAAAGCCGGTCTTCCAGGATGGCAGGGCTTCCGCAGAATGGACAGACCGTTGCTGCGGTGTGCGCACTGGTGATCAGTTCCGCGCCGCAGCTGGAACAGTGAAACGTGACCGTGTCTTTGCTTTGACCGGCTGCCTCTGAGGCACCGGATGTTTCTCCGGCACCGGCGGTGCGGGAATCCGGACCGGCCTGTGCGGCCCTTCCGGATGCTCTTCCAGTACCGGATGAGCGGCCGGAAAAAGCCGGCGCGCCTTTTTCCGCCCCGTTTTCGGATGATCCGGAACCTTTCGGGATGTCCCTGATGGGAACTTTCGTGCCGCAGTAGGGGCACATCAGACTGTCTGTGCCTTCCTGATATACCAGGGAGGCGCCGCAGTTCGGGCATTTGATTGTCTGAGGCATGATGTTGTCCTTCCTGAATGATAATCGTCGACATTTTACCTGATTACACTATATCATGAATACAAAAATCTGTGAACCACGGAATGCATCATGCAATAAAAAATGGCCGGCAGATTTCTCTGCCGGCCATCCGGTGAAGTGTTAATCTCATTTAACGATTTTACTTCATATAT
Source organism: uncultured Lachnospiraceae bacterium (assembly GCA_900315495.1). GTDB lineage: Bacteria > Bacillota > Clostridia > Lachnospirales > Lachnospiraceae > Anthropogastromicrobium. The sequence continues at coordinate 8,280 of OMZJ01000050.1, forward strand.
AAATTAATATATATTCTGCTCATTTTCAATGAAATTAAACTGTGTCCCGACCTCAGATGAAGTACAAGATCAGAGCTTTACAACGTTGATTGCCTGCGGGCCCTTGGTTCCCTCAGTGACGTCGAACTCAACCGCCTGACCTTCGTCAAGGGACTTGAATCCTTCGGACTTAATTCCGGTGTAGTGTACGAATACATCCTTGCCACTCTCATCAGAGATAAATCCGTATCCCTTCTGATTGTTGAACCACTTGACAGTTCCCTTCATGGTGTTACCTCCAAAAAGATAATGAAATTGTCGGCGCTGTGCCGAACGGGAATTACAATACCACAGACATCTATCCTTGTCAATCGACATTTCGCTTCCTTGACAGGGAAACTACCCTCTGATAGAATTGTGATCAATCCACAAATTCGGCGGAGAATCCTTTTTCTTTGCTGTTCAACCCGTCGAAAAAACCACACTCCGGAGGATGCCGATATGCCCAAACTTTTGCAGCTGCTTCCGGTGCTCGCCAGCATCACCCCCGACGATTTCGGGTTTGATTATGCGGCACGGGTGCCGATCGCAACAATGGTGATCATGTTCCTGTCGATCATTCTGGCCATTGCCATTCCGATCGTCCTGTTTATCCATGTGCAGAGAAGATACGAGCTCGACGGATTTGTGCTCGTAATCGGGCTTCTGGCCTATCTGATCGGCGGGTATATCGCGCCAGCGCTTCTGACCGCCGCGCTGCAGGCACTGGGAAAGGCAGCCGGGGCAGAGTTCGGAGGCACCGGATTTTCGGCTGTCATGGCAGCGGCCGAGAGCGTGCTGGTACTGCTGGCACTGTGGATCGGCCTGAAAATCTGCCGGCGCAGATGGACGTTGCATCTGGGCAATCTGATCATCTATGCGGTCGGCTTTACGCTTCTCCCGTTCATGATGAATACGGTGACCAACAACATGAACCTTCTCAGCACCGCGTTCACGGTCAATGAGGGACAGATCCGGGACGGCATTCAGAACTATCTGGATTCCACGACAGGGGAGACGGAAGAGGAGATGCGCTCTTACCTCGGCGATATGTTCGACTACCTGCGCCAGCTCACCGGGTTCCATCCGGCCTACTGGATGTTCCTGACCCTGTGTCTGTTCATGATTCTGCCGAACATGTTTGGGTTTGCCGTGATCACGGGCGGGATCCTCGCCGGAATGATTCCCTCCTCTGAGAGAAAGACGGGAGCCGCGGCCGCGGTCGTCTACATCGGGACGGGCATTCTGGAATCTCTCGTCCCGCTGGAAGGTGCCTGGCTTGCATTCCTGCTTTATCTGGCGGGTGCGGCGGCCGCGTTCCTCCCGGCCTGCCTTCTGGCAAAGAAGTATCTGCCGGAGGACGTCGAGACATTCCGCGGAAAATCCATCGCGCAGAAGAAAAAGGAACAGCACGATCCCTTCCCGGACATTCACATGCCGAAGGATCGCTGAGACATACGGCGGATGGTTTCCCCTTCGTCCGGCAGAAAAATGCGGCAGGGGGACTGCGCCTGCCGCATTCGAACATAAAAATAACGGCACGGTCCGCCTGCCGTTCCGCGGCAGCTCCTGAAAGAGCGGCTGCGGGACAGTTGGCGGACCGTGCCGTTGTATCCGGGGAAAATATTGCAGAATATTGCAGCGGACCGGCCATCGGACCGGCCCGCTGCCGCGCATATCAATGCTGGATGAATCAGCCGGCCGTCGGATTGACCGCGGAGCGGGCGGCTGCGCCCTCCTCCTGGTTCTGCTCCGCGAGCCCGCACAGGACCGTGCTCAGCACGATGCCGAGGATGACATCGATGATGGAATGCTGGTCCAGCATCACGGTGGAGACGCAGATCAGGACGCCGAGCACCGCGGCCGGAATCTTGATCTTCCACGTGTCGTGAAGCTTCTTCGAGCGGAACAGCGTCAGGAGAATCCCGACGGTGCTGGACACGTGGATGCTGGGACATACATTGGAGGGCGTATCGACACTGCGCAGTGCGTTGACCATCTGCGCGCAGAGGTTCGTGCGCTCGATGGGCTGGCGAAGCTGCAGCCCGGTCGGAAACAGAAGATACAGGCACAGGCAGATCGTCATGCCGCCGAATACAATCTTGTAGGCCTTCCAGTAATCCTCCAGGGAGCGCAGGGACAGATAGACGATGAATCCCGGCACGAAAAGAAACCACAGGAAATAGGGGATGACGAAATACTCATTAAAGGGAATCACGTCATCGAGCCAGCAGTGAACGATATACAGCGGCTGCCGGTAGGTCTCGAGAAGAGAGAACGCCGGCAGGTAAAACAGAAAATACAGACCGGCATAGAACACGGGAAACATCTCAAAAGCCAGCTTCACCTTCGAGAAAACCCAGCGCAGCCGCTGCAGTCCTTTTTGGATCATCTCAATCATCCTCCGGAAGATTCATCCGCCCGGAATGTCGGGAAAACGGATCATGGCAGGCTGTCTGAGCAGCCTGCGGTTCGGGTCCGCCCGGAATGCGGGGGGCGGATCTGCATCATAAAAAAAGGATTATATCCTCCTTATTTTATCGTACCAGGAGGAGGAGATCAATAAAAACGTCACAAAGAAATCCGGCAGAGATCAGGATCTCAAAAAAAAAGCACCAGCCCCGGGGCTCTTTTGTCCCCAAAACCGGTACTTCATGCGCCTCCAGGGGCTCGAACCCTGGACACCCTGATTAAGAGTCAGGTGCTCTGCCAACTGAGCTAGAAGCGCAAACACCATGATTGGAATGCCTTTCTGTCAGGCACAAAAAATATAATACTCAGAAGCGGGCGGAAAGTCAATGCTTTCCGCCCGCTTTCCATGAAAAAAATCAAAACCGGCAATTTGTTCGAAACGGTTGGAGGAAACCGGGAGCAGTTTGTTCAAACTGTGCGTGGCACTCTGACAAGTCTGTCGGAAAGATGCCATACCACAGCGGGTGACCTTCAAAAGCTTAACCGGGGTGTATCCCGTGAAAGCGGATGCCTTCCCGGTCAGTCCTTGTCGTAGAGGATGTTCTTTGCCAGTTCATCCCGGTCCAGGAACGGCGCCAGATCCTCCAGCGGCGGCGACACGAGGGTTCCGTCCGGGAGCTTTCGCGCGGAGCTCTTCGGCTCAAAGATCTGATCCGTCGAGACGAAGATTTCGCAGATCAGCGGGCCTTCCGCTTGCAGCACCGCATTCACGGTTTCTTTCATTTCGGCGTTGGAACTTGCCTCATAGTAGGGATAGCCGAAGGCCGCCGCCAGCTTCCTGAAATCGGGGAAGGAGAGGTCGTGGCTCTCCGGGCCGATTCCCACTTTGGAGTGGCCGGAAAACAGGTTGTTCTGGGTCTGGCGGATGGAGTGATATCCGGAGTTGTTGATGATGAAGATTTTGATCGGCAGATGGTTCGTCAGAACCGTCTGCAGCTCCTGCAGATTCATCATGATGCTCCCGTCGCCCTCCAGGCAGATCGTCTCCCGGCAGTCTGCCGCGATACAGGCGCCGATGGCGGCCGGCAGGCCGTATCCCATGCTGGCGATGGCACTGTTGATGAGGAAGCGGGCATTCTTCTGGATCACATAATTGTGGCTTCCCACCACACAGGCGCTGCCGTTGCTGACAACCGTCAGATTTCCTGCGGGCAGGCGGGAGGAGAGATAATGGATGAAGGCATACACATTGGCGTGCTTTCCGTCCTCCTTCCAGTGCTTCGGCAGCGTGACCGGATAATTCTTTTTCCAGTTCCGGCAGGTTCCACGCCACCCTTCCCCGGGGAACAGGGGGCGGTCCGGGACGGCGCCGGACTGCCGCAGAAGGCGGACCAGCGCGCCGCAGAAATCCTTTGCATCCGCCCAGACGGGAATGTCCACGTGCAGGGTGGGTTTCTTCAGCTCCGCGGGATCGATATCCACCATCGCGACCTTCGCGTGGGCTGCCCATTCCTTATAGTTGTATCCTACCTGGCGGATGGACAGGCGGTTTCCGACTGCGAGGACAAAGTCGGCATTCTGCACGGCAAAATTGCCGGGGCGGTCGCCCATGTTGCCGCCGCGCCCCACATAGAGCGGGTGCGCCGTCTCGATCAGGTCAATGCCGTCCCAGGTGGTCGCCACGGGGATTCCTAAAAGCGACACGGCGGTGCGGAATTCCTCCATGCCGCCGGACAGGCGGATGCCGGCGCCGGCGTAGAAAACCGGGCGGCGGGCAGACCGGATCGCCGCCAGAATCTGCCGCACAGTTTCCTCCGAAACGGCCGGCGGGAGCGCGGCATCGTCCTCTGCGGGGTCATACCCGGGGAGGTCATCGGTCTCAATCATCGCACCCTGGAAGTTGACGGGAATGTCGATCCAGGAGGGGCCGCGCCGGCCGGAGAGCGCGAGATGAAGCGCCTTTTCCAGGGCAAAGCGGATCTGCCGCGGGTCCTCGACCATGACGGCGTACTTGCACATGCAGGCGACGGATTTTGTGATGTCAAATTCCTGGTCGCCGACGGCGCGCAGCGGCAGGCCGTCGGTAAACTGCTCTGCGTAGCGCGCCGTGGTGTCATAGCGGACCTGTCCAGAGATGACCAGCATCGGGATGGAGTCCAGCCAGCCGCCGACGACGCCGGTGATGGCATTGGTCCCGCCGGGACCGGTCGTCACGCACACGGCGGCGATTCTGCCGCTTTCCCGTGCATAGGCCTCCGCGGCCATGGCGCAGGCCTGCTCATGATGATTGTACCAGACGTGAAGCCCCTCCCGGTGCCCCAGGGCATCGTTCAGATGCATGGCGCCGCCGCCGACCACGGAAAAGCAGTCCGTGATTCCGTGCCGGACAAGGAAATCAGCGACATAATCGGCAAGTCTCTGTTTCATGCGTTCGTCTCCTTTACAGTCTTGATCGGAGGTACCGTACAGTTCCTTTTCCGGATCCGGTCAGGGGGCCGATGACCTTCACAGGGTTCAGCACGGTCGCCTGCAGCCGGATCCGGATCCGCTCAGGCCCCGACGATCTCCCGGATGGAATCTGCCATGTATGCCAGCTTCTCTTCGGTCATTCCCGGGTAGACGCCGATCCAGAAGGTATGGTTCATCACGAAGTCGGTGTGCGTCAGGCTGCCGCACACCCGGTAGGCGTCCGTGCCCCGGATCTGGTTGAAGCAGGGATGGCGGATCAGGTTGCCGGAGAAGAGAAGACGGGTCTGGACATTGCGTTTCTCCAGCTCCCGCGTCACTTCGTTGCGGGTGATGCCGGCGTCCTCCCGAACGGAAATCAGGAAGCCGAACCAGGAGGGAATACTGTTTTCGGCCGGTTCGGGGAGAATCAGGCGGCTCTCTGCGGGAACCAGCATCCGGCGGAGCGTGTCCCAGTTCTGCCGGCGTTTCTCGATGAAGGACGGGAATTTTTTCAGCTGTTCCACGCCGACGGCGGCCTGCAGGTCCGTGGCCTTCAGATTGTACCCGAAATGGCTGTAGACATACTTGTGATCATAGCCCTCCGGGAGTTCCCCGTGATGGCCGTCAAACCGGTGCCCGCAGAAATTGTCCTGTCCGGGCGGGCACATGCAGTCGCGGCCCCAGTCGCGGAAGGAGCGGATCAGCTTTGCTAAAAGCGGGTTATCGGTGTACACGGCACCGCCCTCGCCCATCGTCATGTGATGGGGCGGATAGAAGCTGGACGTGCCGATATCCCCCCACGTCCCGGTGTACTTTGTGACGCCGTCGATCGTATACCGGCTGCCCAGCGCGTCGCAGTTGTCCTCGATCAGCCACAGGTGATACTTGTCGCAGAACGCCCGGACCGCGGCGAGGTCAAAGGGGTTGCCCAGCGTGTGCGCGATCATGACGGCTTTGGTCTTTTCGCTGCGGGCCGCTTCCAGCAGGGAGACATCAATGTTGTACTGCGGCACGGTGATGTCCACGAAGACGGGAACCGCGCCGTACTGCAGGATCGGCGTCACTGTCGTTGGGAAACCGCAGGCGACGGTGATGATTTCATCACCGCGGCGGATCTGGCGGCTGCCCAGCTCCGGGGAGGTGAGAACCATGAACGCAGTCAGATTGGCCGAGGACCCGCTGTTGACGAGATAGCAGTACCGCACGCCGATCCACTTCGCGAAATCCCGCTCAAAGGCAGCAGAAAAACGTCCTGCTGTCAGCCAGAAATCCAGGCAGGCGTCCGTGAGGCTCTGCATCTCCTTCTCGTCATAGACCCGGGATGCGTAATTGATGCGGTCTCCCGGCTTGAATGTCGACTTGTCTTCCTTAAACTGATGATAATAGGAAGCAACCAGGTCTTTGATCTCCGCCCGGGCTTCCTCCTCGCTGTTCCATTTCTTGTTGTTCTGATCAGACATTTCATCCCTGCTTTCTATGATCGCTGGATCCGTTTCAGCCCTGCGGCTTTTCGCCGGTGAGAAATTCCCGGATCTGCCGGTCCATGCACGCCCGGACATCGCCGCCCGCGGCATACACGCGGCTCCATTCCACCGTTTTCTGCACGGCCTCCTGCAGGTGCCAGCGCGGAGACCAGCCGAAGACCGATTTCAGGAGAGAGCAGTCCAGCTTCAGGAAATTTGCCTCGTGCGGGCCGTTCGGGTCGCCGGCTTCCCAGGTCAGGCCATCCCCCCAGATCTTCGTAAACAGTGCGGCCAGTTCCCCCGTTGTGGCACAGTCGCATTCGTCCGGGCCCACATTGTAGAATCCGGCCTTTTGGGGATCGGCATCCTGTGCCGCCGCAATCATCAGGTATGCCGTCACGGGTTCCAGCACGTGCTGGTAGGGCCTTGTGGAGTTGGGATTGCGGATGGCGACCGGACGGCCGGCCATGGCGGCCCGCACGCAGTCGGGAATAATCCGGTCCGGCGCGAAATCGCCGCCGCCGATGACGTTGCCGGCCCGCGCGGTGGAGACGGCAGGGCTGTACGTGCCGTCCGCCTTCCGGAAGAAGGAATCGCGGTAGCTGTGGGTCACCAGCTCTGAGCAGGACTTGGAGTTGGAGTAGGGGTCATAGCCGTCCAGCGGCTCGTCCTCGCGGTATCCCCAGACCCATTCGCGGTTCTTGTACACCTTGTCGGTCGTCACATTGAGCACCGAGCGCACGGCGCCGCCGGACGCGGCGGCCAGCCTGACACACTCCATCAGGTTGACGGTGCCCATCACGTTGGTCTCGTAGGTTTCGCGCGGAGTACGGTAACTCTCGCGGACGATCGGCTGGGCCGCCAGGTGGAAGACCACCTCGGGGTCCGCCTCCCGGAAGGCAGCTTTCAGCCGGTCGAAGTCGCGGATGTCGCCGATGACAGAATGAATGTCCTTTTCCATTCCGGCTGCCGCGAACAGAGATGGATCGGTGGGCGGTTCCAGGGCATAGCCCGTGACCTCTGCGCCGAGAAGCGTGAGAACCCGGCACATCCAGGAACCCTTGAACCCGGTGTGCCCGGTGAGAAAGACGCGCTTTCCGCGGTAGGATCCGAGCTGCCGGAAGGCAGCGGGGACGTTGTCAGGTCTTTCAGACATGCTTCTTTCTCCTCTCAGTCGTTCCATACCTTCCAGGGAGCGTTTCCGCTCTCCCAGAGCTTTTCCAGAACCATCCATTCGCGGCGATTGTCCATGCACTGCCAGAATCCGGTGTGGCGGTAGCTCATCAGCTGGTGCTCTGCCGCGATGCGCTGCAGGGGCTCCTGCTCAAAGGAAGTGCTGTCCCCGTCGATATAATCGAAAATTTCGGGGTTGAGAACCATGAATCCGGCATTGATATACGTGTTGTCCGACGCGTTTTTCTCCCGGAAGGAGTACACCGCGTTGTCCCCGCCGATGTTCAGCACGCCCTTCTGCTGCTTCTGTTGCACGGAGGTCAGCGTGGCGATTTTCCCGTGGGAGCGGTGGAAGGCGACGAGATCGTTGATGTTCACGTCGCAGACCCCGTCCCCGTAGGTCATCATAAAGGGCTCATTGCCGATGTAGGGCTGTACGCGCTTGATGCGCCCGCCGGTGAGGGTGTGCAGGCCGGTGTCCACCACTGTGACTTTCCAGGGCTCGGTGTGCTGGTTGTGCACGATGATGCGGTTGCCCTGCGTAAAGTCAAAGGTGATGTCGGAGGTGTGCAGAAAATAATCGGCAAACCACTCCTTGATCATGTGCTGCTTGTAGCCGGCACAGATGATAAATTCATTATAGCCGTAGAAGGAGTATCCCTTCATGATGTGCCAGAGAATCGGCATGTCGCCGATCTCGATCATCGGCTTCGGCTTGAACTCCGATTCCTCCGAAAAGCGGGTGCCGAAGCCGCCCGCCAGCAAAACCACTTTCATTCTTCTGACTGCCTTTCCAGCTTCCGCCATGCTGCCATGGCGGAAGCAATGACCTGATCCATGTTGTAATAACGGTATTCGCCGAGCCTGCCGCCGAAGAGAACCTTCGGCTCCGCGGCCGCCAGCGCCTGGTATTTCGCGAAGATCCCCGCGTTTTTCTCGTCGTTGACCGGATAGAAGGGTTCCATGCCCGGCTTCCAGGTCTCGGAATACTCGCGGGAGATGACGGTCTTTTCCTGGGTGCCGAACTCAAAATGCTTGTGCTCGATGATGCGGGTCCACGGCGTCTCCCGGTCGGTGTAGTTGACCACGGCGACCCCCTGGAAGTTCGGCGTGTCGAGCACCTCTGTCTCAAAGCGGACCGTCCGGTACTCCAGCGGACCGAAGCGGTATCCGTAGAACGCGTCGATCGGGCCGGTGAAAATCACGCGGTCCGCACAGGCATTCCACCGTGCCGGGTCTTCCAGGTAGTCGACCCCCGTCTTCCTATCGGCGCCGGCAAAAAGCTTTTCCGTCAGCGCATTGTAGCCGCCGATCGGGATGCCCTGCCACAGGTCATTGAAATAATTGTTGTCGTAGGTGTAGCGCACCGGAAGTCTCCGGATGATGAAAGCGGGCAGCTCCCGGCAGCTGCGCCCCCACTGCTTCTCCGTGTAGCCTTCGATCAGTTTCCGATAGATATCGGTGCCGACCAGGCGGATCGCCTGTTCCTCCAGGTTTTTCGGCTCGCCGGTGACGGCCGCCCGCTGTGCCTCGATGATCGCCCGCGCTTCGTCCGGTGTTCGGATGCCCCACATGCGGCTGAAAGTGTTCATGTTGAAGGGCAGGTTGTAGATCTCTCCGTGAAAATTGGCGATGGGAGAGTTGGTATAGCGGTTGAATTCCGCGTAACGGTTGACAAAGTCCCACACTTCCCGGCTGCTGGTGTGGAAGATATGGGCACCGTATTTGTGCACGTGGATGCCCTCGATGGTCTCGCAGTAGACATTTCCGCCGATCTCGCTGCGCTTTTCCAGCACCAGACAGGTCTTTCCCGCCCCGGCGGCAAGCGCCGCGATGGTTCCGGAATACAAGCCGCTTCCGACGAGCAGATAATCATATTTTGCCTTTGCCATGGATTCCTCCTGCCGCTGTCAGAGCTCTGACCTATGAAAAAAGCACCATTTCTAACACGCGGTTAAAAATGGTGCCAACAATGCGCCTCCAGGGGCTCGAACCCTGGACACCCTGATTAAGAGTCAGGTGCTCTG